>JANMTD010000401.1:0-18236 GCA_031390075.1 Deltaproteobacteria bacterium | reverse complement strand
GTTCAGCATGCTCGCCGAGTCGCCGACGATTATCGCGCCGTTCGTGTAGAGCTTCGGCTGCGCGTAGAGGCCGCCCGTCGGGATGCACTTCGCACCGTACCGGACGAGCTCGGCGCCCTCGAGCAGATCGCGCATGAAGGGCGAGTCGCGCTTGAACTCCTGGGCGGCGCGGTGCGGATCGTTCGTCGGATCTTCCGACGAGAGCGACGTCACGTAGCCGAAGGAGATCAGGTTGTCCTTCATGTCGTAGAGCCACATGCCGTTGATCTGCCCGAAGAAGTCGGGGAACATCGAGCCGTGCACCACGCGCCCGGGCTGGTGCTTCTCCGGCTTGACGCGCCAGATCTCCTTGATGCCGGTCTCGTAGGTCTGCGGATTCGGGCCCTCGAGGCCGAAGCGGTCGATCAGCTGCTTCGTGCACGAGCCGCGCACGCCCTCGCCGAGCACCGTGACGCCCGCGAAGATGTCCATCCCCGGCTGGTAATTGGCCTTCGGCTTGCCGTGCTTGTCGACACCCATGTCGCCGGTGCGGACACCGATGACACGATCCCCTTCGGTCAGGATCTCGGCGGCGGCGAAGCCCGGATAGATCTCGACGCCGACCTCTTCGCACTTCGCAGCCAGCCATTTCACGACGTTCGAGAGCGAGACGACGTGGTAGCCCTTTTTCTGGAACATCGGGGGCGTGATGGGCGACTTGATCGTGCCCTTGCGCGTGAAGAGCCAGAAATAGTCCTTCGTGCAGGTGTACTCGATCGGGAAGCCCTGCTCCTTGTAGTCGGGCATCAGCTCCTTGATCGCACGCGGGTTCATCACGCCGCCGGAGAGCTGGTGGTCCCCGACGTTGGCGGCCTTCTCGATCACCAGGATCGTCGGCGGATCCATTGGAGCCCGCCCCGTCCGCGAGCAGGACTCGTTGTGGGCCTCGACCTGCTTCATCAGGTGATAGGCAGAGGCGAGGGTCGCGGGGCCGGCGCCCACGAAGAGGATGTCGACCTCCATGCTCTCGCGTTCCGGTTGGGTCATCGCCATTTTTCCTTTCGAGGGGCTCTTTCCGAGGTGACGCCCAGAAAGGCCCCGGGGCGCGCGTTCGGCGTGGTTGGATGGACTGGAACTTAGGAGACGGCGCGGGTCGGAACAACCGAGCATTGGCCGCGGGAGCCGTGTCTCCTACTCTCGCCGGCCTCATGCCGGGGGGCTCGTCGCGCTCCCGGCCTGTCCGGCGGCCCGTCAACCCCGAGATGCCCCGAGGTCTGCGCATTGAGTGCATCGAGGAATGCCGCCAGTCGCGACCCGGCGGGTCAATCGGCCGACTTCGTCCAGCTCCTGCGCGAGTTCCTGGCCGGCTATACGGCCTTCGTCGAGCTATTCGCCCGCCACGGGATCGACGACATCCCCTTCGCGAAGATCCGCGAGCTGGTGGGAGACGACGAGGGTGCCGTGCTCTTCCGGATGAAGGAGAAGAGCCATGCGCTCTTCCGCACCGACGAGTTCGCCAGCGAGGTGGTCCGACACGAGGCGCTCTTCGACCTGGCACTCGGATCGCTCTTCCACGAGGCGATGAAGCTGCGCGAGAGCCTGTATCAACGCGACGTGTACGGGCCGCGCGTGGCGCTCCTGCGCGAGGCGGCGGACGAGGAGTCCGAGGCGTTGATCGTCGAGTTCGACCGCATCCTCGGCAAGAGCGTGGCGCGCCAGGGCGAGGTCGTGGCCGAGGTGCGCGTGCTGCTCTCCCAGACGCGGGATCAGCTGCGCCGGCTGCTGCTCGAACGGGCGGGTGATCGGCGGGTGACGCGCTGTCTCCTCGCCCGCAAGGACCAGGTCGATGGCACCTTTCCCGAAGGCCTCGCGGGCCTCCTGCAGGCGATGCACGGCAATACCGTGACGGGATTGATCGAGGGCGCACGGGCGCTCCTCGAGAGCGCGTATTACGTCGAGGCCCTCGAGACCCTTCGGCGGGCGCAGGCCGAGCCCGACGCCCCCGCGAGCGAGATCCGCCAGCTCGAGCTCTACGCCGAGGGGATGCAGGCGGTCCTCGACGGCCGCTATGCGCGCTCGATCGAGACCCTGTCCAGCTGGGCGGACCAGGAGGGCCATGTCCTCGAGCGCGAGTTCGCGCGCCTCGCGGGCTCGGTGCTGGGCCGCCTGGGGCCGCTCCTGCGCGACGACCCCGAGGCAGCGACCTGGGTGGCCCGCGCAAAGGCCCTGCAGCAGCGGATCGAGGGGACGGCGAGTTAGGCGGTGGTGCGGACGGGCCGGCCGCGCGCGATCAGGACCGCTCCGAAGACGACGAGGCCGACCCCGATCCACTGCGCCTCGGAAAGCTCGAGCGCCACGCGCGCGTTGAGGCGCCAGTGCTCGATCACGGCCCGCCCAATTCCGTTCAGCACGAGATACTCGCCCATCACGGACCGGCTGTGCTTCCGCCGCAGCCAGAGGTAGCCGCTCACCAGCACGAGCCAGAGCGTCTCGTAGAGCATCGTTGGATGGACGGGGTAATGGACGGGCGGCAGACCCTCCGGAAACGCCACGCCCCAAGGCAGGTCCGTGGCGCGGCCGTAATCGTCGCCGACGAGAAAACAGCCGATGCGCCCGATCGCCTGGCCCACGGCCAGCGAGATCGCGGCCGCATTGGCGAAGGGAAGGGCCGGGACGCCAAGTGTGCGGCAGCCGATGTAGCCGCCGAGCGCGCCGCCGATCAGCCCGCCGTAGAACACGAGGCCGCCGCGCGAGAACAGCGACGCGAAGAACGGATCCCCTTCGCGCAGCCAGAAATCCGTCGCGTAGTAGAGCTTCGCGCCCAACACGCCGCCCAACATGATGTAGATGAGGAGGTTGGCGGTGGCCTCGGGTTCGAGGCCTTCTTCCTTCATGCGCGGCAGCGCAATCCAGTATCCGACCAGGAATCCAATCGCCATCATCGCGCCGAAGCTGCTGATCGGCCAACCGAGGAAGGGGAGCTCGAAGAGAATCGGATACATCGCGCCTCGCGTGGCGCGCACGGTACGCGAGCCGACCCGCGCGGGCAATCGAATCGATGCGCGCATGGCTCCCCCTGCCGTGCCCCTGTATTCTGGCCGCGCACCGTCGTCTGGAACGCGTGCGCGGGGGGCACGAGGGGATGCGATCGCGTCAGCACGAGAACCCGGGTGGCGTCCCGGGGTCGCTTCCGCCCGTGGCGATCGGTATCCGGCGTGCGGCGACCTGGGGACTCGTCGTGCTCGCGGCGCTCTTGATTCTCGACGGCACGGTGGCCGGGCTCCGGCGTCCCCCGGCGGCCGCGATGGCCGAGGATCCGATCGAGGCGGCCCGGCCCGCGGTGACGGAGGCGCTCAGGGCCCATCTTCGAAGTCGCAATTCCTCGCTCTCGCACGAAGAGCAGGAGCGCGTGATCGAGGCCGTGCTGCGCAGCAGTCGCAGCCATTCGCTCGACCCCTACCTCGTCACCGCCATCCTACTCGTCGAGAGCGATGCCCGGCCCTGGGCCGAGAGCGACAAGGGCGCCGTCGGTCTGATGCAGGTCATGCCGCACATGGCGGCGAAGCTCGAGCTGGCGGGCAATCTGGCGACGATCGAGAGCAACATCAATGCGGGCTGTTCGATCCTCGCCGACAACATCCGCAGGCTCGGGGAGGAGCGGGGCATCTCCTCCTACTTCTGGGGGCACCAGATCCGCGGGGTCGCCTATCTCGAGAAGGTGCAGCGGGCGCGAGCGCGGGTGCGCGGCGCGAGCGCTTCCTGAATGGAATCTCTCGTACGACGCCGCGAAGGCCAGCAGGCCCTGTCCGATCGGGGTGAGCGTTACTGCTATGCGTGGCTCCCGCCGGAGCCCGAGCGAGTCCTGATCCTCGTCCACGGCTACGCCGAGCACGCCGGGCGCTACGAGGAGATGGCGATGCATTTCGCAGCCCACCGTTTCGCCGTCCACGCCTACGATCAGGCGGGCCACGGCCGGACGCCCGGCCCGCGCGGCCATGTCGACCGCTTCGAGCGGCTCCTCGACGAGCTCGCCGCCTTCGTCGAGCGGGTCCGCGCCGAGCATCCCGGGCTCCCGATCGTGCTCGCGGGTCACAGCATGGGCGGTCTCGTGACCGCGGCGACGGCGGCCTTCCGGCGACCCGACGTCGATCGGATCGTGTTGTCGGGCGCGCTGCTCGACCTCGATACGAAGGGCGCGGCGGACCGCTCGTTTCGCCTCGTCGCGGCGCGGGTGCTCTCGTTCCTGGCGCCGCGTCTCGGGCTGTCGACGGGGCTCGATGCGGCGGGCCTGTCGCGGGATCCTGAGGTCGTGCGCCGCTACCTCGCAGATCCCCTGATCAAGGACCGCATGAGCGCGCGCTTCGCGGCGGGCCTGTTCTCGATGCTCGGGCGGGTGCGCGACGCGGCCGACCGGATCGAGCGGCCGATCTTGATCCTGCACGGCGAGGCCGATCCGATCTGTCCCGCGGTGGGGAGCCGGCGCTTTCATGCCGGGCTCGCGCCGGCGATTGCCGAACGCAGCGGACTTTCGGTCTATCCTTCGCTGCGCCACGAGATCTGGAACGAGCCGGAGCGCGTAGCGATCTGGCAGGACATGCTCGACTGGCTGGGAAAATGAGTGCGCAGAGCACTCGGGGCGCCGCCGTCGGTCGGGACTCGGCGAGGGGGAATCCGTGGACGGGTTGACGCATCTCGATGCGCAGGGACGCGCGCGCATGGTCGATGTCGGCGCGAAGCCGATCACGCGGCGCGTCTGCGTCGCGCGGGGGGCTGTGCGCATGCTGCCGGCGACCCTGGCCCGCATCGTCGAGGGCCGGATCGCGAAGGGCGACGTCCTCGCGACGGCGCGCATCGCGGGCATCCAGGCGGCGAAGCGGACCGCGGAGTGGATTCCGCTCGCCCACCCGATGCCCCTCGACGCCGTCGAGGTCCTGCTCGAGCCCGCCGCCGATGGCAGCGGCCTCGCGATCGAGGCGCGTGTGCTCGCGCACTGGCGGACGGGGGTCGAGATGGAGGCGCTCGTCGCCGTCGGGGCCGCCGGGCTCACGGTCTACGACATGTGCAAGGCGGTCGATCGCGAGATGGTGGTCGATCGGATCCGGCTCGTCGCGAAGCGGGGCGGCAAGAGCGGGACCTTCGTGCGCGCGGGCGAAGGCGAGATCGAGCTCGGGGACGAGGGGGGAGAGGGATGATGGACGGGTCGCCGGGGCGCGGGAGAAGACCGCAGCCGCCGTTCGAGGGGCAGGTCAGTCGATTTGCCCATGGGGAGTGGACGCGCGGTCACGGCTTGCGACGGGATGCAACCTCGTGAGCGGCTCGGAGAGCGATCTACCGGTCGGAAATGTGGAGTCGGCGCCGGAACCCGGACAGGACAAACGGGGTCTGTCGACCGAGAGGCGGCTCATGACCTACGAATTCGTTGAGCGAGGGACCATGGTGCGGGGGACGAATCCATTGGCGCGCGACGTCTCGGGCCCACGTGTTGTCGTCGAAGACCCGGACCGAGACCTGGTGACCCGCTGGCAAGCGGGTGACGAGAAGGCCTTCGAGGAGCTGATCGCGCGCCACGAACGGCGCGTCTATCGGCTCCTCTACCGCATGATGGGCAACCGCGAGGACGCCGAGGACCTGACGCAGGAGACCTTCCTGTCCCTCCACCGACACGGACACCGCTTCCGCGCCGAGTCGCGCTTTTCGACCTTCATCTACCGCGTGGCCGCCAACGCCGCCCTCAACCGCCGTCGGGCGCTCGGCCGCGGACGCTCGCGGGTCGAGAAGCTGAAGACGCGCAACGACGCGGGGGACGATCTGCCGAGTGCGCCGCGGGATCCGGAAGACGCCGCCCTCGGCGGCGAAATGTCGATCCATGTGCGGGCGGCGCTCGAACAGCTTTCCCCCGCGCTCCGCATGCCAGTGATCCTGTACGACATCGAGGGCCTCGCGTACGGCGAGATCGCCAAGGTCCTCGGCGTCGCCGAGGGGACCGTCAAGTCGCGCATCCACCGCGCCCGCCAAGCGCTTCGCCAAGAACTCAAGGCGCTGCTGGGCTCGGGTCCGGCAGCCGAGGGCATCTGACGTGAATCACGCTGTCGTGACGGAATACCTGGCCGACTACCTCGAAGGAGACCTCGCGCTCGACCAGCGCGCTCTCGTGGATGCGCATCTCGATGGCTGTCCCGAATGCGCCCTGGAGGTGCGCGAGATGCAGCAGACGATCCGGTTGCTGCGCGCATTGCCGGAGCCGGAGCCGCCGCCGATGATCGCGGCCAACGTGATGCGCCGGATCCGGGCGGGCGAGACCCGGCCGAGCTTCTTCGGGCGCATCCAGCGCGCGCTCGGGGGCGTGCTCGAGCCGAGCTTCGTCTTGCCGGCTTCCGCGATGGCGGTCGCAGCGCTCGTGATCTTCGCGATCCAGGACGGTGGTCGCCTCACGAACGCCTTTTTTGTGACGGCGGATTCGGCGGGTCAATGGACGCCGCAGGGAAGCGGTGAGCCGCTCGCGGCGAGCGGGCCCTTGCGTGCCGCACCGACCGCCGCCGGAGAGTTCGATCGCAATTTCGGAGCCTCGGTGGCCCGCGAGCTCGCGGCCGCTCCGATCCCGTCGCCGGGCTTCGGCCCGGTCGAGACCGGGCGGGAAGGCGATTTCGCAGCGCCGCGTGCGGCCGCGCGGCGCGAAGGACTCCGTGCGGACTCGAACTTTGCCGTGCGCGATCCCATGGCCGTCGCGCCCTGGGATTCGCAGCCGGCTCGACGCGGGGGTTCCGGGCCGTCGGGCGCTTCGGCGTCATTCTTTGGCGATCCGGTCCTGGCTCAGGGTTTTGCGGCGGAGGTCCCTGGAGCGGGTCCGACTTCGGTCTCGAGTCGCGTCTCCGGGGGGACCGGGACCGCCGTGCCCACTGCGCTTTCTCGCCGGACTCCGGGTGCGGGGCAGGGGCTTCGCGCCGAGGAAGCCGGCGGAGAGGATCCGCGCGACGTCTGGCTCGCGCGGGCGCTCGAGAATCCCGTCGAGTTCGCGCAATACATCGCGCGCCACAATCTGGCGGAGCAGGAGCTCTGGGTCGAGCGTCTGACTGAACGAGCGCTGTCGCGGGGCCTGTTCACGGAGCTCGTCGATGGCCTGCGCGCCGCGGGGGACGACAAGACGTCCTGGCTGGCCGACGACTTTTCCGCTCAACAGCAGGCCGCCCAGACGAAGCCCGCCGACTCGGGTGCAGCGGGCGGTGATCCCGAGCGCGAAAGCGCGGGCAGTCCCGGTCTTGAGCGCTGATCGAGAATGAACGGGGTCTCCGCGTTCACCGAGCGAGTACACGCGCACGCGATATGACTCGGTCCGACGACGGCGCAACCCTCGCCGCTCCCTTGCACGGGAGCATGCGCCGTGTCCCATTCACCGGTTCCGAGGATGGCTTCCCCGCTCGTTCGCCGCTCGAGCACGCCGCTCGCGCGCCGTACCGGCGAATGGCCGCGGGAGCGGCTCGCGCGAGACGGCCCCGACCGACTCTCGATCGATGATCTCGTGGCTCTCGTCCTGCGCACGGGGGATCGGCGCTGCGACGCGTGGACGCTCGCGCGCCGACTTCTCGATCGCGCGGGCGGCCTCGTGCCGCTGGCGGGGATCTCGCTTTGCGAGCTCGAGTCGATTCCGGGACTCGGACCTGCGAAGGCCGCAAGCTTGCTCGCCGCCTTCGAGCTCGGACGGCGCTTCGCTTCCGCCCCGCTCGAGCGCGGTCAAGTCATTCGCTCCCCGGCCGACGTCCAACGGCATTTCCAGCCGCGCTGGCGAGATCGCCGCCGCGAGTCGTTCCACGCGCTGCAGCTCGATGGTCGTCATCGCCTGACGTCGGTGGACGAGGTTTCTGTCGGAACGCTGACCGCGAGCCTGGTGCATCCGCGGGAGGTTTTTCGGGAGGCGATCCGCAACGCCGCCGCCGCGCTGCTGCTCGTCCATCATCACCCGAGCGGGGACCCGAGCCCGAGCCCGGAAGACCGCTCGGTGACGGAAAGGCTGGTCGCTGCCGGCCGATTGCTCGGCATCCGGGTCGTCGACCACGTGATCGTCGCCGACAGCGGGTATTTCAGCTTTCAGGAGGCGGGCCTGATCCCGGAAGACGAGGCGCGTTGAGTCGCGAGCGCGTGGCAGGCCGTCGAACCGGGCTGTTCACCCGCGGGATTCGAGGCTTCCTCCTGACTTGGCGGATGGACGCCTAAAGGCCGGAGAGGGAATCGGTCGATGAGCGAACGACCCAGGCCGCGCCCCGGATGCCCTGGCGGACCAGGATTGCCCTCTTTGAAAGGTCAGCGTGGAAGGTCGGCGGGAGAGCATGTGATGTCCAAGGTCAGCCTCGATGGAGGCGGTCCGGTTGTAGGGAGATCGAGATCTGCAACGGCGGCGCGCGAGCGCCGTCGGGCCGGGCGCTGCGCGCTCACGGTCCGGATCGACTACGCCACCGTCGACGAGATCTTTTCCGAGTTCACCCGCGACATCAACGAAGGCGGCCTCTTCATCGAAACCGAGAAGCCCCACCTGCCCGGGACCGAGGTCTCGATGCAGTTTCACCTGCCGGGCACCGACGAGGTCGTCGAGACGATCGGGCGAGTCGTGCGGGTGTCGCGCGGTGGAACGGGTGCGCCGCCGGGCATGGGCATCGAGTTCGACGAGCTGAATCCGGATGACCGGAAGCGGATCGACCGCATCGTCCGCTCGCTGCGCGTCAGCGCCGGGCGCTAGGTCCCGATCCGACCGCAATCTTCCGAAGAGAATCAGAACGGAATGTCTTCGTCCATCGGCGGGTCACCCGCGTTCGTCGACGGCTCGCCGCCGCGACCCACCGGTCCCTCGGAGTCGCCCCCCGAGCCCGTTTCGCCCCCCGCGCTGCCCCCGCGCGCGCCGATGAAGTTCACCGTCGTGGCGTTGATCTCGGTCGTGTATCGCTTGTGGCCGTCCTTGTCTTCCCACTCGCGCGTCTGGATGCGGCCCTCGACGTAGACCGTTCGACCCTTCGCGAGATACTGGTGACAGAGCTCGCCGACGCGTCCCCAGGCGACGATGCGGTGCCATTCTGTCCGCTCGACCCGCTCTCCGTTCTTGTCGTTCCAGGTCTCGCTGGTCGCCAGCGTGAAATTGCAGACGGCCTGGCCGTTCTGCGTCTTCCGAAGTTCAGGATCCCGGCCGAGGTTGCCGACGAGAATGGCTTTGTTGACGCCTGCCATGCTGAACGCTCCATCGGGACTCGGTTGGACATTGGGGTGCGAGAGAACACGAGAAGTGTCCCGTCGCGCTTCGTGGGCGTCAAGGCGTGACCCGTCGAACCCTTTGCGTGGCAGGGGGGGCACGTTATCCTGCCTCGATTCTCCTCTCCGGGGGGTGAGGGAATGCAGTTCCAGTCGTTGGATCAGCGCGCATCCGTGTTTTCGGACACGGCGGATGCAGGGGGTGCGGTGCGTTGGTTTGCCTGCCGGCACGCTCGCATGAACCCACTCGTCCATCGCCAGGTCCCCCAAGCCCGCCGAGTCAACCGCTCCGCGAGTCGGGATTGCACGCATGGCTAGAGCCTCGGCCAGATCACGTTCGAAACGAGGCTCGCGCGCCGCGCGCCAGGCCGAGGCGTCGGCGGACGACGGCGCGGTGATGGTCGGTGCGGGCTCCGAGATCCTCGGGCTCGCCCTGATCGCGTTCTCCCTGCTCTCGAGCCTGGCGCTTGCCACCTATTCCGCGGCGGATCCGGTCGGCCACCTCGAGCAGGTCGGCAACGGCGCCGGGCCCGTGGGCGCCACCCTGGCAGGGGGGCTGATGCAGCTGCTCGGCGGGGGTGCCTTCGTGCTGGTCGCCGGCACCGCATTCCTCGGCGGGCGCCTCCTGATGGGTCTGGGCCTCCCGCGCCTGGTCTCGCGATTCTGGCTCGGAATGCTCGCCCTGATCCCGACGGCGGCGGTCCTGCCGCCCCTGCTCTTCGAGCTCGCCCCCGGACGACTTCCCTGGATCGAGCCCGGTTGGCTCGGGACCGAGTGGGCGCGGCTCCAGACCTTGTTATTCGGGAGCGCCGGTGCGCTGATCTTGACGAGTCTGCTCTTCACGGTGGGCGTCCTGTCTCTCACCGGCGTCTCGGCCGGGGCGACCCTCGGCGTCCTCGGGCGCGTGGGGGCGTGGACGCTCGAGCGGATCCTGTGGGCGGCCGACGAGCTCGTTCCCCTCCTCGATCGCGCTCTCGAGGCGGGCGTGCGGGGCCTCGGAATGCTTCGGGACGGTGTCGTGCGCGAGCTGGCGCGGGGCCGCGAGTCGTTGACCGCGCTCCTGGTCCGACGCGAGCAGCGTGCCCGCCGGGCGCGGACGCTCGAACGTCGCGGACCGGAGCTCTCCTTCGAAGAAGAGCTTCGCCAGGCCGAGGAGTGCGACGAGCCTGTGGCGGTGCTCGACGAGCCTGCGCCCACGGCGACGCCGCCTGCTCGCAAGCTTCGCGCAAACGAGGAGCCGGACATCGTCGACCACGACGAGCAGCGACGGAAGAAGCGCAAGCCCGAGCAAGAGGCCTTCCGCTTCAACGACGACGGTCCGAGCGGGCCCTTCCGATTGCCGGACGTCTCGATCTTCTCGGCGACACCGGAGGGCGAGCGCTCCTACGACCGTGATTCACTGCTCATGAACTCGAAGATCCTCGAGAAGAAGCTCGCGGATTTCGGGGTCCAGGGCCGCGTCGTGCGCGTCCATCCCGGGCCCGTGATCACGATGTACGAGTACGAGCCGGCACCGGGGATCAAGGTGAATCGCATCGTCGGCCTGACCGACGATCTGACGATGGCGCTGCGGGCGATCTCGATCCGCATCATCGCGCCGCTGCCCGGGAAGTCCGTCGTCGGGATCGAAGTGCCCAACCCGCGGCGCGAGACCGTCTACCTGCGCGAGATCCTCGAGTCGGAGAGCTTCCGCAAGAGCCGGAGCGTGCTCACCGTCGCGATGGGCAAGGACATCTTCGGGAACTCCGTGACCTCGGATCTGGCCAAGATGCCGCATCTGCTCGTCGCCGGTTCGACGGGCACGGGCAAGAGCGTGTTCCTGAATGCCTTCCTCTGCTCGCTGCTCTGTCGCGCGACGCCGGGCGAGCTCAAGCTCCTGATGATCGATCCCAAGATGCTCGAGCTCTCGATCTACGACGGCATCCCGCACCTCATCGCCGATGTCGTGACGAGCCCGAAGCGCGCGGCGGCAGCCCTCCAGGGCGTCGTGCGCAAGATGGAAGAGCGATACCAGATGATGAGCGCGACGGGCGTGCGCAACATCGACCAGTTCAACGAGAAGGCGCGCAAGTGCATCGCGGCCGGCGAGGAGTCGTTCCACCTGAAGCCGCGGCCGGGCCAGACCGAGGGCGACGAGATCGAATGGCAGGAGCTGCCCTTCATCGTCGTCGTGATCGACGAGCTCGCCGATCTCATGATGTCTTCGGCGAGGGACGTCGAGGAATCGCTCCAGCGCCTGGCCCAGATGGCTCGCGCCTCGGGCATCCACCTCGTGCTCGCGACCCAGCGCCCGAGCGTCGACGTCCTGACCGGTGTGATCAAGGCCAATTTTCCGGCCCGCGTCTCGTTCCAGGTCTCCTCGGGCATCGACAGCCGAACGATTCTCGACCAGAAGGGCGCCGACGATCTGCTCGGCATGGGCGACATGCTCTTCCTGCCGCCCGGGACGGCCGTGCTCCAGCGCATCCACGGCCCCTTCGTCACGGAGACGGAGGTCCATGATCTCGTCGCGTTCTTGAAGGGCCAGGGGCGGCCGGTCTTCGACGAGGATCTCGTGAAGGCCGATATCGAGGCGGAGAAGATCGAGAGCCGGGGCGACGAGGTCGACGAGATGTTCGACCAGGCGGTGTCCATCGTCGCAGAGACCCGGAATGCCTCGATCTCCTACGTCCAGCGCCGGCTCAAGATCGGGTACAACCGGGCGGCCCGGATCATCGAGCAGATGGAACAGGACGGTATGATCGGGCCACAGATCGGTGCCAAGGGGCGCGAGGTCCTGCTGCCGGACCGCGAAGTGGACTAGCGGGATCGACAGCGGGCGGTGTGTCCCAAACGAGAGCGAGAGAATTCCAGCGTGAACCAGCGTCGATCGTGGGCAGTGCGGGTGTGGGGGCTTCGGTCGGGGTTCGTCGCCCTGGGTGCCGTGCTGTTCTTCGCCGGCGCGGCCTCGTCCCAGGCGGGGGAAGCGAAGCCGGCCTGCGAGGCAGGGCTCGCGGAACAGACAGCCCGCAAGATCCAGAAGCGCTACGAGGGCATTCGCGATCTCCGCGCGGATTTCGAGCAGACGAATACCTCGGCGACGTTCGAGGGCGAGGCGTTGATGAAGCCCGAACCCAGGCACGGGAAGGTCGTTTTCGCCAAGCCGGGCAAGATGCGCTGGACCTACGATCCGCCCGAGGCGAGCGTCGTCGCGAGCGATGGCAAGACGCTCTGGATCCACGACATCGAAGCGAAGACGGTGACCCGACTCGCGGTGACCGAGGGGTATCTGTCGGGAGCGGCGCTCCAATTCCTGTTGGGAGACGGCAAGATCCTCGAGGCGTTCCGGGTAGCCGTGGTGGAGTGCGGTGCAGAGCGGGTGACGCTCGACCTGTTGCCTCGCGAGGACGCCAGCTACGAACGCCTCGGTCTGGTCGCGGACCGTGCGACCGGAAGTGTGGTGGCCACGTCGGTGACCGATCTGTTCGGAAACCAGACGCGGATCCGTTTCGAGAAGCTCGAAGAGAATCGCAATCCCCAGTCGGACACCTTCGTGCTGAAGATTCCCGAAGGTGTGGAAGTCATCGATTACGCCGAATCACGTCCCCGTTGATTCCGGAGCCCACGGCCTGCGCCGTTGGGCGTTTCTCGTACCGCGCGGGCGATCCGCTCCCGACGCTCGTCACGCATTGCGGTGCAGCCCCGATGCAATCGAGGCTTTCGAGTGCCGAAGCGACATCGCAGCGAACGCAGACGGCAGATCGCACGAGGCTGCCGCATCGAGCGGCAAGCTGCGCACCGCGAAACCACCGGATCCGATCGGGGTACCCACGAGCAGGACCGCAGGGAGTCCGTCGCATCGCGGCACCCGGAGCGGGCTCGGGACCGGCGCGCCGGGTGCACCGTTCGGACCGGAGTTGTTCCCAACCGAACGGCGAAGTCGTTATGAAACACGGGTTTACGCGAATCTCTGCCCGATTTCCTCGGTTGACACGTCCACCTCGGCGGATAAACTGAGAAAAGGCAAAAAAGGCTTAGAAACCAACGAGTTTCGTGCTTTTTGGACAACGCCGACCCGGCTCGGCTCGAGCAGCAGCGTGGATCCAGCGGGCCGTGGAGCGGGGCAGCGAGGGGAAAACGCGCGAAAACGAGCGGCCTGGTGGAGGAAAACGACGGTCGTCGCGAGCACAGACTTCGACCGTCTCGGGGCGGCCAGAGGGCTCGGGGCGCCTCTTCGGCCCACAACTGGGGGGAGCGTGACGATCGCGAGCGCAAGGATCTCGACCGCCGTAAGGCGGCTCCCTGGAGCTGCGATGGCCTGCTGTGGCGGGGCGGTGTCGAGGCGCTTCATCACCCCCGCCTGCGACATGCAAGTGTTTGATCTTGGGATCTTTTTGGGTCGCGTGCCGAGTGGCCATGGCCGCTTCACCGAGCGCCCGTACGCCGCGCCGGGCCGCCGCACGGACCACCGGATGTCGCCGCCGGCCCGTTCGCAGGGCGGCAGCCGAGCCGCATCCGAGCGCGCAGATGCCCGAGCCGGTTCGCTACCGGCACAGCCTTTGCACCATTTTTCAGCCGTGGCTCGCTTTGACAGCTCTTCGCCGCAGGGGATTGCGGTGCGAGGGAACCAGGAGAAGATGCGATGAGCGAAAATGATTCGGATTCGGGACCGGGCTCGGGACGCAAGGGCTTCGTGCGCGATGTGATGCGGCGGATCGCTCCTTCGACGACCGGACGTCCGGGTGACGAGCCGGAATCGGATCCGCGGCGACCGGGCGAGGACCGATCGACCAGTAGTGAAGCGGAGCGCCTGCACGACGCGATGCGCTTCTTCGGAACCGATTCGAACGAGTTCCGCCACCGCCTCGATCGCATGCTCGCCGACTTCGAAACGCTTCGGCGCCGCTACGAGCAGGTCCGCACGCAGCACCACGATGCCGAGCGTCAGAACGAGAAGCTCGTCGCGATGCTACAGGAGGCGAAGCAGCAGATCGAACTCTTGAAGGAAGAGGTCGACAAGCTCTGTGCGCCGCCCAACACGTACGGCGTCTTCATTCGAGCGAACAAGGACGGGACCTCCGAGATCCTGATGGACGGGCGCCCGATGCGCGTCAACGTCCATCCGAACCTCGATCCGTTCCGGCTCGAAGAAGGGCAGTACGTCGTGCTGAACGAGGCCTTCAATATCATCGAGGGCGCGGAGTACACGCAGCGCGGTGAAGTCTGCAAGATCATCGACACGATCTCGGAGAGCCGCGTGATCGTCTCGGGCCACACCGACGAGGAGCGGGTCGTGACCCTCTCGGAGCCGCTGCGCCGGGAGAATCTCAAGGTCGGCGATCCGGTCCTGGTCGACACTCGGACTCAGTACGCCTTTGAAAAGCTGCCGAAGTCTTCGGTCGAAGAGGTGATGCTCGAGGAGATCCCGAACGTCACGTACGACGACATCGGGGGCCTCGGCGACCAGATCGAGATCCTGCGCGACTCGGTCGAGCTGCCGTACATGCATCCCGAGGTCTTTCTCGAGCACAAGCTGCGGCCGCCGAAGGGCATCCTGCTCTACGGCCCGCCGGGTTGCGGGAAGACGCTGATCGCGAAGGCCGTCGCGAACAGCCTCGCCAAGCGCATCGAACAGCGCACGGGCAAGGCGACGACTGCCTACTTCTTGAACGTGAAGGGGCCGGAGCTCCTCAACAAGTACGTCGGTGAGACGGAGAGCAAGCTCCGCGACGTCTTCAAGAAGGCGCGCGAGAAGGCTTCCGAGGACGTGCCGGTGGTCGTCTTCTTCGACGAGATGGATTCGCTCTTCCGCATGCGCGGATCGGGTATCTCGTCGGACATGGAAGCGACGGTCGTCGCGCAGTTCCTGTCGGAGATCGACGGCGTCGAGGCGCTCGAGAACGTGATCGTGATCGGCGCCAGCAATCGCCAGGATCTGATCGATCCCGCGGTGCTTCGGCCGGGTCGCCTCGACCTGAAGGTCAAGGTGTCACGGCCCGATCGGACGGCGGCTCGAGAGATCATCAAGAAGTACCTGACGCCGGATCTCCCGCTGCACGCCGACTCGGTGACCAAGTACGGCGGCGACAAGGCCGTGGCTTGCGAGAAGATGATCGACGAGGTCATCGACAACATGTACTCGACGGGCGACGAGAACAAGTTCCTCGAGGTGACCTACGCCAAGGGTGAGCGCGAGATCTTCTACTTCAAGGATTTCTCGTCGGGTGCCATGCTCGAGAACATCGTCGCCCGGGCCAAGCGCAAGGCGGTGAAGCGCTTACTCGAAGGGGGCGAGCGCGGCATCACGGCCGAGGACATGATCGACTCGGTGCGCGAGGAGTTCAAGGAAAACGAAGATCTCCCGAACACCACGAATCCCGACGACTGGGCGCGGATCTCGGGCCGAAAGGGCGAGCGGATCATCAACGTCCGCACGCTCATCACCGGGATGGAGCGCAAGGAACAGACCATCGAGAACGTCTCGAGCGGTCAGGGTCAGTACCTGTAGGTCCGCGGGTCCTTCCTGCGCGAGCGGTCGGCCGGCGCCCCGGGATTCCGGGGCGCGGCTCACCGCGGGAGCTTCGAGACCGCGATGGCGATTCCGACCATCATGGGAACCGAGATCGAGTTCGGCATCACGGTCAAGAACGACCCTGATTTCGATCCGATCTCGTCTTGCGTGCTGATCGTCAACGCCTATCGCGAAGACCCCGAAGGTCGGATCCTCTGGGACTACGACCAGGAGAACCCCCTCGCCGATGCGCGCGGCTTCCAGGTCGAGGGCGAGAAATACACGCCCAACCAGCAGGAAAACATCGCGCGCAACAAGACCCTGATCAACGGCGCGCGCTACTACGTGGATCATGCGCATCCCGAGTACTCGAGCCCCGAGGTCACGAACGCGCGCGACCTCGTGATCCACGAGAAGGCCGGCGAGCGGATCGTCGAGATGAGCCGCCGGGAGGCGAATACGCTGCTTCCCGAAGGTGCGGAGATGTTGGTCTACAAGAACAACAGCGACCGCAAGGGCAACAGCTACGGCTGCCACGAGAACTATCTGATGGATCGACGGACCTCGTTCAAGCAGGTCGTCGAGCCCCTGTTGCCGTTCTTCTCGACCCGGCAGATCTGGTGCGGCGCCGGCAAGGTGGGAAGCGAGAACCGCGGGCATCCCTGCGACTATCAGATCTCCCAGCGCGCAGACTTCTTCGAGACCGAGGTCGCACTCGACACGATGGTGAAGCGCCCGATCGTGAACACGCGGGACGAGCCGCACGCCGACCGGGAGAAGTACCGGAGACTCCATGTGATCGTCGGAGACTCCAACATGTCGGAGTACACGATCTACCTGCGAAACGGCGTGACCGCGCTGGTCCTGGCGATGATCGAGGACGGGGCTGTCACGAAGGATCTGTCGCTGCGGGATCCGGTGCGAGCGATCCGCGACGTGTCCCACGACCCGTCCCTGCGCGTACGCCTCCCGATGGACGATGGAAGCCAGCGAACGGCACTCGAGATCCAGATGGATTTTCTCGAGATGGTGCTCGCGTACACATCCTCCCGGCCGCTCGATCCGATCCAGAAGGACGTGCTCCAGAAATGGCAGGCCGTTCTGGAGGCGCTCGGTCGCGATCCGATGGAGCTGGATACCCGCATCGATTGGGTCATCAAGAAGCGCCTCATCGAGAGCTACATGAACCGCAAGAAGCTCGATTGGTCCGACTCCCAGGTCCAGATGCTCGATCTCCAGTACCACGACCTGCGGCCGGACAAGGGGCTCTACTTCCTGCTCGAGCGCCAGGGCAAGGTCGTGCGCATCGTGACCGACGACGAGATCCAGCACGCGATCCACAACCCACCCACCGACACGCGTGCCTATTTCCGAGGGGAATGCCTGCGGCGGTATCCGGGCGAAGTCTTCGGGGTGAATTGGGATTCGATCTCGTTCGGACTGGGCGACGATTCGATCAAACGGGTGATGATGTCCGAGCCCTCGAAGGGCACGAAGCAGTTCGTGGAGGCCTTGCTCGACCGCTCGCGTACGGCCGCCCAGCTGCTCGAGAACATGCAGACCTGACGACGTCCTATGATGAGCGACTGAGGCATGAGCGACTTAGCCATGAGTGACTGAGGCATGGACGACGGCTGAGATGGGTGAAGTCAAGACCAGGTCGGAGGACAGAACGATGACGACGATTCAGCAGGACAAGGCGCGGGCGCGACTCGATCTCGGCGCGGATCCGATTCCGCTCTATATGGCCTCCGCGGGCGAGCAGAAGCAGAAGCAGAAGGAAGGCGGCGGCGACGAGGGTGATGGCAAGGGCGAGGGCGGCCAGAAACTCGCCGAGAAGGGCGAGGAGCTCAAAGAGGAGATGGACAATCTTCTCGATGAGATCGACGCCGTGCTCGAAGAGAACGCCGAGGAGTTCGTCAAGAACTACGTTCAGCGCGGCGGCGAATGACCCGGTCCGCTCGCGAACTCTGACTCTGGCTGGCGCAGGCTGGCGCAGGCCAACGTTGGCCACGTTCTCCCACCGTGGCCCAGGGCGGCCCACGGTGGATCATGGCGGCGACCCTTCGCCACCCGTAGACGATCGCTTGTTTTCTGAGGGGGAAACAGTGCTGGTTCGAGGCAGTTACCAGGGCTCCAGCTTTTTCGAGCTTCTCCAGATCGATCACCGACATCTCTTGCCCGATCTCGCGGCATGGGGCCGCAGCGCGGTCGACTGCATTCCGCACGGGACGACCGTACTCGCGATGCGCTTCGCGAACGGCGTGCTCGTCGCGGGTGATCGGCTCGCGACGGCGGGTCATGCCGTCGCCTCGCGCGACGTGGTCAAGGTCTTCGAGACGGATCCGTATTCGGTGATGGCGATCTCGGGCGCGGCCGGGCCGTGCATCGAGATGGCTCGCATCCTCTCGGTCGAGCTCGAGCATTACGAGAAGATCGAGGGCGAAGGCCTCGAGCTCGAAGGTAAGGCCAATAAGCTCTCGCAGATGATCCGGGCCAATCTCCCGGCGGCGATGCAGGGGCTCGCGGTCGTGCC
>JANMTD010000386.1:0-4201 GCA_031390075.1 Deltaproteobacteria bacterium | reverse complement strand
GGCGTGAAGATGCCCTCGTAGCGATTCGCTTCGATCAGCTCCCGGCAGTGGTTGCGGTCGAGGAAGCTGAAGCCGAAGGCGTCGTCGGGCGAGAGATTCGTCGGATGCAGCGGCTTCGGATGGGTCGGGAAGGGCTGCGTCGGAGAGAGCTTCTCCTCGGGCACGCCGCCCTGCGGCACGGGCCGCTCCTCGATCGGATAGAGCGGCTCGCCCGTTTCGCGATCGAGCAGGAAGATGAAGCCCATCTTGGTCGTCTGCAGCAGGCCGGGCGCCCCACCCCCGACGCCGGGGATCTGGAAGAGCGTCGGCGGGCTCGGCGTGTCGTAGTCCCAGATGTCGTTGTGGACGTGTTGGCGGTGCCACACGACTTTTCCCGTCTCCGCATCGAGGGCGACGGTCGAGCTGCCGTAGTAGTCGAGCCCGTCCCGCATTCCGGCGAAGAGATCCGGCGAGGGATTGCCCGTCGGGACATAGACGAGTCCGCGCTCCGGGTCGCCGGTCATGATCGACCATATGTTGGGCGTCCCCGACGCGTAATGTCGTCCGCTCGCAGGATCCGACTTCACGTCGTAGCCCGGCGGCACGGGATCCCACGCCCAGGCGAGCGCCCCGGTCCGCGCATCGAAGGCCCGGACGACGCCGCCCGGCGCATCGACACGCACGTTGTCCGCAATCAAGGCCCCGAGGATCACCTTGTCCCGCATCACCTGCGGCGGTGAGGTCGGATGGTATTCCCAGGCCGGCGCTTCACCGATGCCCTCGCGCAGCTCGACGCGCCCGTTCTCGCCGAAGTCTTCGCAGGGCTTTCCCGTGTCGGCATCGAGAGCCCAGAGATCCGAGTCCGCCGTGCCGTAGAAGATCCGCTTCGAGCAGGTCGAGCCCTTCGCCGCCTGCGAGTCCTCCCAATAGGACACACCGCGGCAGATCAGCGGATACGGGCCCTCGCCGAAGCGATCCTTCAGCTTCGGATCGAACATCCAACGTTCGGCCCCCGTCTCCGGGTCGAGGGCGAAGACGCGCATGAAAGGCGTGCAGTAATACAGGAGCTCGTTGACGACGAGTGGCGTCACCTGCAGCGACGTCACCTTCGAAGAACCCGATCCGTCGTAGTAGTCGCCACTCTTGTGGGTCCAGGCGACCTTCAGGGCGCCGACGTTCGCGCGGTCGATCTGATCGAGGGGCGAGTGGTGGCTCGCGCCGGGCGTGCCGCCCCAGACGGGCCACTCCGCCGTCGGTCCGTCGAAGGAGATCTCGAAGTCCTGTTCCTGGCAGCCAGACACGAATGTGACGAGGGCACTTCCGATAGCAAGGGCGATAGCGAGAGCGAGACCGGGCAGGCGGCGAAACGGCACGATGAGACGATCCTCCGGACGACTTCGATGCGACGTCCTCGCGCGCGACGATAACGCAATGGACGGGGCGAGCGAGGCGCTCTGCCCTTGTGGGCGACCCCGCGGTCGTGTGAGAATGCGCCCGTTTCCCATGACGTCGGAACACGGCCCGTTCCCACCCGCGCGGGCCCCACGAAAGAGCCAAGCCATGCCGTATTCGAACATCCTCCTCGAGCTCGACGGGGGCGTCGCGACCATCACGCTGAATCGCCCCGACAAGCTGAACGCCTACACGACCGAGATGGGCGAGGAATTCACGCAAGCTTTCCGCGCCCTCGAGAACGACCCCGCCGTGCGCGTCGTCGTCATCACCGGTGCGGGCCGCGCCTTCTGCGCCGGTGTCGACCTCGAGCACCTCGCGGCCCACGCGCAGGGCAAGAACGTCTCGACTGGACCGCGGCTCGGCGAGGAGGATTTCCTGCGCCAGCTGCCCCTCGAGATGCGGGCCTCGAAAAAGCCGATCATCGCCGCCATCAACGGCCACGCCATCGGCGTCGGCATGACGATGGCGATGCCCTGCGACGTCCGGATCGCCGCGGAGGACGCGAAGCTCGGGTTCGTCTTCGGGCGCCTCGGCATCCTGCCGGGCCTCGGCTCGACCCATCTGCTGCCCCAGCTCGTCGGGATGGCGCGCGCGCAGGAGCTCGTCCTCACCGCGAAGAAGATTCTTGGCAGCGAAGCCGCCGCGATCGGGCTCGTCAACCGAGCCCTGCCCCGCGACGAGGTGCTCCCCACCGCGCGTGCAATGGCTCTCGAGATGTGCGAGGTCGATCCCATCGTACTCGCCTATGCGAAGCATGCGCTCCAGTACGGTGCGGCCCACACGATGGCCCAGGCCATGAAGAACGAGCAGGGCCAGAGCGCCCGCCTCAAGGCCGACCGCGATGCGGGGAAGGCAGCGAAGAGCAGCGCGTACGCCTGAGCCCGGTGCGCGCGCCGAGCGCCGCGCCGCGCGCTAGGCGGGATCCGACCAGGGCATGAACGGGATCGGCCGGCCGACCCGTCTCATGAACTCGTCCATGAACTTGTACGTGATGCCCCAGAGAACCGGCGCGCGCGAGTCGTCGAGCAAGCGCACCGTCGGAAGCGGCATCGAGCGCTCGAGGTAGCTGAAGCTCCGGGTCGCCTGGCGCGCGGGATCCGTCATGTGGATGAGCGGCGACCAGAAGGCCGCGCGGATCTCGTGATTGGGCTTGAGGACGGGATCGCCGTCGAGGGCGTAGACGAAGGCCGAGACGCAGATCGACTCGGCGTGGCCCGGAACGTCCGAGAGCTGGCCCAGCAGGCGCGCGCCCGCGAGGTCGAGCTCGAGCTCCTCGAGGGTCTCGCGCTCGGCCGCCATGCGCGGGCCCGTATCGGTCGGGTCGATCCGGCCGCCGGGAAACGCGAGGTGTCCCGACCAGGGATCGCCCTCGTGGTCAGCGCGGCGGATGAAGAGCGCCTCGAGATCGCCCCCGGACTCTCGCAGCACGAGGGCCACCGCCGCCCGCATCGAGTGGCGCACCGTCGAGAGCTCGGGCTTCGCCTCTGCCAGGCGCATTGCCACTTCATCGATCGTGCGAGCCACGCGCCACTCCTGACTTCCCTGCTCAGATCTTCCGCTCGCGCCCGGCCCAATACGGATCGCGCAAGCGCCGAACGTACAGCTTGCCGCTCGGATGGCGCGGAAGCTCGACCTCGAAGTCGACGGAGCGCGGGACCTTGTAGCCCGCGAGATGCGACCGCGCGAAAGCCAGGATCGACGCCTCGAGCTCGGGCGAAGGGCACTCGTCAGGCCGCAGCTCGACCGCGGCCTTGACCGACTCGCCCCACTCTTCGTCCGGGATCCCGAAGACGGCGACGTCCGCCACGGCCGGGTGCTCCTGGAGGACCTGCTCGATCTCGGCCGGGTAGATGTTGACGCCGCCCGAGATGATCATGTGGGAGCGGCGGTCGGCGAGGTGGACGTGGCCCTCGCTGTCGACCGATCCGACGTCGCCGATCGTGTACACCCCGGGCTCGAGATAGGCGCAGGCCGTCTTCTCGGGATCCCCGTGATAGGCGAAGGGCTGGGCCGACGCCGCGCTTCGGCAGTAGAGGTCGCCGATCTCCCCATCCGGAAGGCGACGACCCGTGTCGTCGACCGCGAAGACCTCGAAGCCCGGGAGAGCGCGGCCGACGGAGCCGGGATGCGCGAGCCATTCCTCGGAGCCGATCAGGGTGTTGACCCCGCCCTCGGTGCCGCCCCAGTACTCGACCAGCACGGGGCCCCACCATTCGATCATGCGCCGCTTGACCACGACCGAGATCGGCGCCGCGCCGTGTAGTGCCGTGCGCAGCGCCGGCGCGCGAAAGGCCGCGCGCTCCGCATCGGGCAATCGGAGCAGCCGAACGAACATCGTCGGGACGAAATGCGCATGGGCGACCTCGCGGCGCACGAGGATCTCGAGGGCCTCGTGGTCGTCCCAGCGCGGCATGATCACGATGGGCGCACCGCTCGCCAGGTCGTAGACGGCGAACATCAGGGGCGCAGCGTGGTACATCGGGCCGGTGATGAGGTGCGGACCCGAGCCGTCGAGGCCGATCGAGCGGCCGTACCGGATGAAGCCCTCGAGGGCCGCGCCGATGCTTCCGGGCAACGCTCGCTTCACGCCCTTGGGCCGGCCCGTCGTGCCGCTCGTGTAGATCATGTTGCCGCCGGCGGGCGCCGCGAGATCGAGGGGCCCCGGGCGCACGCCTTCGAGCAGTCGCTCGAGCGCATCCCCGACCTCGACGACCGCGGTCGTCCCTCTCTTGGCCGTGACTCGCCGCGCGATCGCCGAGAAGCGGTC
>JANMTD010000361.1:0-2673 GCA_031390075.1 Deltaproteobacteria bacterium | reverse complement strand
TTCAACGACGATTACATCGAAGGAAACATCGAGCCGATCCTTGTCGAATGGGTCGCGTTCGCGCGTACACGGATCGGATCCACCGAGATGGATCCGATTTCCTTCGATCTGGGAACGGAAGAGTACGCAGGCGGGGGGAGCGACGAATCAGGTGGAAACCCGAGTTTTCTTGTCGGAATACCGGGGGGTAGGGCCCGGAAAGGACTCGCGCTCAGGGCTCGAGCCCGCACTCGCGCATCTTCGCGTAGACCGCACTGCGATGGGCTCGGGCCACGGCGAGGGCTCCCGGGTGCCACTCGCTGCCGTCGAAGCCGAAGTAATGGGCCATCGTGAGGCCGAGGCCGCCGCGATCGAAATCGCGTTCGATCTCGAGCCAGACGGGGCAGGAGATCGCCTCGCTCTCCTCCAGTCGGTCGATCTCGCCGGAGCCGTCGCCGTCGAATCGCTCGCGAAGCTGGCCGGAAACCCGGTCGTGCCAGGCGGTCGAGCCCCCGTCGGGCATGGCGGGGAGCCCCTCGCGCGCGAGGAACGCCCCGCGCCTGGGACGTCCCGGCTTGGACAGCTCGGGGCCAGGCGGTCCGGCAGGTCCCGCGAGCGCCTGCTTCGCGACGATCTGCGGGGAGGCGGCCGCCGGAGGCGGGCTCGCGGCCTCCTTCGTCCCGGGCCCCGGTCGACTGGCCGTCGCGTCGTCTGCGTCGTCCTCGTCGACCGGCCGCAGGTCGGCAGGTCCGCCCATCTCGGTGTCCGCACGAACGGCGATCGGGCCGTCCCTCGCGCAGATCTCGGGACAATCCCCGCGATTGATCTCGAGCGCATAACGCCCCGGCTCGAGGTCGATTCGCGCCCCCTCGGCGGGTCCGACTCGCGAGATCCCGTAGCCCGCCGCATACGCAAGGCCGAGCGCGAGGCACACCAGGGCCGCCGAGAGCCACGCGGCAGCTCCCGGTCGCCGCCACTCGAATCGCGTGCGCTTCGAAGTCGGGGACAGGGCGCCGCCGGTCCACCAGGCCGTGCTTTGGGCGAGGTCGGCCAGCTCGCAGGCGAGGGCAGTCGACTCCGCACGCGCGTCGGCTCCGAGGCGCGGCTTCCTCGCCTCGAGCCAATCGGCGAGGCGCTGCGCCGCCGAACGGATCGCCGCGTCCGGTGCGTCGTTCGGGAGCGCGAGGACGCGCAGCAGCTGATCGCGGCCGAGCGCGGGCCCGGTGAGCGGTGACATGGGGCGAAGCTAGCAGCGGCGGCAACGACAGCGGCGAGCGAGTAGGCTTCGAGACCGGCCGTGAGCGGAGGCCGGATTACCGGGAAACCGATCCAGGGAGAGCGTCGATGGCGGACGACTGTCCGCATTGTGGGGGCGGCGAGATCGAGATCGAGGCAGACGGGGCGGTAAAGCGCTGCCGCGCTTGTGGCCGCTCGGCGCTGCGGGCGACGGCGGAGGAGGGCGGAGCCGCCCCGAACGACGCACCGCAGCTTGCCGCTGCGTTCTCGACGGATTCGCGTCGTGCGGTGACGCCGGGTGAGGTGGCGGTGCTGCCTGCCGCGGCGATCGCGCTGGTCGCAACCCTTCTCGTCTACGGCGGGCTGCATCTCGTACCCGGAACCCGGGCCCATGAGCTCTTCGTCGAGCGGGGCTGGGTCCAGTACGCGATCACCTTCGTCACGGCCTGGGCGCTCGCGTTGCTCGCCGCGAAGCGGGCACGGCTCGCCCGCGAACGGCGGATGCTCGCGCGCGACTGGCTGGCGCGCAGCGGCCATTCGTCGTCGATTCGACCTGCCGACGTCGATACGACGCTGGCGGTCCTCGTGGACCAACGGCTCTTCGCGGCCGAAGCCTTTCTCGCCCGCCGCATCGTACGGGCGCTGCGGCATTTCCAGGCGAGGCGGCGAGTGGTCGAAGTGGTCGAGTTCCTCTCCGTCGAGTCCCGTGCGGACGAGAGCCGAATCGACGCGAGCTACAGCCTGATCCGCGTCTTCATCTGGGTCGTCCCGACCCTCGGCTTCATCGGCACCGTGATCGGCATCGGCGCTGCGGTCGCGGGCTTCTCGACCACCCTCGAGTCGACCTCATCGATCGTGGGCATGCGCGACTCGATCGAGGCGGTGACCATGGGCCTCGGCGTCGCCTTCGACACCACGCTGCTGGGCCTCGTGATGACCATCTTGGTCATGTTTCCGAGCAGTGCCCTGCAGCGGCTCGAAGAGCGCTTTCTGGGCGACGTCGACGACTACTGTGCCGAGCATCTCGTCCGGCGTTTGGTGGAGGAGCCGGACGACGCGGAGTCGGACGTGCAGCTCGAGCGGCTGGTCGATCGATTGGTGGCGGCCCTCCAGAGTCGCGTCACCTCGAGGACCTGAGTCTTGGCGCGCCGCGACGAGATCCCCGTCTCCCTGTTTCCGTTCATGAGCGTGCTCGCCTGCACGATCGGCGCGCTGACGCTCCTGCTCGCGAGTCTCTCGCTCTCCGCCGTGGCGCCGCGGGAGAAATCCCAGGCCGAAGGGGCCCCGCATGCGCGGATCGGAAGTGGATCGTCGGAGGTCCCGAGTCGCCCGTCACCGAGCTCGCCCCGACTCGAGCGCGAGTCGATCGAGTCCCTCGAAGCGCTCTGGGCGGCGGTCGACAGGGCGCTCGCGGCTCGTGGCCAGGCGGCAGGCGTTTCGCTCGAGGTGCTCGAGTCG
>JANMTD010000344.1:0-2461 GCA_031390075.1 Deltaproteobacteria bacterium | reverse complement strand
CGCAACGCCGCGAACTTGGGGGTGGGAAAGCGGGCAACCATCAGCAGGCCAATGCCGATGATCCATCCCATCACCGCCATTTCCGGCAGCGGGTTGGCAACGCCGGAATCCATCACGCGTTCGGCGACGTTCTCGTTGGCGCGGAAGGCGCCGCAGGTGCGCAGCAGGCCATCGACCAGGGTCGTCTTGCCGTGGTCAACGTGGGCGATGATGGCGACGTTGCGCAGGTCTTTTCGGGCGGCGATCGGGGACATAACGATTCTCGTCTCGGGAGTTTCCGGGTTGGTTCGGTTCCGGGTTGGATCGGACAGGCGCATCATCGGCCGGCCGACTCCCGCGCCTATCGCTTTTTGTTTCGCCGTTCGTTTCGCTGAAGGTCCACGGGATGCGGCTGCGTGGGTCGCCGCGGACAGATCGGACCGTTCGGACGCTGGAACAGCTCGGTGTAAGCCGTATGTTCGGCCTCGACCGGGCCCCTCGTCTGGGCTCGAGCCTCGGCCCCCCGGCCCTGAGGCGCGCGCAGGCTAGCAGAGCCCCGGCCGAATTCCCCGTTTGACCGAACTTTCACAGCCCCGGGCCTGCTCCGAACCGCCCGGCCCCATAGCCTTGCGCCCGGCGCGAGGAGTCGACCCTGGGCGAAGCGAACCGTGTACAGGAAGAGGTCCGGGTCCGGGGCTACTGGCAGCGCCAACCGGTGCTCTCGGCCTCGATCTACTGGGCGATCCACGCGGCCTGCCTGCTCGCCCTCGCGACGGGCGTGGGCGGCTTCGAAATCGCCCTCTGCCTCGGCCTCTTCTGGCTCAGGCTCTTCGGGATCACCGGCGGCTACCACCGTTATTTCTCCCACAGGGCCTTCAAGACGAGCCGCGCCTTCCAATTCGTGCTCGCCCTGCTCGGCTGCGCGGCCACCCAGAAGGGGCCCCTCTGGTGGGCGTCGCATCACCGCCGCCACCACGCCTACTCGGACCAGGAGGGCGACGTCCATTCGCCCCGCGAAGGCTTCTGGCACGCCCATCAGGGCTGGATCTTCAGCGGTCGCTTCGACGCCACCGAGCTCTCGCGCATTCCCGACCTCGTCGTTTTCCCGGAGCTCGTGTGGCTCGATCGCTGGCATATCGCCGTGCCCCTCGCCCTGGCGGTCGCGTGTTTCGCAGTCGATGGACTTGCGGGCCTCGTCTGGGGCTTCGTGATCTCGACGACGCTGCTCTGGCACGCGACCTACACGATCAACTCCTTATCCCACCGCTTCGGCAGCCAGCGCTACGCGACGGGCGACGACAGCCGCAACAATCTGTGGCTGGCGCTGCTCACCCTCGGCGAGGGCTGGCACAACAACCATCACCACTACATGGCCTCGGCGCGCCAGGGCTTCTTCTGGTGGGAGATCGATCTGACCTATTACGCGCTGCGGGGTCTCGCCGCGCTGGGGATCGTCTGGGACCTGCGCGAGCCGCCGGCGCGGGTGTTCGAGCCGAGCGCGGCACAGGCTCCGGTCAGTCGCGCGGCAGCCTGAGCACGACGCGCGAGCAGCCAGCGCCCGCTTCGACCTCGACCCGCCCGCCGACATCCGCGACGAGGGCCCGCGCGATCGCGACTGCGAGCGGGCGACCGCGCAGCGCATGGGCACCGCCCTCGAAAGCCTCGCCCGGGAGCTCGCAGGCGATCTCGATCCCACTCTCCCGCCGCCCGACGCGAAGGCGGATCGGCGCCTTCCCGGCCGGCAGCGCATCGGGCGAGCCGACGAGCGCGAGCACGAGCGCGTGGAGCCCATCGAAGGCGGGTCCCGCCGCCTCCGCGTCCTTCGCGACCTCGAGCTCGATGGGACGTCCACCGGCGCCCTCGTCCTCGAGCTGCCGTCGCACGCCATCGAGGACAGCGGCAAAGCTGGGACCCGCGGCCCGCTGCGATCCCGGGGCGAGCAGCGGCCGGAGCAGCGCGAGCAGCGGCCCTGCCTGACCCGCCATCGAATCGAGGGCCAGCGAGGCCCGGGCGAGTCCGAGCGGGCCGAGGTCTTCGTCGAGCAGGTGGGCCTCGAGCCGGATTCCGGCGAGATGATTTCCGATCTCGTGGGCGATCGCGAAGACGAGCGCATGGCGTACAGCTGCGTCGGGCAGAGCGTCGGGCATGAAGACAAAGTTGCCGCGTCGGAGGTGCCTCGTACAATGGCCCGCCAAATGAAGAGCGTCTTCCTCCGCGGACGGGATCACCATCGGATCGGCGGCCTGGCCGTCGAGGGCCTGGGCCCCGTCGCGGCTGCCCTCTCCCGCGGCGGCGCACGCAAGACCTACGACCACACCGACCCGAACGAAGACTGCGCCGCCTTCGCCCTCGGCGAGGGCGGCGAGCTCGTGATCGCTGCCGACGGCCACCACGGCGCCCTCGGCTCGGAGGCCGCGACCCAGGCGATCCTCGCCGACTTCGCCGCGCGCTTCACCGCCGCCACACCCCCGACCACGAGCGC
>JANMTD010000341.1:0-16968 GCA_031390075.1 Deltaproteobacteria bacterium | reverse complement strand
GTCGCCTTGTCCCTGGTCGGAATCTGGCCTCGCACGCTGGAAGCGGCGAGTCACCGCGAGGCCCCGCTCACCGCCGTGGACCGCACCGCCGACATCACCGACTTCTACGCCTTCGTGAGTCCGGATCGACCCGATACCGCTACTTTCATTCTGGCAGTGGATCCGCTGCTCGAGCCCGGGAACGGTCCGAACTATTTTCCCTTCGACGACAATGTCCGGTATTCGATTCACGTCGACAACAATCACGATGCCAAGGAAGACATCGTGTTCGAGTTTCAATTCTCGACCCAGGTCCGCGCTCCCGGAGTTCCGGTGGGATTCATCGGCGTAGGGGAGGGCGTCGCGGCGCCGTTCAACTCGCCGCCGCCGATCGCGCCGGGAACACCCCTGGTCCCGCCGGCGATCACCGCGCTCGACGGCGCGGGTTCGGAGGGTCTGAATCTTCGCCAGACCTACACCGTCTCGGTGCGGTCCGGTCCGAAACAGAAGGCCCGCTCCTTGACGAGCACCGCCGGGCAGCTCATCGCCGTCCCCAGCAATGTCGGCCCTCGCACGATGCCGGACTATCCCGGACTCATGAGTCAGGGAATTCGTGACCTGGACGAGGGGATCCGCGTCTTTGCGGGCACCACGGATGATGCGTTCTACATCGACCTCGGAGCCGCCTTCGACACGTTGAACTTTCGTGTGCCTGGATCGGGCGTCCTGCCCGTCCTGTCGCCGGCTCAAGATGCGGCCGAAGCTCGCTTCACGCCGGACGACGTGTCGGGATACAACGTGAATACGATCGCGATCCAGGTTCCCATCGCGCTGCTGACGCGCAAGGGCACTATGCCCGCCGCGGGTGAGCCGGCGGCGACGATCGGCGTCTGGGGAGAGACCGCCCGCCGACAGATCGAGTTGCGCCGATCCGAGAAGGGCAAGACCGCTGCGGGCCAGTGGATCCAGGTCCAGCGGATGGCGAACCCGCTCATCAACGAGCTGATCATCGGGACGGACCAGAAGGATCTCTGGAGTCGCTCAGAGCCCGTCAACGACGCTCAGTTCGCGGCCCTCGCGCTCGATCCGTTGATTGCGCGGGCCGCACAGGCGGCCGTCGCGGCCGCCGGGGCCTCGATCGATATCCCGGTACCGGATCGCGTCGACCTGCTCCCGCTCGTGACGTACGCCCCGCCGATCGCCTCGGCGAACACGCCGACTGGTCCCGTGGCGGACCTGCTGCGACTCAACCTCGGAGTCGCACCGACGGACTTCGGGACTGCCAGCCGACTGGGGCTCCTGGCGGGCGACGCATCCGGCTATCCGAATGGCCGTCGTCCGCTCGATGACGTGACGGACATCGTTCTGCGCGTCGTCGTGGGAGGCGTTTTGATTCCGGAGTTCAATGTGGCCCCGAACAATCGACTGGGAGACGGCGTCAACATCAACGACAGACCGCGGGTCACCTCATTTCCCTACGTCGCCCCTGCCCAGGATGGACGCAACAGCAGACACATCGACCCGGGTGAGCCCGGATGCGACGGTGGCAATTGCCCCGAGTGATCGCGATGCGGACGGAACGGCGACGAGCGGTTCGCCGAGCAATCGGACCGCTCGTCGTCGCGATCCTCTTCTCCTTCGCCCTGTTCTTCGGCGTTCAAGCCAGCGCCCGGAGCGCGGCGAAGGAGAAGATCGATCGGGCCGAGACGCGCACTCTCGCGCAGCCGAATGATCGGCGAGCGCATCTCGACCTCGCGACGGCGTGGACGGAGCGCGGGCGCGAGACGGCCGAGCACAGCTGCTATCGGCGCGCGCTCGCGAGTCTCGCAGTCGCGCGGAAATTGCCGCGCGGTGACACGCCCGATTCCGAGTTGGATCTCGTCGAAGCCTGGGCTCGTCTGGGGCTTCACGAATTCGAGCGGGCGGAATCTCTCGCAAGAGCGGTCGTGGACGTGCGAAAGACGGATCCCGCTGCCTGGGGAGTCTGGGGTGACGCGCTGATGGAGCTTGGGCGATACGACGCCGCGGCCAGCGCGTACCAGGAAATGCTGAATCTCAAGCCGGGACCGTCGTCCTACGTCCGCGCGGCACATTTTCGGGAGCTGATCGGCGATCGTGCGGGCGCGCTCGAGCTGCTCGAGGCCGCCTTGATCGCGATCCCTGCGAGCGAGCCCGAGCAACGTGCCTGGACCCTCGTCCAGACGGCGAACATCCGTTTCGAGAGCGGTGAAGAACCCGAGGCCGGGCGTTTGTATTCGAACGCGCTCGATCTGGTCCCCGGCTATCACTATGCCCTCGCCGGTCTCGCGCGAGTCGCATTTCTGATCGAGGATGCTCCCCGTGCAGAAGAACTCGCCCGGGCGGCCTTCGCCGCTGCTCCACACCCGGAGCACCGGCTCTTGATCGCCGACGCGCTCCGCCGTGGGGGACGACCCTTGGAAGCACGGGCGGAGGAGGATGCCTTCGAACGCGAGGCTTTGGCCAACGTCGAAAAGGCCGACAACGAGAACCTCTTTCTCGTGGACTACTACCTCGATCGACGTCCGTTTCCGTCGCGAGCGCTGACCCTCGCTCGTCGGGAAGCACGACGGAGGTCGGATCTGACGACGCTCGGGAGGTTGATCCGGGCGCTCGATCGTACGGGCGCATCCGAAGAAGCGCGCCGCGTCGAGGGCCGCGTTCTCGCTGTGAAATGGAAGCCGAGTGCTTCTTTGGACCGGCTCGAGTAGGGGTGCAGCGAGGCGTATCGGGGGACGACCGACTGCCGTCGATCTGGAGGCTCGAACGACCCGTGCCGGTTCCCGTCGTCCTGTGGGCGAGAACCCCGTGCCGCGCATGCGGCCGCGGCTTACCATGCGATGATCATGTCACGATCCATGCGCTGGCTCGACGGAATCTTCGCGCTGCTCTTCCTGCTGGCGGTGGCGGTGCAATGGAACGATCCGGACCCCGCCCTTTGGATGGTGGGCTACGGCGTCGCCGCGGGCCTCTCGCTCGCCGGCTACTTCGGACGCTTCCCCGTGCTCCCCAACCTGCTGGCGGGCCTGGGCTTCACGCTCTGGTTCCTCTCGCTCGCGGGATCCCTTGCGGGCGCGCCGGTCGCCGCCTTCACCTCCTTCGAGATGCGCGCCGCCAGCCACGAGGAGCCGCGGGAAGCAGTCGGCCTGCTCCTGGCTGCCGGATGGACGTTCGCACTCGCCCTCCGCGGCCTGCGACGACGACGCGAAGGACCGAGTTGACGCTCGCGCGGCCGTGGGGGAACCTCGGGTTTCTCCGCGCGCATCCGCGTCCGGATCCGAATCCAAGCAGGAGAACCGAACATGCAGGGCAAGAAGATCCTCATCACGGGCCCGACCGGTCAGGTCGCCGGCCCCGTGGCGCTCACGCTCGCGACGAACAACGAAGTCTGGGCGTCGGCGCGATTCACGGACACGAGCAAGAAGGCGGAGTTCGAGAAGGCCGGCATCCAGTGCGTCGCCACGGACCTCGAGTCGGGCGATTTCTCGGCCCTGCCGCGCGACTTCGACTACGCGCTCAACTTTGCCGTCGCGCGGACGCCCAACTTCGAGACCGACCTGCGCACGAACGGCGAGGGTGTCGGCCTCCTGATGAGCCACGTCCGCAAGGTGAAGGGCTTCCTCCACTGCTCGACGACCGGCGTGTACCAGCCCAACGGCCACACGCCCTTCACCGAGGAGAGCCCCCTCGGCGACAACCACCGCGTGATGATGCCGACCTACAGCATCTCGAAGATCGCCGCCGAGGTCGTCGCCCGTTATGCCGCTCGCGAGTTCGGCATCCCGACCGTCATCACCCGCCTGAACACCCCCTATGGCTCGAACGGTGGCTGGCCCTACTTCCACCTGATGATGATCAAGCACGGCACGCCGATCCCGGTCCACACCGACGCGCCGTCCCAGTACACGCTGCTCCACCAGGACGACATCAACCGTACCGTGACCGGGATCGTCGAGTCCGCGAGCGTGCCCGCCCGCATCATCAACTGGAGCGGCCAGGAGCACGTCGCGATCGAAGAATGGTGCGGCTACATCGGCGAGCTGATCGGAATCGAGCCCAAGTTCGACTACACCGAGAAGACCCTCGAGAGCGTGATGACCGACAACACGAAGATGCGCGAGCTCGTCGGCCCCGCGAAGGTCACCTGGAAGGACGGCATCCGGCGAATGGTCGAGGACCGGCATCCGGATTGGATCGTGAAGCGGTAGGCCGGGCCAGGGCGCGGAACCTGTCGATGCACGCCCGATCGTCGATCGCTTGGCTCGCGATGCTCGCCATCCTGCTCGCCGCTCCCGCGAGCGCGTGGGAAGAGGGCGAGCATTTCATCGCGACCTACGTGCCCGACCCGGAGCTGTGGGAGCTCGTGCCCGATCCGAGCCGCCCGACCACCCAGCTCTGGAAGAACAAGCAGAACGAGCGGGACCAGTATCGGATCGAGCCCCTCGTGGGTTCCCGGGACGAGGTCGCCGAGGCGCGTATGACCCTCGACGCTCCGGGCAAGGCGAATTGCCCGAGCTTCGACACGACGACGATCCGACAATCGCGCGTGAACGGCTACCCGAGTCTGCTCTGGCGGACGGACTGTGCCCGGGCCGATGGGGCGAAGAGCACGCTGCTGAATCTCGCCGTCCGGGGGCGCGACAGCCTCTATCTCGCGATGAAGATCTGGCAGTTCGAAGTAGCCGACACGGAAGTCGATGCCTGGATCGAGCGCTTCGAGCGCTATTTCGTCTGCGATACGCGCTCGGCCGCTCAGCCCTGCCCGACGGGCATCGAGCGCGTCGACTAGCGCGAGCGCTCGGGTGTGAGTGATCCACGCGCGCTCAGTAGTGGAATCCCACTCGGAGGTACGCGAGCGTCTCCTCTGGACTCTCCGCCACCGACAAGCTGATCGTGTTCGTCCGCACGAGCGGCGAGAACCAGATCCCGCCGCCGCCGCTCGGGTGCCAGTCGTCCGAGTTCTCGTCGTCGACGAAGACGCGGCCCACGTCGAAGAAGCCCTGGAGGCCGAAGTCGCCGGGGACGATGATCTTCGGTCGGAACAGCACGATCCGGACGTCGGCATTGCCGTAGGCCGAGGCGTCGCCGGCGAAGCGGCGGGTGCGGAAGCCGCGGTTGGTCGAGGCGCCGGTGAAGAAGCGGCCTCCACCGACGTAGGCGAGGTCGAAGTAGGGGACCCTGCCGAAATTCTGCTGGCCACCGGCCCGCAGCGCGAGCGTGACGCGCGCATTGTCGAAGAACGAGACGTAGCCCGAGAGAGCGCCGTGGATCGAGCCGTAGGGCTTCTCGACGTCCCAGACCGGGGGTTGGAAGCGGCCGGTGACGTCGAGGAGGATCCCGCTCGTCGGGTAGCCGGCGGCGGGGTTCTCGTGGAAGGGGAGCTCGAGGTTCTTCAGGTTCGTCGACACCGAACGGCGCGTGTCGTACTCGAAGCGACCTTCGGCGCCGATCAGGCCGAAGTGGTGGCGACCGTAGGGCTGCTCCTCGGGCTGGTCGATGAGGCGCGTGCCATTGAACGTGCGGGAGAACTGGACATAGGGGCCGCCGGATAGGCGGATCTTTTCACCAACGAGCGGAAGATGCGCGCTCGGCATGAGCCGGTACTGCTCGTTGCGGACGCGAAAATGGCGGTCGTTGCCGTGATCGCGGCTCTCGTTGCCTTCACCGTAGTAGCGCAGCACGTCGATGCCCGAATAGTGCAGGTCGAGGCCGTAGAGGAGCTTCGAGTTCTCGGGCCGGAAGCGGCCCTGATAGCGGACACGCGGCTCGTTCGCCTCGAAGGCCCAGCCCAGGGCGAGGCTGTGCTTTTCGCTCCAGGGATGCTTCCGAAAGCCGTAGCGCGTGTGGGCGAGGGCGACTCCGAGATAGGCGCCGACGTCGGCTTCATATCCGAATTCGGGGATCGGGACCGTGTCGCTGCCCCAATCGCGGGGCGGGACGTTCTCGACGTCGACGAAGCCGGATTCCGAGGGCGGAAGCACGTAAGGCTTGCGGTCGATGCGGGTTCCGCGGCCGGCGAGGACGTCGACGACGCCGTGCTCGTCGTGGATGCGGGTGCCGCCTCCGGCTCGGTCGTCGACTTGTTTATCGCCGCTCTCGGCGATCACGTGCAGTCGGATCCGGTTGCGGCCGCCCGTGACGACGACCCGGTCGTCGCCGCTGCGCAGGTCGAGCCGGATCTCCTTCGTCTCGCCGGGCAGGAACTCGCGGTCGAAGAGCACGCGGGCAGGCAGCGCGGTCGCCCGAACCGTGACCCGCGTGCTTCCGCCTTCGCTGCGTGTCACGTCGATCGAGTGCGAGGCGTCGGAGGTCTGGATGTCGACCTCGTGCGCGAGGTGTTCGTAGAACCGGCGCGCGGCGCGGGGAAGTCCGTCGCGCCGGCCCCGGATGTCATGCCGGAGTCGCTCGCCGTCGATCGCTTCGTACTCGGGGGGCAGCTTCGCGACGGCGCGCTCGATCGTCGCGTCGTCGAGGCGCATCTGGATGTCGGCGACGATCGACTCCCAGTCCTCCCAAGACAACGCCGGAAGCAGCCAGCGGTCCTGCTCCCAGCCGTGGAGCGTGAGTCCCTTGATCAGCGGGTAGTCGGCGTCGTAGCGCTGCAGGATCGGGATGTAGATCTTCATGGTCCGCGGGCCCATGCCTTCGTAGCGGACGAAGGCCATGTCGCGATCTTCGGGAATCGGCTGGAGCGCCTCGTCGTCCGGCAGCTTCGCCCAGCGCCACTGTTTTCGATGCCGGTCGAAGTCGCCGAGCAGGAGGTCGAGAAGCCGCGCACGCAAGAAGGCGCGGGCATCGACCTCGACCGAGTCGCCTGCGGCGAGCGCTTCGTAGAGGGCCTCGTGATCGAGGATCTCGAGCGCGCCGTGGAAGCCCGGGCGCTCCTCGGAGGTCGGTTCGGGATACTCGAAGAAGGTGCCCACCATGCCGGCGAACTCGCTCTGGAACTCGCCGAGGCGGGGGTCGTCGGGCATGACCATCATGCGCTCGTGTACGGTCAGGACGCCGGCGGCCTCGCTGAGCGCGTTCGCCGTCGGCGGGCCGCCCGGATGCTGCGCCGCCATCTGATCCTGCACGACGGCCTGCACGACGGTGTTGTGCAGGACCGGATCGAGCACGGCCGAGGGATCTTTGTCGGTGCCGCGAAACGAGAAGAGCCGCCCGTCGGCGCTCTTGAAACCGAGGACCGGGGTCTGGAGTCCTCCGAAGCGCCGGGTCGGGACGAGGCCGCCGCCCTCATGCTCGAGGTCGAGGACCGGCAGCTCGATCTGCGCTTCCCAGAGGTCGCGGTAGCCGCCGCCCAGCACGAAGCGATGGATCCGGTTCGCCTGGTAGCGCTCGGAGGCCGACACGACGACCTTCTGCTCGCCTTCGGCCGCGCGGGCCTGCAGCGCTGCCCCCAGCGCGACGGCGGAGACGATCGACGCCACGATGGCGATCGTCCTAATCATTCCGCGCGCCATCCGAATCCCGCGCGATCTCGAGCTCCGAGAATCGCCGCCCCGCATACGCCGCCGCGACGACCCAGATGCCCAGCGCCGGCAGCACGAGATACGAGAGCGCCCGCACACCCTCGGCCCCGCCGAAATAACGCGATGCGACGAGTCCGAGTCCGACGCCGACGGCCTTGGCGAAGCGCTGGAAGAAAATATCGATGAACGCCTTCGCCTGGTATTTCTCGGCCACCGAGGTCGGCACGTAGAGCGCCTCCTTGGTCGATTGATTGATCGAGTAGCTGAAGGCGTTGTCCGACACGCTGAGCGCGCCGCCGAACCAGAGCGAGGGCCGCGCGAGGAAGCAGAGCGACGAGAGCGCGATCGAGCAGGGCAGGACGAGCAGCGCCGTGAAGAGGCCGAAGCGCCGCATGACGAAGCTCGTCAGGAAGAGTTGAACGAACATCGAGAGCCAGTTCGTCGTCGCGTAGACCACCGCGAACGCCTGATTGCGCTCGGCGTCGCTGCGGGAGAATTCGGCGATCGAGGTGGTGAACTGGAAATCGACGAGGGTCGAGACGATCTCGTAGAGACCCACGAGCGCGACGATCGACAGCAGATAGCGCGAGCGGAAGACGAGCCCGACGCCGGCCAGGGCCGGCGGATCGGCGTCAGCGACCGCCCTCGTCGGTGTCGCTGTCGCAGTCGATCCGCCCGGCGCACTCGCCCCGGGCATTCGCTCGAGCTCCCGCGCCGCGGCCCACGCCACGACCAGGATCAGCAGCCCGAGCACCGTCGTCACGCCGAGCCAACTCGCGAGGGAGAGCGACCCGATCAGCGTGCTCACCGCCGTCGAGCCGAAGACGCCGCCCGCCACGCCGCCGAATCCGACGATCCCGTAGAGCCGTTTCGCCCCGTCGGGCGAAACGCTGTCGTTCAAGAACGAAAAAAAAGTGGCGACCATCAACGTGCTGAATAGGTCGCCGAACAGATAGAAGCTCCAGACCGCGAGCGCCGAGGGGCGTTCGAGCACGAGGGCGAAGAGGCCGTAGGAGACGATGAAAAAGAGCGTGAAGACGCTGCTGAGCCGCTCTCGTCGCAGGTGGCGGGAGAGCAGCGAGAACGTGGTCGCCGCGACCGCCGCGACGACCAGGTTCATCAACTTCGCGAACAGCTCGGCCTCGGAAGCGGAGAACGAGCGGCCGAAGAAGTCGAAGCTCGAATTGGCATAGTGTCCGATGAAGAGCGTCTTCTTCAGCGGCTTCAGGATCCAGAAGCTCGTGATCACGAGAAAGAAGTAGCCGCACATCGCCGCCGCGATGCGCCGCTCGTTCGGTCGCACGTCGAAGAACGCACGCGCTGCGCCCGAATCACTCGTCACCAGCTCTCCCTCTCGATCATTCGCCCTCGATCATTCGACGTGCTCGCGCGCGGACCCCGAGAGCGACTTGCGCCGACAGCCGGCGGAGATAAGCCTGCCCGAACTCGAAATGATCTTCGAGCAGATCGACGAAGAGCTCCCGCTCGATCGACAGGATGCGGGAAGGCGCTTCGGCGACCCAGCCCTCGAAGCGCGACCCCGTCGCCGCGATCTCCCAGGCTCCAATGGTCGCCCCCGCGCCCGCGTGCGCCACGCCAAAATTCCCTTCGGTCCGGAAGCGCCCGTCGAGGATCAAGGCCATCCGATCGATGGGATCGCCCTCGCGCCAGAGTGCTTCGCCGGTCGCGATTCGCTCGGGCTCGTCGAGCCTGATGAGCTCGGCCAGCAGCGTGAGGTTCGTGCCCTGGAGGAACGGCGCACGCCGGGCGCGGGCCAGGCGCTGGACCAGGTCGAGCGTCGCGGGCGTATCGATCAGGTCGCTCGCGCCGAAGCCCGGCTCATCCGTCCGGAACTCGGCCAGGGCCTTGCGCGCATCCACGACCGCATCGCAGCTCGCGCGTGCGAACTGGTGCATCAGCGGGAAATGGTCTTCGAGGATCTGATCGAGGTCGACGGTCGAGAGCGTCAGGCAGTGCGTGTCGTATCGCGCGCGGATCGCGGGGGGCGCAGGTGTCTGTGCGAAATGGTCGGCGAGGCCGATCGCGCCGGGGGCCGTGACCTCGAAGCTCGCGGTGCGACCGTCGATCGTGTGCTCGACCGCGAGCGCCCCCGAGCCGAAGAAATGCACGGTGTCGATCGCAGCGCCCGCGCGGCGAACCGTCGCGCCGGCGGGAAAGAACATCTCCTCGCTGTGCGACGCCAACAGCGCCAGCAGATTCGGCGGGAGCCCTTCGAAATAGGGCTGGGCCTTCAGGAACAGCGCGCGGTCGAGGGGCGAGACGAGGGGGAGGCGTGCCATCTCAGCCGGCCCGGACCGGCTCGAGGGCGGATCGGCGACCCCGGGGCTGCACGCTTCGCAGCGCGGCCATCGCCCGCTCGCGCAGGTCGACGTCGTCGTCGAGGGCGGCCGCTGCACGCTCCGTTTCGATGCGGATTCCGACTTCCCCCGCGTGGTACATCGCGACTGCGCGCACCGAGCGGCTGTCGTCTTTCAGGAGCGACTGGATCGCCGTTTCGTAAAGGGCGGCGCGCGGCTCGAGATCGTCCTTCGCAAGCTCGGGACGCATCTCGCCGCGCAGCCCCTTGGCGAGTCGCAGGATCTGCGCGGCGACGTCGCCGGCGAGCAGCGTCTCGATCAGCTCCTGAGCGCTCGCGCGGCCCTTGTCGTTCTCGCCCCCGAGTGCGTCCAGGATCGAATGGAAGTTCTCGTCGGGATGCAGCAGCCCGAGCAGCATGAAGAGCCGGCCGGTCGCGAGCGCGCGCTTGTCGCGCAGCAGATCGACGACGAGCTCGCCGCCGAGGGTCGCGAGGCGGGGTGTTCCGCGCTGTGTGTCCGCAATCAAGAGCTCGCTCTCGAGCAGGTAGAGGGAGCGTGTCAGCGTCCGGTCGAACTCGGCGCGGATGCGCCGTTGGTCGATCGACATCGCCAGCGCCGCGCCGCGGAGGCCCTCGCGCCTGCGATGTTCGCGGAGCAGGGTCTCGAGCCCCCGCACCAGCTTGAAGCGCACCATTCCGCTCTCGACCTGGGACAAGCTGTCGACCAGCACCCGCGCGGCGGCCGGCGAGTCGAAGAGGGCGATCGTGCGCGGGATGTGGCGCACGACCGTGACCGGCGTCGCCCGGTCGACGAGGGCCTTCGCGAGCACATCGAGCGCCACCTCGCCGCGCTGGATCAACGCCCGCCGCACGCCATCGCGGATGCGCCGATCGCCGAGCAGCTGGACGAGCGTCGGTGTGAACCAGGCGTCCTGGCTGCGGGAGATCGCGCGAACCGCCTCCTCCGCGACCTCGCTGACCTCGTCGCCGGCCATGCGCAGGAGTGCCGCGCGACTCACCGGGTGGTAGCGGAGCCGCGCCGCCGTCGAGGCCGCGAGCCGCGGCTCGTAGCGCTCGGAGTCGAGGGCCTCCTGCAGCGAGGATTCGTACTCCGACTCGTCGGCGGCCCCGAGCGCGAGCAGCCCCGCGACCGCGCTCACCCGGACGACCGTGCAGGGATTGGTCCGCAGCGCCTCCAGCCGGGCGACGTCGGGCTTCAGCATCCAGGTCGCCCGCACCGCCGCCGCCCGCACCATCGGATCTTCGTGATCGATCAGCCGGTCGAAGAAGAAATCGAGATCGTCGCGATTCGTCGCCGCGAAGATGTCGAGGGCGTGGGCGACGACTTCGGGCCGCGGGTGGTAGAGGATCAGGCTGGGAATCAGGTCGACGTGGTTGCGCTCGTTCAGGATCCGCATCGCCGCGATCACGTGGCGCTCGTCGGGATCCGAGAGCGCGTGGATCAGCGAGCCCACCGAATCCAGGTCGAGCTCGGGATGCTCGATCGCGGCCTCGATCGTGCCCTCGCGCAGGGTGCGGCGGAAGACGTCGAGATAGGCGTGGCGCAGCATCATGCTCGCCAGCACCCAGATCAGCGCAGACACGAGCACCGCGACGGCGACGGCCACCTGCGGCTCGGGCAGCAGCATGAGCCCGAGCAGCAGCAGCGAGGCGAGCGCCTTGGCGGCGGTCTGTCCGACGATGTCGACGGCGCCCTTGATCGCGCTGCGAAGCCGCGAGGACATCGGCAGATAGAGCAGCTCGGAGGCGGTCCGATGGAGCGAATAACGGAGTGTCCCGTCGCAGAGCTTGAGGAAGATGACGGCGAGCAGCGCGCTGCCGGCAAGGGTCCCGACGGCCGCGAGGGCGATCAGTCCCGGGAGCACGGAGAGCGAGCGGTCGACACCGAGGCCACGCAGGATCGGCGTCACGCCGATCGCGAGCATCGAGATCGAGAGCACGTTCAGGCCGAGATAGATGCGGGCGAGCCAGGTCGTCAGCTCGGCGGCGGGGATCTCGTTCGTCAGCACGCTCTTGAAGAGGAAGTCGCCGAGCGTGAGCGTGATGCCACCGAGCATGACGAGCAGCGCGATGCGCGAGGCGTAGGCGTCCGTCACGAGGCTCCGAAGGCTGGCGGAGAGCGATTCGGGTCGGCTCGTCTCCTCGGGAAACACGTGGCGGGGACGCGTCGCACCGGGACGCGCCGGGCGGCTCGTTCCGAGCGCCAGCGCGGGGCCGAGACTCGAGAGCGCGAAGGCCCCCGACGACAGCATGAGGAGCCCCTTGCCCCCCCATTCCGGTGCGGCGAGGGCAGCGAGGCCGGAGCCGACGAGGGCACCGATCGCCCCCCCCATCGCGACGCCGGCGAAGAAACGTTTGCCCTCGACGATCGTGAAGAGGTCGCCCAGCACGAGCCAGAAGCGCACCACGATCAAGCTCGTCACGATGCCCGTCCAGAGCGAGAGGGCGTAGTAGACCCAGCTCCGGGATTCACCGACGAGCACGGCGAAGGCCAGGGTTCCGATCGCGGCCGCGATCTGGTGCGCGCAGAGCGCCAGCCGGGCACCGTCCCCCGTGCGACCGCGCGAAGCGATCACGGCGAGCATCGCCACGGCGATCGTGACCCAGGGCAGGCGATCGATCGCGACGTTCGCGAGGAAGAGCGAGTCGCAGGCGGTCTCGAGCAGGACATGACCGGCCATCACGCCGCCGAGGGTGGTGGCGGCGGTCGCGCGAAGGCGGGACTCTGCTGTTCTCGAAGGGTCGATCGACGGGGGTGTAGCGATCTGGGTCAAGTCGAGTTCCCCACCCTGACTGGGACGCGCGCGCGGGCGGCAGTGTACCGGAGTCGGACGCGTCGAGGCGGCCGGGGAAATGGGCGGGAGGCTGTGACCGCGGCGCGCCGTCTGGTATCGAGTGAACGTGAAGCGCGGCCAGCGGCCGGGCGACGGGAGGCGTCGGTCGACGGGATGGGAGCGCGCGAGCCGATCGATTTCGGGCTTCGGACCCGACTCTTTACCGACCTCTTCACGGGCGTATTCGCCGTCCTTCTCATCAGCGGCTCCCCGCTCGTGCCGGGCACGGCACAGGCCGAGGCGCGTGGACCTTCGTCCCGTTCGTTCTTCCGCTGCGACACGAAGCACGCGAGCTTCCGCGACTTCGCCCGCTCCGACGCGAGCATCGACGTCTACCACGGGCTCACCTGGCTCGCGGGTGGTGCGGGCCTATCGCTCGGGACCAACCCCTCGCGGCGCTGGACCCACGAGAACGGGTTCGACGCCGGCATCCAGTCAGGCCTTCGTCTCGACTCGATCGACGCCCGGCGCGATGCGAATCTGGCCAGCGACTTCGCGGTGGCGATCAGCATAGGGCTGATCCCCACGGTGGCGATCGGTGCAGAGTTCAGTCGGACTCACGATTGCGTCGAGACGTGGGACATGGTCGGCGACCTCTTCGAGTCCGTGTCTCTCGCCGTCTTCGTGTCCGAGGTGATCAAGGTGGCCTCGGGCCGGGAGCGGCCGCTCGGGGATCATTGTCGAGAGTCGTCGAGCCCCGACGGAAATTGTCGCGACGACGACCGGAACCTCTCCTTCGTGAGCGGCCATGCGACGATCGCTGCGGCGGGCGCCGCCATCTCGTGTCGCTTTGCACGAGAAAGGCAGGCGTTCGGTTCGAGTCCCACGGCGCGGATCGCGCCCTGTGCAGTCGGGCTCGCGACGGCGTTCACGGCGGGCGCGCTCCGCATCCTTTCCGATCGCCATTGGAGCACCGACGTACTGGTCGGCTTCGGCCTCGGGGTCGTGATCGGCCATTTCGATTCCGCGGGCCCGCTCGAATGGCTCCGGCTCGACAAACGCGACGCGAGCGGGAAGGTCGAGGCGAGCGGGCTCATCCTGCCCTTTGCACGCGAAGGGCGCTTCGGCGCCCAGTGGACGATGGTCTACTGACGGACGTCGCTTGGCAAGCGGGTCGAGCTGAACTCGTCGATCAATGCAGCCGCTTCACGGCCTCGATCTGCGCCCCGAACCGCCTGCGTGCTTCCGCCCGCCGCGTCGGCACGTGCTCCGAAGGCCAGCTCTCGACCGGCTTCGCGCCCTTCAGGAGCTGACGCGCGAGCGCCTGCTTGTGGACCTCGTCCGCGCCGTCGGCGATCCGCAGCGCGCGGCCCGACCGGTACATCTCTTCGAGGGGCATGTCGGTCGTGTAGCCGAGGGCGCCGTGGATCTGGATCGCCCGGTCGATGATCTCGAGGGTGATGCGCGGGACGGCGAACTTGATGAGCGAGATCTCGGCGCGGGAATTCGAGCCGTGCTCACCGCGATCGTCCATCGTCCAGGCGGCCTTGAGAACGAGCAGCCGCGCGGCCTCGAGATCGGCGTACGACTCGGCGATCATGTCCTGCACCATCTGCTGCTGGCCGAGCGGCTTGCCCTTGGTTTTTCGCGACGCGGCCCGCTCGAGCATCATCTCGAAGGCGCGCTGCGCCTGGCCGATGCAGCGCATCGCGTGGTGGATGCGGCCGCCGCCGAGGCGCTTCTGCGAAAGCACGAAGCCCTCGCCGGGCTGGCCGATCAGGTTCTCGCCGGGCACGCGGCAATTCTCGTAGACGACCTCCGAGTGGCCGCCGACCCGGTCGTAGAGCTGGCCGGGCTCCGAGGCGTGGGGATGCGCCATGCTGCCCACGTCGCGCACGACGGTCATGCCGGGCGTGCCGCGCTCGACGACGAAGATCGAGGCGCGTTGGTGGGGCGGGGCGGTCGGATCGGTCACGGCAAACAAGATCGTGAAGTCCGAGACCGAGGCGTTCGAGGCGAACCACTTATGGCCGTTGATGACCCAGCCATCGCCGTCGCGGATCGCGCGGGTCGTCATCTCCGTCGGGTCGGAGCTCGCGGTGAAGGGCTCGGTCATCGAGAAGGTGCTGCGCAGCTCGCCGCGCATCAGGGGCAGCAGCCAGCGCTGCCGCTGCGCCTCGTTGGCGCCGACCGCCAGCAGCTCGGTGTTGCCCGAGTCCGGCCCCTGGCAGCCGAACATCTCCGGCGCGAGCGAATGACGGCCGAGGATCTCGTGGATCAGCGCGAGCTTGAGCTGACCCATGCCCTGGCCGCCGTGCTCGGGGCCGAGATGCGGCGCCCAGAGTCCCTTCTTCTTGACCTCCTGCTTGAGGGGGGCCCAGAGCGCGTCGAGCTGCTGCTGGTTCAGGCCCTCGCATAACAGGTCGAGCGGGATGATCGTATTGTCGACGAAGTCGCGGATCCAGGCGAGCGTCGTCTCGAATTCGGGGTCGGTCGAAAAGCTCCAGGCCATGGGATTCTCCTCCTGAAAACGGACGGGCGGACGGACGGGCGGACGGGTCGGAGAGTACCCGGCGCACTTCGCTGCGCCGAGAGGTGTCTGCGCGCTTGACCGGGCGGCGATTTGCCGGTTCAGTCCGTTCGACCGCTTCATGGGAGGTCCTGGTTTGCGCGCTCTCTTCGTCCACACGGCTTCGCTGCGGGGGCTCGTGGCCCTCTTCATCCTCGTCGCCACGGGATGTGGGAGCGGCGTCCCCGCTGCCGACCCGAGCTCGCAGCGGACGCTGAGCCAGGGTCCCGTCGTGGGCCACGCGGCGGAAGAGGGCCAGGTCCACGGTTGGCGAGGCCTCCCCTATGCCGCCCCGCCCGTCGGGCCCCTGCGCTGGCGCGCCCCCGATCCCGCAGCGGGCTGGGAGGGTGTTCGACAGGCGACCGTCTCGGGGAACCGCTGTGTCCAGCTGGGCGGCGAGCCGGTGCAGGGGAGCGAGGATTGCCTCTACCTCGACGTCTTCGCGCCGGCGGTGACCGCGGACGCGGTGCCGAAGGGGGACGAGCGCTGGCCCGTGATGTTCTGGATCCACGGCGGCGGGAATAGCATGGGCTGGGGCGACCAGACGCCGCCGACGGCCCTGGTGCGGGACCACGAGGTCGTCGTCGTCTCGATCAACTACCGGCTCGGGATCTTCGGTTGGCTCTCGCATCCCGCGCTGCGCGCGAGTGCCCGGGGCTCCCTCGATCGATCGGGCAATTTCGCGACCCTCGACATGATCGAGGCCCTGCGCTGGGTGCGCGAGAACATCGCGGCCTTCGGCGGCGATCCGGGCAACGTCACGATTTTCGGCGAGTCGGCGGGGGGCGTGAATGTCTACTCGCTCCTCATCTCGCCCGCCGCATCGGGCCTCTTCCATGCGGCGATCAGCCAGAGCGGCATGCCCGCGACCGTGACCCGCGCGCGGGCCGAGAACCTCACGGACGAGCCGAAGAGCGCGGCGGGTGTCTCGCAAGATGGCCTGCCGGGCAGCTCGAACGAGCTGCTGCTCGCGTTGCTGCGGCAGACTGGCCGCGCGGCGGATCGCGACGGCGCCCGCGCAGTCCTCGCCGGCATGAGCGACGCCGAGATCGAGGCATTCCTGCGCGACTTTACGCCCGAAGAGCTCCTGCAGCCCTTCGTCGAAGTGATGAAGGACGAAACGATGCCCATGTACATGGCGCCCACGGTGGTGCGCGATGGTGTCGTGATCCCCGACGAGCCGCCCCTCGAGATCCTCGCCGGCCTCGGCGGTCACGAGCGCGTGCCCCTCATCGCCGGCACGAATCGCGACGAGCACAAGCTTTTCTTCCTGATGAAATCGCCCCACGTCACACGGACCTTCGGGCTGCCGACGGGCCTCGTGAACGAGCGCCTCTACGATCTCGAAGGGGAGTACGGCGGCGCGATGTGGCGGGCGATGGGCGCCGACGAGCCGGTCGCGGCGATGGCGAAGCGCTCGGGGCCGCCGGTCTTCGCCTACCGCTTCGATTGGGACGAGGAGCCGACGATCCTCGGCGCCGACCTGTCGAAGCTGCTCGGCGCGGCCCACGCCCTCGACCTGCTCTTCGTGTTCGGCCTGACCGATCTCGGCTTCGCGAATCGCTTCGTCTTCGAGGATCCGGAATCCGCCGAACGTTTGTCGCGCCAGATGCGCTCGTACTGGACGAACTTCGCCTACACCCACGCGCCAGGACGCGGCCGCAACGACGACCTGCCGGAATGGAAGCCCTGGAGTGTCGAGCCCGGGGCGGACAAGTTCCTGATCTTCGATTCCGACCGCGATGGCGGCCTCGAGTTCGGGACCGACGCCCTCGATAGCCACACGGTCCTCGCGCGGGCCGAGAAGGATCCGCGCCT
>JANMTD010000322.1:0-8522 GCA_031390075.1 Deltaproteobacteria bacterium | reverse complement strand
GACATCCCCCTCCGGGCGAGCGCGGGGACCTTCAGGGCCCGGTTAGCGCAAAATAGAGATTCGCGAGAAAGCCGTACGACGGGCTCGCCATCCCCACTCGATCGCCGACAACTCGAACACCCGCCCGAACCCGTGTCTATGACGGCTGGGAGCATCTGCATCCGTCGATCGGCATGCCGAAGCGCCACGTTGACCATGGGTCGGGCCACACCAGACTGCGCACGGAAATATGGAAAGTGAAAGCTATCCCAGGTCCTGCACCATGTAAGTCGAATACTCTCGCGGGACTCAGGTGAGAGCATATTCGCAACGGACGGAGAACCCACGAACCACTTCTTGAAGATCCCAGCCAGAAGAAACGATGGTCTGATCGTCTCCCTCGAAGCGAAGCAGGACCCATTGGCCGGCGAGCTCTTGGGGGAGGATCCTGGAGTCCCGAGACGGCGTGAGCGGCTCCTTGCGCATCGCTCGCCTCCAACTCGAAATCCTCATTCTTCTCTCGGCCCTTCCTGCCCCTTGACCTCGTTCTCGATCGCTGGCACCGACTTCAAATAACGTGCGATCGCCTCGCGGTCCGCGGCGGGCAGGTTCGCGAAGCCGTGCTGGATTACCTCGGACATGAGGCCCTGCGTGTCGTCGCCGTCGGGCTTGAGTCCCGTCTCGAGGTACCAGACGAGATCGGGGATCGACCATTCGCCGATCCCGGTCTTCTCGTCGGGGGTGATGTTGGGCGCGAGCTCGCCCTCCGGTCCTTCGCGGGAGCCGGCGAGCCACATCGTGCGGTCGAGGCCGCCCGTAAAGGTTCGCGGCGTATGGCACTCGCCGCAGTGGGCCGCGGCGAGGGCGAGGTAGCGGCCGCGGTTGCTGGCGGGATCGAGCGCGGGCTCGTCTTCGATTCGGCCCGGGATGAAGTTCAGGTATTTCCAACCGGCGAGCGCGGGGCGCCAGGAGAAGGGGAGGTGGGCGTCGTGGGCCCGGTTCTCCCGGCGGATGGCCCGGATCGAATCGAGGTAGCTCTTCAGGTCGGCGAGATCCTGGTCGGCGAGGCCCGTGAAGGCCGTGTACGGAAACACCGGAAAATAATGCTCGCCGCTGGGCGACACGCCTTCGCGCATCGCGCGCGCGAAGTCTTCGCCGCTCCAGCCGCCGATTCCCGTCTCGCGATCGGGGGTGATGTTGGTGCTGTAGTAGATGCCGAAGGGCGTCTCGAGGGCGCGGCCCCCGGCGAGCTCCGGGGCTTCGTTGCCCTCACCGGGATAGTTCGTGTGGCAGGTGCAGCCGCCCGTCGCGGCGAAGATCCGTCGCCCACGATCGACCGGGGTCGCGCGACCCAACCGGGTCGTCTTCCCCCGCGCGATCTCCGAGACGACGTGCGCCGAAGGATCCCCGCGCAGGCCCCGCGGCGGATCGTCGTCGGATGCCTCGGCAGCGGCGAGCGAGGCGAGCGCGATCGCGAAGCCCGCGGCGAACGCGGTGACGAGAGCGAAGCGCGCTGCGATTCTCATCGGTTCTTGTAGGACTCTTCCTTCGGCTTGCGGAACGAATCGTGACAGCCGCCGCAGCTCTCGCCGAGGGCGCGCACCGCGAGGCCGACCGCCGCCGGATCGCTGCCATTCGCCGCCGTGGCGAGGTTCGTCGCCGCCTTCTCGTAGTCCGCGGCTGCCGCCTCGAACTTCGCCCAGTCGGTCCAGATCTCGGGCTGGGCGTCGGTCTTGCCGGCCGTGACCTTCTGCTTGAAGGCCGGCGCGATCAGCTTCGCGGCATCGGCCATTTGGCGGGCGTGGTTCGCGATCGCGCCGGGCAGCGCGAGCTGGTTCTTCATGATGCCGCCGATCGCGCCCATGTTGCTGCCGATCGAGCCCATCACGAGCTGTCGGTATTCGATCGAGGGCTGATCGGTGGCCGCCTGGGCCTGCGAGACGCGGGCGGGAAGCAAGAGCGATCCGACGAGGCAGGCGAGCACGCCGAGGCCGACGACGAACGCAGCGGAATCGATTCGGCGGGGAGACGAGAAGCGACGTTGCATGGAGTCCTCCGTTGGGGTCGGCCGGCGAAGCAGGACTCGAACAAGAAAGCACACGCGCGGCGGGATGACACCTGCAACGGAGCGGATCGTCTCGCGCATGGGGCGGTCGCGCCGCAGCCGCCGCTCATTCTTCGCTGTGGAAGATTGCCTTCGCGTGGCCTGCCGCGAGCGGCGATGTCAGTGCCTTCGCAAGCGATCGCGCTTCGGAGCGCGGGTCCGGATCGGGGTCCGGCGTATGAAAGGCGCGCAGCGCGTCGGCCTCGGCCTCGATCGCCGGGTCGAAGTGCTGCGCGGTCAGCGAGATGCCCTCGCTCCGCAGCACCTCGGCGATGGACTCGATCAGGATCTCCGCCGTGAGCCCCGGATCGACGTCGGCGATGCCACCCGCGGTCTCGGGCCGGAACTCGAGCTCGAGGGCCGCGTAGATCGGCACGAGCACTTCGCGCAGACGCTGAGTGTCGGCCACCGTGATGACGCCGCCGACGTGTGCGCCACCGCGGATCACCCGCTGCCCGACACCCATCACCTTGATGCGACCGCCGAGGTTCACGCTGAACTCTCCCGGACAGTATTCGCCCGCGACCTCGCCGACGCGCGCGTCGAGCCCGAGGCGCCGAAGCGCCGAAACGACCCAGCCGGACAGGCGCTCGAAGCGCGGGCGGATGTGAAGCGAGGCATCGGGATCGGCGGAGGCCCACGCGAAGGCGAGCGACGACTCGAGAAAGACCGCCGCATGACCGCCCGCGAGGCGCACGACCGGCTCGAAGCCCGCCGCCCGCGCGAGCTCGAGGGCGTGCGCATAGCCCCGCCGGCGCGCATCGAGACTCGAGAACAAGAGCGCATCGTCGGGGCGGTAGAGGCGGAGGCTGTCCGGAGCTCCGCCACGAGCGACGCGCCGGAGCATCGCGTGGGAGACGGCCGTATCGAGGATCGGTTGGCCGGGAAAGCGATCGCGGTGGAGCTGCATGGCGCGGGGCAGGACCTCTCTCGGGGGGGTTTCCAACTCTAGCCGCCCCTCGGATCCAGACCTGCGGCTCGCTTCGAAGAGCCGCCGCCTTGATTGCTCGCCGCGCACACGGCGACTAGCCTGCCGACGATCCGCGCGGCCGCCGCCTGCTCCGCCGCGGCAGAACACCGAAAGAAGGCCCCGTCATGACGAAGCCGCTGCTCCTCCACCAGGTCGACGCCTTCACGAGCGAGCCCTTTCGCGGCAACCCGGCGGCGGTCTGCCTGCTCGACGCGCCGCGTGACGCCGCCTGGATGCAGGCGGTCGCCGCCGAGATGAACCTCGCGGAGACGGCCTTTCTCTGGCCGGAGCTCTGGCCCGAGAACGGCGTCCATCGCCTTCGCTGGTTCACACCCGCCGTCGAGGTCCCGCTCTGCGGCCACGCGACGCTCGCGAGCGCCCATGTTTTGTGGAACGTCGGGGCGGTCGGCGCGAAGTCCGAGATCGCCTTCGAGACCCTCTCGGGCCGCCTCACCGCCACCTCCGAAGGCGACTGGATCCGGCTCGACTTCCCCGCGCTTCCGCCGCGCCCCGACCCGTGCGATCCGCCCGCCGGCTTGCTGGCCGCGCTCGGGATCGAGGCGGCGCGTGTCCATGAGGTCCCGCGCCCGAACGCGAGCGACGGGCCGAGCTGGCTGGTCGAGCTCGCGGGCGAGGCCGAGCTCCTCGCCCTGCGCCCCGACTTCCGCGCCCTCGCCGCGATTCCCGGCCACGCCGTGATCACGACCGCGCAGGGCACGGGAGCCGGGCGCGACTTCGTCTCGCGATTCTTCGCGCCGAAGGCGGGCGTCGACGAGGACCCGGTCACCGGCTCGGCTCATTGCTCGCTCGCGCCCTTCTGGTGCGCTCGGCTCGGCCGCGACGCGTTGACCGGCGTGCAGCTCTCGTCGAGAACGGGCATCGTGCGCGTGCGGACGCGCGGAGCACGGGTGCATTTGCTGGGGCAAGCGGTCACAGTCCTGCGCGGCGAGCTCTCTACCAGGGAGAACGAACGATGAAGACTTATGTCGGTTCACTTCCGCGCTGGGAGGACGAGCGCGCCATCCGCCACACGATGGATCTCTATGCGCACGCGATGGACTACGGCGAAGAAGAGGTCTGGCGCGACTGCTTCACCGACGACGCGCTGTTTCTCGTGAGCGATGCGCAAAAGCGGTACGACGAGATCTATCGCGTGAAGGGTCGAGGCCCGCTCACGGCCTACATCGCCGCCTACCCACGTCCCCCCGCCATCTTCGCGAAGCACGTCTGCACGCAGATCCTCGTCCGGGTCGAGGGGCAGACGGCGACGGCCGAGAGCTTCTGGGTCGCGATCAACTCCGAAGGGGGCTCCGGAAGTGGCTCCGGAAGTGGCAAGCCGAACATCATGGCCTTCGGTCGTTACAAGGACCGCCTCGTCGCCTGTCCCGACGGCCGCTGGCGCTTCGTCGAGCGCATCTGCGAGACGGAATCCGCCAACTGGCCCGAGCCGGGGACCTACACGGATCGCGCGAACTTCTCGGGCTCGACCGCCGAATCGTGAAGGTCGACGGGAGCAGCACCCCGGCGGCCCCCTTCGCGCCCTCGCGCACCTACACGACCTGGGTGCTGGCGCTGCTCTTCGGCGTCGCCGTGCTCAACATGCTCGATCGCCAGATCCTCGGGATGCTGGTGGTTCCGATCAAGGCCGAGTTCGGGGTCTCGGACACGGCGATGGGCTTCCTGACCGGTCCCTCGTTCGCACTCTTCTACGCCATCGCCGGCATTCCCGTCGCGCGCTGGGCCGATCGCGGTGTGCGGCGCACGATCATCGCGATCGGACTGCTGCTCTGGAGCGGCCTCACCCTCGCCTCCGGCGCGGTCTCGAGCTTCTCGCAGCTCGTGCTCGCGCGCCTCGGCGTCGGCATCGGCGAGGCCGCCGGCACACCGCCCTCGCACGCGCTCCTCTCCGACTACTACTCGCCCTCGCAGCGGGGCTCGGCGCTCGCCGTGTTCAGCCTGGGCGGCAGCGTCGGGGTCGCGCTGGCGCTCTTGATGGGCGGTTGGGTCGAGCAGCTCTTCGGCTGGCGGGCGGTCTTCATCGTCGCCGGGGCGCCGGGCATCGTGCTCGCGCTGCTCGTGCGCTTCACGGTGAAGGAGCCGCCGCGGGGCCGCTTCGACGGCGGGGGTGCGGCCGCAGGTGCGAACGCGCGCGAGGGCTGGCGCAAGGCGCTCGCGACCCTCGCGCGGATCCCAAGCTATCGTCACGTCGTGCTCGGCGCCGGCCTCCACTCCTTCGCCTTCACCGGCTCGCTGATCTGGTACCCGGCCTTCCTGACCCGCGTCCACGGCCTCGACTCCGGCGAGATCGGCACCCTGCTCGCCGTCTTTTCCTCGCTCCCCACCGCGATCGGCATCCTGCTCGGCGGGATCGCAACCGACCGCCTGGAGCGGCGCGACGTGCGCTGGGTCCAGGGCCTCTCGGGCATCGGCATCATCGCCTACGCGCCTTTTGCCCTGGGCTTTCTCTTCTTCGAAGACCACATCCTCGCCTTCGCGAGTCTCGTCCCCGCAGCGCTCCTGATGGGCGCCTCCGTTCCCGGCATGAATGTCGCGACCCAGGCCCTCGCGCCCCCGCACATGCGCGCGCTCGCGTCGGCCGTGACCCTGCTGGTGCTGAGCGTCGTGGGGTCCGGGCTCGGGCCCTTCGCGGTCGGCGTGCTGAACGATCTGCTGGCCGACCGGCTCGGCGACGAAGCGGTTCGCTACACGCTCTCGATCGTCGCGCTGACCTCGATCTGGAGCGGAGTCCACAATCTGATGGCCGCGCGAACCATGCCGAGGGACCTTGCGCGTCGAGGCGGCAGCGATTCGGACTGAGGCGAGAGGGGGCTTCGTGCGGAAGGGAATCAGGATGAACGCAAAGACGGCAAAGATCTTTCGGTGGCTGCTCGCGTCGAGCGAGTTGTTGATCTGGACGGGCGTGGCCTTCGCAGAAGAGCCCGCCGACAAACGCCGCGACGAGGCTTGGAACGATACCCGCGTGCTCGACTGGGTCTCGACGATCGGCGGAGACGAGAGCCGATTCGACGCGCTCGCGACGGTCCGGAGCTTCGAGCTGCTGCAGCGCTCGCTGGAGGAGCTGAAGCAGATGGTGCTCCACGACGCCACGAGCAAGCAGGAGGCGATCGAGGGCCTGCGCATGATCCTCAAACACCTCGCGATGTCGACCCACGATTCGATCGACAACGACTTCATGAATCCGCTCTTCGAGAAGGGTGACACGCGCAACCGGGACGTCGGGGCCTACAACCCCGACGCCGAGTACGACCAGGTCCCCATCGACGGGCGCTACGACTACAAGCTCTCGGGCCATCTCGGCAGCGTCCCGTATCTGAGCATCACCGTGAACGGCAGCGCCGAGAACCGGCAGAGCCGCATGGTCGCCTACCTCGACGACACGGCGATCCGCAAGCATGCGGGCGCCGACGGTCGCTTCACGCTCTGGCTCACCCAGCAGAAGCCCGCCGAGCCGGGGGCATGGATCCGCCTGCCCAGGGAAGCGAATGGCGTCGTGATCCGGCAATACGTCGCGAGCCGCGAGCGCGACACGCTCGCGCGCTTCGCCCTCGAGGCTGTCGGAAAGAATCGCCCCGCCGTCGACCAGATCACGGACGAGGAGCTGGCAGCCCGGATCGCGAAGACCGCGAACGCCGTCGTCGTCGGATCGACCTGGCACCGCACGCTGCTGCCGGAGATGCTGCAGCGGCCCAACGAGTTCGTCGCCGCGACCGGCGCCGCGATCGGCGCGAGCGCAGCCAACAGCGAGAACTACTACCAGATGGCCCACTACCAGCTGGGCCCCGACGAGGTCCTCGTCGTCGACTTCGAGCCGCCGAAGACGCCATTCTGGAACCTGACGTCCGCGACGATCTGGCACGAGTCCCACCGCTTCCTGACCGACCCCGTCAGCCTGACTCTCGACGAGGTCGCGAAGCAGGCCGACGGCAGCGTTCGCTTCATCGTCGCCGACCGGGACCCGGGCCAACCGAACTGGATCAAGACCTTTGGCCACACGCGCGGCTTCCTGATCCTGCGCATCGTGGGCGTGACGTCGCACCCGCAACCCGTCGTGCGGCGGATCCCGGTGAGGGACCTTTCGGAGCCCCTGGCTCGCACCGAAGCCGGGGGGCATCATGTCCCTCGGCGGCTTCCCGCCGCATTCCAAGAGGACAAGCCATGAAGGATCTCCGAGACAAGGTCGCAGTCGTGACGGGAGGCGCGGGCGGGATCGGCCGCGCGATCGGTGAAGCCATGCTCGCCGAGGGCATGAAGGTCGTGCTGGCCGACGTCGTCGAGGCGCAGCTCGCGGCGACGGTGAAGGAGCTCGGCTCGAAGGACGTGATCGGGATCCGGACGGACGTGACCTCGCTCGATTCGCTCTGCGCGACGCGCGAGGCGGCGCTCGAGCGCTTCGGTGCGGTCCATGTGATCTGCAACAACGCAGCGGTCGGCGCCGGCGCCAAGGGCCACGTCTGGGAGCACCACCTGAACGATTGGAAATGGTCGCTCGAGGTGAACGTGATCGGCGTGATCAATGGCATGAACGCCTTCGTTCCGACCCTCGTCGCCCAGAACGAGGGCCACGTCGTCAACACGTCGTCGGGCAACGGCGCCTACTTTCCGATCGCAAGCAGCGGCATCTACCCCGTCACGAAGGCCGCTGTCACGACGCTCACCGAATGTCTCTGGGGCCAGCTCCGCCAGATGGGCTCGAACGTCAGCGCGTCGTGTCTCTTGCCGTCGAGCCCGACGCCGGGCGTCCTCGCGACGGGCATCTGGAAGGCCGGCGCCAACCGGCCGGACCGCTATCTGCGCGGCGATCCCGACGACAACAAGCCGCGCGACGCGCTGGCCGACTATCAGGCGCGGGCGAAGGCGGCGGGCCAGGAGGTGCAGGTCGCACCGCTCGCCGACGTCGCGAGCCTCTGCATCCGGGCGATCCGCGAAGATCTCTTCTGGGCGACCTATCCCCTCGAGCACCAGACCCAGAAGCTGCGCGCCCGCTTCGAATCCATGCTCCACCGCACGACGCCCGAGTACCTGAATGAGGTCAATCTGATGGCCGCCGGCGCAAAGGAGCGCTCGGGCGGGAAGTAGGCAACGGCCTCGCGCAGGCAGCGACTCGCGATCATCGGCTCGTCGAGCTGGAGTGCTTCGGCGCGCGCCTCGACGCCGCGGAGCTGCGCGCGCAATTGCGCGCTTTCTGGACCCGACCGCTCATGAAGGGCGTTGTTTCGGCATGATTTCGGATCGTGGGGCGACGGTGGGCGCGCTGATGCGGAGCGAGGTTGCCCTGACAATGCAGAGCCTGCCGCCGAAGATCATTCGCCCTCGTCGTTCCTCGTGGAAGCTCGACATGGTGCGAAACAATCTCCACCCATGAACTTCAGCGCCTCGCCCTCTTGACCGTTCGCGTCGCCCTCTGCCTCGTGTGTTTCATGACCTTCCACGCCTCGAGGACGAGCAAGG
>JANMTD010000315.1:0-17371 GCA_031390075.1 Deltaproteobacteria bacterium | reverse complement strand
ACGCCAAGCAGGTGATCGAGCACGGCCTCGCGCGGATCACGACCCGGGCGACGGCGCAGGAATTACTGGAGCTCTGGCGCGCCTGAGCCCTCAGCCGATCAAGAGTCGAGGATCCGGCGGAACTCCACGAGCCCGCGGCCGAGCAGGAGCGCTGCCGCGACGTGGGCGACGGAGGTCGTCGAGAGCATCGACCAGCGGATGCCGCCGGGGCCGAAGCGGGCTTCCGTGAAGACGTAGTCGGTGCAGAGCGCGAGCAGGAGCGGTCCGATCGCGAGACCGACCAGGTTGATCACGAAGAGGTAGATCGACGAGATCTGGCCACGCAGGTTGTTGGGCGTGATCTCCTGGATCGCCGCCGGCGCGACACCGAAGGGCATGGCGGAGAGGAACGCCGCCGGCGCGACGAGCGTCATCGCCAATACGCCGTCGTCGACCAGGGGAAACGCGACGCCGAACGGAAGCCAGGCCATCGCCGCGAGCCAGCCGACGCGCACCTTCGAATCGCGATAGCCCCGGCGGGCGAGCCAGTCGGCGAGAATGCCCCCGCTGATCGCGCCGCCCGCCGAGCCCACGAACAGGATCGCGCCGAAGACGAGTCCGAAGGTCGCGATGTCCCAGCCGTGGACCCGTTGGAACATCGACGGGAGCCAGGCGCTCGAGCCGTAGCTCGAGAACGAGAGCAGCGCGAAGCCGAGATGATGGGTCGTGAGCGCCTTCCAGTTCCTGCGCGCGAAGGCGAGCGCATGCGAGAGCGGAAGCGCCACGGTCGCCCCGCCCTTCCCCGCGCCGACGAGGCCACGGCGCACGGGCTCGCCGAGCGTCAAGAGAATGAGCGGGACCACGAAGAGGCCCGGCAGACCCACGAAGAAGAAGACCTTCTGCCAGCCCTCCACCACGCCGACGAGCGGAAGCTGCCACGCCTCGGTTCCGCGCAGGCTCGCGACCGCGCTGCCCCCCAACATGAAGGCGAGCCCCGAACCCAGGTAGATCCCGCTCGCATAGACCGAGATCGCGCGAGCGAGCTTCCCGGGCTCGAACAAGTCGCTGATGATCGAGTAGGCCGAGGGCGAGAGCGACGCCTCGCCGATCCCGACGCCGACACGCATCAACGCCATCTGCCAGAAATGCCGCGTGACGCCGCAGCCGACGGTCATCAGGCTCCAGACGCCGAGGCCGAAGGCGATCACACGGCTCCGGTTCGCGGTGTCCGCCAGGCGCCCGAAGGGAAAGCCGAAGATCGTGTAGAAAACCGCGAAGGCGGGGCCCATCAGGAAGCCGACCTGCCAATCGTGCTCGAGCGAAAGGCCCGTCTTCAGGTCGACGACCATCAGCGACAGGATCTGCCGATCGAGAAACGAGAGGACGTAGACGAGGGTCAGCAGCCCGACGACATACCACGCGTAGGGCTCTGAAGTCGGGAGGGGCGCGCGGGGCGACTGTGCTTCAGGGCCGTGGTCGAGGTCGTGGCCATCGCGCCCGGCGGGCGGCGCTTCGCTCACCTCATTCACGCGAGGTACGAGTGCTCGTCGATCGGCGCCTCGCCGCGGCCGATCTTCTCGGCGCGCTGGCGCAGCGTCTCGCCCGCGCCCTCGATTCCGATCATCGACACGAATTTCTCCGCCTCGAGATCCTTGAGCAGCGACTCCGCCAGCTCGTCGAGATCCTGGAACTGGATCTGCATGCCCGAGTCCGCCGCCGCCTTCATGAAGGCGCCCATCAGATCCGCGGGCTGTCCCGACGGCTTCTCCCGGGCGAGCTCTGCGGGGCGATTGCGATCGCAGCTCCAGATCCCCGTCTTGAGCACGCCGCCGGCGGGATAGAAGATCGTCGCCTTCAGCTTCGGATGTTGGGCGCGCAGCTGGGTCTCGAGACATTCCGTGATGATCGAGACGGAGGCCTTGCTCGAGGCGTAGACCGACTGTCCACCGAGCGGCGCGATCCCGCCGTCGCCGGAAGACGTGTTGATGACATGCCCCTCCTGGCCACCGGCGATCATGCGGGGCACGAAGGCCTGGATGCCGTGGACGACGCCCATCACGTTGACGCCGTGGACCCAGCGCCAGTCGTTCACCGTCGTCTCCCAGACGTTGACGGAAGGAGCACCGACGCCGGCATTGTTGAAGAGCAGATGACAGGCCCCGTGCAGCGCGTAGACCTGCTTCGCGAGCGCCTCGACGGACTCCGGCTTCGAGACATCGGTCTGGACGCCGCGCACATCGCCCAGCGGCGAGAGCTCGGAGAGCGCAGAATCGATCGCGCCCTGCTCGACGTCGGAGATCACGACCTTCGCCCCCTTGCGCAGCAGGCCCCGCACGATCGCCTTCCCGATGTCCCCCGCACCGCCCGTCACGACGGCGACCTTGCCCTTGAAATCCTTCATCGCGCTCGCTCCTCTCGCCCTACGAATCAGATCCCCGCCAGCTTCATCACACGCTCCATCCAGATCTCGCTGCGTTGATTGAACGCCTTCGCGATCTGGGTCGGTAGGGCCATGAAGCCGTGGGGCGAATCGGGGTAGACCTGAAGCTCGACGTCGACGCCAGCACGGGCGAGCCGCGGCGCGAGGAAGAGCGAGTCGTCGAGCAGATGGTCGAGGCTCCCGACGGAGACCAGACTCGGCGGCAGCCCCGCGAGATCCGCGAAGAGCGGCGAGATATCGGGCGTGCGGCGCGCCTCCTCGCTCATGCCCGGCGTGAAGCAATCGACCATGAAGCGGAGCCCGACCGGATCGAGCATGTCGGGATGGCCGCCGTTGCCGCGCTGGGAGGGCGTCCCGTTCACGTCGTACCAGCCGAACACGAGGTTGAGACCGAGCAAGCGACTCCCCGCCTGGAGGCGATCGCGCACGCGCAGGCCGGTCACGAGGGTGAGATGGCCGCCGGCCGATTCGCCGCCGATGAAGAGCCGGTCGGCGCCGAACTCGGCCTTGCCCTTGTCGAGCAACCAAGACGCAGCCGCCTGGCAATCATCGGGTCCCGCCGGATAGGGATGCTCCGGCGCCAGGCGATAGTCGACCGAGAGCACGGCGAGATCGAAGTGCTCGGCGAGTCGCTCGTTGCCGGCGTCGCCCATCTCGGGGTCTCCGAGGATCCAGCCGCCGCCGTGGATGTGGAGGTAGAGCCCGCGCGCCTGGCCCTTCGGCCGGAAGATCCGAACCGGGATCGGCCCGGCGGGACCGGGGATCGTCGTCGCCTCGGCGCGCGCCGATTTCGGGGCGGCCGCGGTCATCGCATTGAAGCCCTCGCGGATCCCCCGCGCACGGGTCACGGGATCGAGGGCGTAGTCCGGCTGCGCGAGGGCCGGCAGGTACTGGAGCATGCTGCGTGCTTCTTCTCGCATTCCCTCGAGCTGCTCGTCCCAGAGCTTCATCTGCCTACTCCTCCTGCGACGTTTCCGGCGGCGTGGACCGGCAAGTCTAGTCCGGTGCTCCTGGAATTCACCTACCCCGCCTCCATGCAACGAAATGGGGCGGTCACCTCTCGATCGGGCGCGCCGGCCCGCTCTGGCGCGTCTCACGGACGAAATTGCCTTCGTTCTTCTGATCCGAGCGGAAAACGTTTGCGATGCAGACGGAAGAAGCCCTCAAGCAATCCATCGAGGATCCGATAGGAGGCCCGCAACAAAGGAGCCCCCATGCGACCCCCGTTCCGATTCGGCCTCACCATCCTCACCGCCTTCACCGCGCTCGCCCTCACCGGCAGCGCGTCGGCAAACAACGTCGACCCGGCCCAGCCCCTCGACTCGTCCGCCTCCAACGCGATCACGCGCGTCGAGATCGACGCCGCCTTCAATGATGCAAACGCCCGCATCGACGAGCGCGTCAACGCGCTGCTCTCGATCTCGACCACGATGTACTGCGCAAGCGATCACAACAGCGGCTTTGAGACCTGCGTCGTCCGCACCGAAGCCCTGCCCTCGTCGGTCCCGGCCTCGCTCGCCCACAACTGATCGAGTCGCGCATACCGTGTTGGTCGGTATGCGCGACTTGCGGCATGTTGAGCGCCCAGGAGATGGGGCTTGACGTTCGTCCCGGTGGCACGGCTCGATGAGATTCCCCCGTCACGCGCCCTGCGTGTGACGGTCGGCGAGCTCGCGCTCGGCCTCTACCGCGTCGGGGATGCGATCCATGCGATGGAAGACGCGTGTCCCCACGCGGGCTTCGCGCTCTCGAAGGGCCGCTTCGAGAACGCCGTCGTCGTCTGCTCCGCCCATGGCCTCCGCTACGACGTGCGCACGGGCTTCGACCCCGAGCACGCGGATGGATTCCCGATTCCGTGCTTCCAGGTCCGGATCGCGGACGGGATGGTCGAGGTCGACCTGGACGATCGGATCAACGATCCCCGCAAACGCCGCGAGCGCCGCGCTGCGGGCTCCCCATGACCGGAGATGCGTCGCCCCGCTCGCATCCAGTAGCCTCGATCCGCGGGTAACCTTTCCCGGGCCCGGAGCGTATGGCAGATCGAACCGTACGATTGAACGAGCGCGAGGAGGCCTGGCGCGCCTGGATGATCGCTGCCCAGACGGGGGACGGTGCAGCCTACGAAAAGCTGCTGGTGGAGCTGCTGGCCCGCGCTCGCCGGCAGGTCGGGGCGCGTGTGTCGGACGTGGCCGCGCGAGAGGACATCGTGCAGAACGCCCTCCTATCGATTCACCGGGCCCGCCATACCTATCGAGGAGAGCGCCCCTTCACGCCGTGGTTCAACGCGATCGTTCGCAACTCGATCGCGGACTGGGCCAGGGCGCGAGGACGGAGGTTGCAGCGCGAGCTGCCGCTCGAGCTCGACGGCATCTCCGACCCGGCCAGCGAGACGACGTCGGCGGCAGGCGACGCGCTCTCGCCCGACCTGCAGCGCGCCCTCGAAGCGCTGCCCCAGGCGCAGCGCCAGGCGGTCGAGCTGATCCACGTCGAGGAGCTCTCCGTCGCCGAAGCCGCCGAGCGCGCGGGCGTCAGCGCGGGCGCCCTCAAAGTTCGGGCACACCGCGGCTATCGCGCGCTGCGCGCGATGCTCGGGAAGGGGGAGCGGTGAGCGAACCGTCCTCGCAAGATCGAATTCAGGCGCTCGTCCGGGACCTGCAGCCCGTGCGGCCGATTCCGCCGCTGCGCGCCGCGATCGCCGCCGTCGCCGGGACGGGGCTCGTCGTGATCGCCGCCGGATGGCTGCTCGGCTCACACCTGCCCCGAGCATGGACGGACTCCGCCTGGTCCGATCCGCGCTTTCTCTTGATCCTGGTCGGCCTCGCGCTCGTGGCCTGCGGCGCGATCAGCGCTGCACTGGCCTCCGCTGTTCCAGGCCGGGAGCGAGCGGTGCAAGCGGGATTCCGGATCGGCGGGCTCGGGTTGGCCTTCACGATCGGGAGCGGCCTCTGGGGCGTGGCCCGGAGCACTGTCGCGTTCGGACCTGGCGATTTGTCGGCCTACTCCGCGTGCCTGGCCTCCTCGCTGGTGCTCGGGCTCGCGTCGTGTCTGGTCGCGTGTAAGTTCGTCGCACGCGCCGCGATGCACAGACCCCACGCCAGCGCCGCGCTGGCCAGCGCCGGCGGAGTCGCGCTCGGAGCTATCGCGGTTCACGCCTCGTGCTCGGCAGGCGATGCGCTCCATCAACTCGTCGCGCATGCTTCGGCGCCCCTGGTCGCCGCCGCCGTCCTGACGCCTCTCGTCTCCCTGGTCCTGATCTACGCTGCCCGGCGCGCCGCCCGGGATGCGGTCCGCGGCAGATCCTGACCCGCTTCGAGCGGCGATTCGCTCGCGGCGAGGAGTCCCTCCGCAAGCCAACGCTCGAGCAGCGACAGGACCTCGCTCGGACTCCCGGCGTCCCCGAATTCGTCCGCCGCACGACCACAGACCGCCGCGAAATCGCAGCCCTCGCGGACCATCGCCAGTGCCCGCGCCTCGAACTCGCCGAGCGAGCGGGCGAAGACCTGCTCGCGATGCCGGTGGACCAGGACCGTCGTCGGCGAAGGATCGAGGGCCGGGAGCGGGTGATCGCTCGACCAGGCTTGGCGCAAGCGGTGAACGGGCCAGGCGAGCGCGAGGATGCGATGGGCCGGGACCAGCTCGAGTGCGAGTGTGGCCCAGGCTGCCGGCGGAAGGGCCGAGAGGGTCGCGCGATCGAGGATGCGGCGATCGGGCGCGTCGAAGACGTCGACGAGCGCCCACTCGAGGGCGGCGAGGTCCGCCGCCCAGGGCCAGCGCGCCCTGAAGGGCTCGGCGACCGGGCCGGCGAGAAACGCCGGGAGCTTCGCGCCGGCGTCGCGCAGGGAGTGGCTCCGCGGCGGATGCGCCATGAGGTAGAGCTTCGCGAGATCGTGGAACGCGGCGTCCCCGAATAACGCATGCAGCGCACCGTAATCGTCGCGAAGGACGCCGTGGATGCGCGCGAAATACCCGTGCTGGTAGATGGACAGACGCTCCTCGGCCGAGACGCCGCGGTCGGGGCGGATCCGATCCGAGATCGCTGCGCGGGGATCCTGCGACCCGGAGGCGTGCGCCGCGCCGGCCGCGTCGAGCTGCGTGACATACCGGGCCAGCTCGCGTTGGACCGCGTCGAGCGCATCGGGCGGACTCATACGGACGCCTCCCCGGGCTCGCGGGCGATCCGGTCGAGGATCTCCCGCGCCCGCGCCGCTTCTCGGGCGACCCGCTCGAAGGGCGGAATCGATTCGTCCCACTCGATCAAGGTCGAGATCGGTCCCGCCCGCCGCACGAATCGCTCGTACAGGACCCACACCGCCTCGCGAACGGGGCTGTCGTGGGTATCGACAAGCAGCGGACCCGCTTCGCTCGGGCCCGCGAGATGGATCTGGAAGACGCGCTCGCTCGCGATGGCATCCACGTACTTCACGGCGTCGAAGCCGTGATTGTGCGCGGAGACGAAGACGTTGTTGAGATCGAAGAGGATTCCGCAATCCGCGCGCTCGGCGAGCGCCGACAGAAACTCCCACTCCGGCATCGCGTCGTCCCGGAAAGCGGCATAGGTCGAGACGTTCTCGAGGGCGATACGCCGCCCGAGCCGATCCTGAACCCGGCCGACGCGTTCCGCGACGTGCTCGAGGACCGCCTCGGTCAGCGGAAGCGGGAGCAGGTCGTGGAGCGAGCGTCCATCGACTCCCGTCCAACACAGATGATCGGTCACCCAGGCGGGCTCGAAGCGGTCGATCAGCGCCTCGAGCTCCCGGAGATGATTCTCGTCGAGGGGATCGGCCGAACCGATATTGAGCGACACACCGTGAAACGCGATCGGAAAGCGGGACCGCACGGAATCGAGGACCCGCAGCGGCCGACCGCCCCGCACCATGTAGTTTTCGCTGATCGCCTCGAACCAGTCGACCCCGAGCGCCGAGTCCGATTCGGCCGCGAGGATCTCCGCGTAATGCTGCGGCCGCAGTCCGACGCCGACGCCGAGAAAGGGCGCATCCGCGCGCACGGATGACCCGAGAGCAGGCCGGGCAAAGCGCTCGGCGTGCAGGCCTGCTCTCGGGATTCCAACGCTCATCTAGTTCTTCTTGTCGTCCATCTTGGCCTTGGCGGCTTCGCACTCCTCGGGCGTCAGCATCTGGAAGCTCTGGCCCGCGCAGCCGTTCTTGCCGGCGCAGGCGTTCTTCGCCGACTTGCAGGACCCGTGTCCCTTGCAGCTGTTGACCCCCTCGCACTTCATCTTCTCGGCGGCCATTTCCCCGTCGGCCGCGAAGGCCTGCCCGGCCCCGAGCGCGAAAAGACCTGCGACCATCGTGGCGAGCGCCGTATTCCTGTTGCCGATCATCTCTCTATCCTCCGATTACACGACCCGGAATGGGCCGCGATGCAAAGCGACGTCGAATGGTCCCCGCTGGCGAGCGCCGCGACTCCGCCAGGGGCGCGAACACCTTCAGGGTCGACTGCCGATCCGTCTGCGGACCAGGGCGTCGAGGGAAAACGCTCCGGCACCGAATACGATGAGACCGCTCAACAGGACGACGTACCCGAACTCGGCGAGTCCGAAGAGGTCGGAGAGGTCCTGGATGTCGGCCCAGAGCGCCGTCCGGATCGCGACCAGCATCACAGCGACGAGCGGGAACGCCGCAAGCCGGGTCGCGAGGCCGAGGAGCAGGAGTAGCCCGCCGCCGAACTCGATACCGGCGACGAGCGGCGCTTGAACCTGGGCGAAGGGGATTCCGAGGGACACGAAGAAATCCGTGACGCCCTCGAGATTGTGGAGCTTGCCCCAGCCGCTCTGCAGGAAGACCCACCCGACCGTGATGCGCGCGGCGGCGAGCGGCAGCCACTCGAGGCGGGGCTTCTGCCGATCGGTGAAGGCGAGGATCCGATGCGCAGCCGTGGTCATGATGTTCCTCCTGCGAATTCGCGCCGCGATGCCGGACGGCACGGGCGCGAAGAGCGCCCCGGCTGGATCCGGTACGCGTCTTACGCAGGAGGGAGGAGGTCGGTTACAGCCCTATTTCAGGGCGCGGCGACTCACCAGAAATTCGGATTGATCTGCTTGGGCGGGATCCGGCTCAGGATCTCAGCGTGCAGCGCGGGGAGCAGCGACCAGTGCACGCCCGGGCGGTAGTGGTGCGCCGTATGGAGGCCGAGATTGCAGGTCATGTAGTTGTAGAGCGGATTCGTGTTGTTGTAGCTGGCGTCGAAATGGTTCGTGGGATGGAAGCCGGCGTGGTGTTCGTAGGTCGCCCAGGCGGTGTGTGCGAGGGTCAGGAAGCCCGGCAGCAGGATCACGAGGAACGCGTTCACCGGGTTGTACCAGAGCGCCAGCCCGAGAATCGTCCAGAGCGGGATCTTCATCCAGAGAAACGGCCGCCAATAACGCCGGTGGCGCAGCCCCAGGCGAACGATGTCGATCTGGTGGTGGAGGACGAGATCGATCGTGTACTCGAGGCGCCCCATCGTCGTGCCGTCGCGCCGCGTCCACTTCGATTCGTCGGGCTGCGCGTGGGGGCGCTGGTTCAGGTAGTTGACGTGGTGGCCAATATTGTGGTGGAGCACCCAGGCGTAGGGCGCGATGCCGGACTGGAGCGCGAGCACCAGGTCGTAGATCCGATTCAGCCACGCGGCGCGGAAGGTGTTCAGATGCTGGTGGTGGTGGTTGATGGGGGCGACGAACATGCTGACCAGCCAGAGCGGGACGACGCAGAGCGCCGCGACCCACGTCGGTGCCAGGAAGAAGACGAGCGCGTGGAGCGCGAACATCGCGTGGGCGTAGGCCACGGGCCGCCGGTCGGCGCGGTACTTGAGGAAGCGACCGCTCGTCGCCCGCGCGTCGGCCAGAGATGCGACCGTGGTCGCGACCCGAGCTGCGGCGGAAGGAGTGGAAAGGCTCGAGGGCGAAGCCCCGGAGAGCCCAGAAACCTCACTGGGTTCAAAATCGATCGCGGCACTCATGGGGGACGACGGCTCTCCGATGGGGCATCCGAGCGGGGGTGCTTTCGGAGGCTTCGATCCGGGTTGCGACCAGACGCGGCGCGAGGTGTAGCCGAAAGCGCAACTCGGGCAAAGCCGGGACGTGTCCGATCCACGTAAAAGCGGTGTAAAAATTCGCGGCGGGGCTTCAGCGGCGGTCGGCGACCTTTTTCATGTCGGGGATCTGGCCGGATTCGTCGCCGAGCAGGACGTCGTTGTAGTGGCGACCACCTTCGTGATGGCCGCCACCCTTTCGCGCGAAGCCGAGCAGGATGCAGCTGCGAAAGGGTCCGGTCGTGCCCGTCGGCGGCGGCGCGACGTGCATCCCGTCGCCGTAGTGGATCGTGACATCCCCGGCCCGCGCCGGCGGCGCGACGCCCCGCGGCGCCTTCGCCGAGTCCGGCGTCTGATGCGGAAACGAGCTCTGCCAGGATCCCGGCAGGAAGCGAAGCTCGCCCGCCTCGGGCGTATTCGGTCCGAGAAAAACGCTCACGACCGCCGTCGGGCACATGCTCGCATGACCGCCGAGACCGCAGTCTCGGTGCCACGGCAGGTCGCCGAGCCCCTCCTCGACCCCGGGCTGCTTCCATAACAACGTGACGCCGTCCTTCTCCTCGGCGCCCATCGGCAGATGCATCGGCGCGTCACACAGCTCGGCCAGCTGCCAGAGTCGCGGGTCGCCGTGGAGCGAGCGCATCTTCGGCTGCGTGCCCGCGCGCAGCACGCGGCAGAGCACGCTCGTCCCGTCGCTGCGCTTTCCCCACCAGGACTCCTGATCGCCTTCCCTCGCGAGCCGCCGCAGATTCTCGGACTCGGCGCGCAGCGTCTCGATCTCGTCCTTCGACAAGACGTCGCGCACGAAGACATAACCCACCGTTCGCAGGTAGTGCGCCATCGCCTCGCGATCGTCGCCGACGCGGAATGCGTGCGCGGGATCCAGGGGCTCGCCGCGCAGACCGCGCAGCTCGACCGCACTCGGCTCGTAGACGGGCCGCCCCGTGTAGAGCCAGCGGAGCGCCGGCTCCCACTGCATGAAATCCATCAGATCACCGCGCAGCGCCCGCGCCCGGGCGCCGTAGATGAGACCGGCCGGCGACTCGAGGTCGCATGTCAAACCTTCGAAGCTCGCCTGCGCGAGCTCGACCTGCGTCTTGGCTCGCTCGGAGCCGGACGACAGCTCGAGCCGCCCGTCCCGAACGGAGTAGGTGAAGGACTCACCACTCTCCGTCAGCGAAATGGAAAAGGGCGCGAGGGTCGACGCATACTCCGCCGGGAGTCGCGCGCCGGGCGCCGCGGCGCGGCTCCGGAGAGCCGCTTCGTTGTGCTCGCCGAACGATCGGGATGCGGGGGTCGACTGCATGGGGCTCTCCTCCTCACCTCGCGCCTCGCGCCTCGCGAACGGATGCCGTGCTAGAAAGGCCGTGTGCGTAGGACAGTCCAGATCGTCGGCATCGTCAACATCACCGAGGACTCCTTCTCGGACGGCGGCCGCTATCTCGATCCCGAGCGCGCGATCGCCCACGCCCGGGGCCTCGCCGCCGCCGGTGCGAAGATCGTCGAGCTCGGCCCCGCGTCGAGTCATCCCGATGCCGCGGCGGTTCCCCCCGAGCTGCAGATCGCGCGAATTCGCCCGGTCCTCGAAGCGCTGCGTGCTGCCGACCTGCGCATCTCCGTCGACGCGACTGATCCCGCGGTCCTGCGCTTCGCCCTCGCGGCCGGAGTCGACTGGCTGAACGACGTCCGAGGGTTCCCCGACGAGACGCTCTATCCGGAGCTCGCAGCGGAGAAGGCGGAGCTCGTCGTCGTCCACTCCCTCTCGCAGGCCGAACGCGCGGACAAGGAGCACGCGAGCCCGCGCAGGGTGCTCGATTCGATCGAGCGCTTCTTCGAGGCGCGGCTCGCGGCGCTCGTGCGCGGCGGCGTCCGCGAGGAGCGGCTGATCGTCGATCCGGGGATGGGATTTTTTCTCGGGCGGGATCCGCGCGCTTCGATCGCGGTGCTCCAGCGGATCGCGGTGCTGCGGGCGCGTTTCGGGCGGCCGGTGCTGGTGTCGGTCTCGCGCAAATCGTTCCTGCGCGAGATCACGGGCAGCGGCCTCGATTCGATCGGCGCGGCGACCCTCGCGACCGAGCTCTTCGCCGCGCGCTCCGGCGCAGACTGGATCCGGACCCACGACGTCCGCTCGCTGCGGGACGGACTCTGCATCCACGAGGCGCTGGCGATCGGCGGGCTCGACTAACGCCGTGTACCGCCGTGCGCTCAGGTCCGGCGCGCGCCCCCCCGCGGCGACGGCGACACCCACCAGGCGAGCAGGACGAACGTCACGAGCACGGCGAGGTGGGCCAGGCTGCCCTCGGGCCGGAACCCGCAGGCGATCACCTCGAATGCTTCGATGCCAGCGTTCATGTCCTACTCCTCGGCCCACTCGAGCCACCGCTTGACGACCGTCCCGCCTCGAGCCCCCCGCTGTCCGCCCCAGGCGCCACGAGCGAAAGTCGGATCGAAGGCCACGCGAATGCCTCGATCACGCCGAACGCGAGCTGCTGCGCCTCGATCCAGCGGGGATCCTCGCGCAGGGCCTTCTGCGTCCAGAGCTCCGCGTCCTCTGCGCGGACCAGGGCAGTGAGCTGCCGATCGACGGCCTGGAGCGCGATGAACTGGGCCTCGCTCGGCAAGTGCTCCATGCCCTCTACGAAGGTCGTGTAGGCATCGTCGAACTCGACGACGAGGCGCTCGATCTGACCCGGCGCGAACGGCTTCGACGGCGGGACCTCGGTCGATTCCGGCGCGCCGACCGAGTGCGAGAGCTCGACGATCACGCGCCAGAGCCGGGCATCCCGACCGGTCGGCGCCACTCTCCCTTCCGAAGCCATTCGATCGCCGGACGTCACGCGCTTAACCCTTCGACCGCGAACCGTCGACGCTCCAGATCCCCGGCCCGTAGGCGGAGATGAAGAGGAAGACGAAGCAGTAGAGGGCCGCGAGCTCGCCGCCGTTCTCGACGGGGAGGACGGCCTTCGTGCCGTGCCCCATCCAGTAGGCCGCCGCCATCGTGCCGCTCGCCAGGAAGGCCGACCAGCGCGTCAGCAGCCCGATCATGATGAAGATCCCGCCCAGCAGCTCGATCGGTCCCGCGACCCAGATGATGAAGGCCGGAAGGTCGGCCGGCATCCCGCTCGGGAACCCCAGGAGCTTCATGGAGCCGTGCCAGAGGAACAGGAAGCCGACCACGATTCGCATCAGCGCGTACACCTGCGCACTGTGGGGAGCCATGAACGAAGCCATTCGATCCTCCTTCTTCCGGGCATGCCCGGGTCGAGCTAACGGTCGAGTAGGCTGCGCCGCCCGCGCGCTTCGAAGGCCGCGGCGATCGCCTTCCGATCCGCGTCGATCGTGAGACGATAGGCCATTCCGTCCCGGAGCCAGACCGGGTCCCCGCATTCCCAGCGCTCGTCGCGCAGTACGCGCTTCAGGATCTTGTTGGTCTCCGTCGACGGCAGCGATTCGGCAATCCGCACGTAGCGCGGGGCCATCTTCGTCCCGAGGTCCCGCTGCGCCGCGAGGAACTCCGGGAAGCTTGCCGGATCGAAGCGCGCCCCAGGCCGCAGGATGAGGGCCGCCATGCAGTCGTCGCCGACGTCGGCGTTGGGGACGGCGTAGACCGCCGCGAGGGCGATGTCGGGATGGCGGGTCAGGATGCGCTCGATCGGGCCGGCGGCGAAGTTCTCGCCGTCGACCCGAAGCCAATCCATGTTGCGCCCGGCGAAATAGAAGAACCCCGCGTCGTCGCGGTAGCCGAGGTCGCCGCTCCAGTAGATGCCCTCGCGCGTGCGCTCCTGGTTCGCCTCTTCGTTGCGCCAGTAGCCCTCGAAGCTCTTGGCGGTCTCGGTGCTCGCGATCTCGCCGATCGCCTCCTTCGAATTGGCGAGGCGCCCATCGGCGGCGAAGACCGCCCGCGGACACTCCTGCTTCGTCTCGGGATCGAGGATCAGCGTCCCGGGCGGGGCGACGCCGAGGGCCCCGGCGGGCATGCCGCTCGTGCGCGAGATCGCGATGCCGCCCTCGGTCGAGCCGTAGGAGTCGATGACCTCGCAGCCGAAGCGCTTGGCAAAGCGCGCGAGATCGTGGTCCGCACCCTCGTTGCCGAAGGCGACGCGCAGGGTATTGTCGGCGTCGTCGGGGCGCTCGGGGGTCGCGAGGACGTAGGTCAGCGGCTTGCCGACGTAGTTGAAGTAGCTGACCCCGTACTTCCGGACGTCGGGCAGGAAGGCGCTGGCGGAGAATTTGCGGCGCATGCCCCAGGCCCCACCCACCGCCATGATCGGGCCGATGCCCGCCATGTGGGCGTTCGAGTGGAAGAGCGGCATCGCGAGGTAGCCGACGTCCGAAGGCGTCAGGCCGCGCATCTGGGAGAGGATCTTGCCGGCCATCGCCGTGCGCATCGACGAGCAGATCGCGGCCTTCGGCTCGCCCGTCGTCCCCGACGTGAAGATCAACATGTAGATCGCGCGGGGATCGGCCTCGATGCCGGGTGCGCTCGCGCCCTTGAAGCGGGCGATCGATTCGCGCCAGGCGGGCGAGGCGACGTCGAAGCGGCGATCGGCGGGAATGCCGAAATCGAGGCCTTCGAGGAGCTCGGCGTGGCGATCCTCGGTGATCAGGATCTGGCAATCCGTGTGGCGGATGTCGCGCTCGAGGCCGGCGCCGCGGCGGGTCGGATTGATGCCGACGACGGTCGCGCCCGCGAGGGTCGCGGCGCCCGTCATGAAGAGATACTCGGGCACGTTCTCGAGCAGCACGCCGACATGAAACGGCCCGGGCCGACGCCACGCGAGCAGCGCCTCGGCCCGCTCGCAGCAGGCCTGGAAATACTCGCGCCAGCTGTAGCGCTGGTCCTCGAATAGCAAGGCCGGCGCGTCGTCCTCGGCCCGGGCGAGGAGCAGCTCCCGCATCGTCACGAGCGGACTCCTCGCGATCCCGGTCCGCCTTCGGCTCCGCCCGCCAATCCCTCGAATCCGGCGATGTTCTCGTAGGGATTCGACGGATTGCGGCCCGCTTCGATGTCCGCATAACGGACCGCGAGCGATCGCCTCGTCGTCTCGTGGGTGAAGATCCAGAAGCGGTTCGCGCGCATCGCGTCGACGATGTCGCCGGCTACCTGATCGGGCGGGATGCCTAGGGCCGAGATCGCCTCGCGCAGCGGTGCCATCGTCGCCGTCTGGGAGGGCCTCATCGCGGCGCCGTCGTCGCGGTTTCGCTCGGAGTGGAAGATCTTCGTGCGCACGAGGTTCGGGCAGAGGCAGTGGACGCCGACCCCCGTGCCCTCGAGCTCGCGGTAGAGGGACTCGGTCAAGCCGACGACGGCGTGCTTGCTCGCGGTGTACATGCCGAGCATCGCGCTCGACACATGGCCCGCTTCGGAGGCCGTGTTGATGATGTGGCCCTCGCCCGCCTTCTTCAGGATCGGACCGAAGGCGATCACCCCGTAGGCGACGCCGAGGACGTTGACGTCGACGATCCAGCGCCAGTCGGCGGGGGTCGTCTCGAGCATCGGCCCCGCCGGCCCGACGCCGGCGTTGTTGAAGACGACGTGCACCCCGCCGTAATGCGAGACCGTCCGCTTCGCGAGATCCTGGACCGCATCGGGATCGCGCACGTCGCAGATCGTGGGCAGCACGTCGGCACCGGTCGCCCGCAGCCGCGCCGACTCGCGCTCGAGGTTCGCCTTCTCGACGTCGGCCATCACGACCTTCATGCCCTCGCGCAGGAAGCGCTCGGTCACGCCGAGTCCGATGCCGCTCGCCGCTCCGGTCACGACCGCGATCCGACCCTTGAAATCCTGCATCGATCTCTCCTCGCTCTCTTGGCTCGCTCAGCTCGCTTCGCTCCACTCGCCCCGAGGCCTGCCGAAGCGCCGGGCGCGCGGAACGCGTCTCGAGCTCGCGAGTCTAGCCAGACCGGCTTGCCCGGCCATCGCGCCTCGGGCGGTCGATCGCGCCTGCGGATTGGGATCGAGGGGTTAGAATGCGGACATGACGATCCTCGACCGCTTCCGAATCGACGACAAAGTGGCCCTCGTGACCGGCGGAGGCCGCGGCATCGGCCGCGCGACGGCCCTGGCGCTCGCGGAATGCGGCGCCGACATAGCACTCGCCGCCCGCAGCAAAGACCAGCTCGAGGCCGTGGCGGAGGAGATCCGCAAGCTCGGCCGCCGCGCGCTCGTCGTCGAGTGCAACGCCGCGGTCACCGCGAATCTCGAAGCGTTCGCGGCGCGGGCGATGGACGAATTCGGCCGGATCGACATCGTGATCAACAACGTCGGCGGATCGATGCCGAAGGCCTTTCTCCAGACGACGGAGAAGGAGTTCAGCGGCGCATTCCACTTCAACGTGACCACTGCCTTCGCACTTTCGAAGGCGGCCGTGCCCCACATGCAGGCGCGCGGCGGCTCGATCGTCAACATCTCGTCGTCGATCGGCCAGATGACGGGCAAGGGCTTCACGGCCTACGGCACGGCGAAGGCGGCGATGAGCCACTTCACGAAGCTCCTGGCTGAGGAATTGGCTCCGAAGATCCGTGTCAACGCGATCGCCGTCGGCTCGACGGCGACCTCGGCCCTCGAGACGGTCCTGAAGAACCCCGTCGTCCACAAGGCGATGCTCGAGTCGACTCCGCTGAAGCGCCTCGGCGAGCCCGAGGACATCGCGCTCGGGGCGCTCTATCTCGCGTCGCCGGCCAGTGCGTTTGTCACGGGCTCGGTCATGGAGATCCACGGCGGCATAACGAGCGCGAATCTCGACCTGGCGCTCGCGGGCTTGTAGTCTCCCGACTAGCAAAAAAGCTTGTCGGCGATTGACCTCCGTGCGAGCGGCGTGTAGCGCGGTCGACATGCAACGAGGAGAATGGCCACGACGATCGTTCTCTGGATCCTGTGTGTCGCGCTGATCCTCCTCGGCCTTGCCGGTGCGGTGCTGCCTGCGTTGCCTGGGACCGCATTCGTACTGGCGGGCATTCTGCTCGGCGCGTGGATCGACGATTTCACGCGCGTCGGACCCGTGATGCTCGGCGTGATCGCCGGGGTGGCCGTGCTGGCCTCGGGTCTCGACTACGCGGCGGGACTGCTCGGCGCGCGACGCGTCGGCGCGAGCCGGCAGGCGCTCGTCGGTGCAGCGGTCGGGACCTTGTCCGGCGTGTTCATGGGCTTCGTCGGGGTGCTCTTCATGCCGTTGGTCGGCGCGGCTCTCGGAGAATACTGGGCCCGGCGCGACGAGCGCCGCGCGCTCGAGGTCGGCGCGGCGACGTGGGCGGGCATCCTGGTCGGCATGCTCGCCAAGCTCGTGCTGGCCTTCGTGATGGTCGGGCTCTTCGTCGTCGCGCTCCTCGTCTGAGCCGGGCAACGCCGGGCCGCTAGACCGCGGCGCGAAGCTGGCCCTCGAGCGACGCGAGGTCCGCGTCCAGGTCGACCTGCGGAACGCCCGAATGCGCGGTGTCTGCTGGCGGGCAACCGGATTCGGTCGCGAAGCGAGTCGCGATCCTGGGAGAATGAACGATGACGGCGAAGTACACGGGCGAGGCTTTTCGGGCGCGATTCGGTCCCTGGGCCGTGGTCGCGGGCGGGTCGGACGGAATCGGGGCGGCCTTCGCCGAGGAGTTGGCGCGGCGCGGCCTCCATCTCGTCCTGATCGCGCGCAGCGAGACGAAGCTCGCGCAGACCGTCGCGCGCGTTCGCGCGGTCGACGCGCGCTGCGAGGTCCGCGTGCTCCGCCAGGACCTGACCGATCCCGGTCTCGGCACGCAGGTCGCGCAGGCCACATCCGACCTCGACGTCGGCCTCTTCGTCTACAACGCCGGCTCCGGCCGGGACATGGGCGCCTTTCTCGACCACCCGGTCGAGAACTGGACCCGCCAGATCCAGCTCGAGTGCACCGGCCCGCTGCTCCTCTCGCACCACTTCGGACAACGCCTGCGCGCGCGCGG
>JANMTD010000306.1:0-4417 GCA_031390075.1 Deltaproteobacteria bacterium | reverse complement strand
GCCATCGACGTCCGAGGGCTTGAGCCCCGCGTCGTCGAGGGCGAGCTTGATCGCTTCGCAGGCGAGCTGGAGCTCGCTCCTTCCCGAGTCCTTCGAGAACTCGGTCTGGCCGATGCCGGCAATGACGGCCTTGTTGCGCTTCACGACCTGCCTCCTCGAGCCGGCCGGAAGACCGGGACTTGTTTGTCGCCCGCCGTCGGAACGAAGAAGACCTCGACTTCGAGGCCGTTCTCGACGCGTGCGGGATCGCACTCGTAAAGGTTCGAGAAGAGCCGGATTCCCTCGTCGAGATCGACGAGCACGCAGACGAGCGGATACTCGAACATCGGGATCCGCGGGTGCACGGGCTGCATCTGGGCCGCGACCTTGCCCCGCCCCGAGAGCCGGACCCATTCCGTCTTCAGCGACTGACAATGCGGGCACATCGGCCGCGGCGGATGCCGAAACACGCCGCACGCGGCACAGCGCTGTCCGACCAACTCGCCCCGGGTCGCCGCTTCCCAGAACGGCGCACTGTCGCGCCCGGGCAGCGGCTGCGGCCGCTGCATCGCCTTCGTCTCGCCCGCCATCATTTTTTCTCCCACGGTGATTTGACGGGCTTCATCCCCGCCTTCGCCAACGACGGATTCACGGTCTCGTCCCCGACGACGCCGGCCTCGAAGAGGGCGTTCGCCTCGGCCTCGGAATAACCGAGCGAGGCCAGGATCTCGCGCGAGTGCTCGCCGACCATCATCGGCGCGGACTGGACCCGGGTCGGCGTATCCGAGAACTGGAAGGCGAGGCCGGGCTGGCCCATCTCGCCGATCACGCGGTGTTTATATTTGGCAACGAACTGGTCCTCGATGAACTTCGGCTGGCTCCAGAGCTCGATGTTGGCGTCCTCCGCCGCGATCTCGCAGGGGACGCCTTCGGCATCGAGCTTCGCGAAGGCGCTCTTCGCCGTCCCGGTCGCGAAGCGATGCTCGAGGAGCTTCGCGACGTCGTCGTCGCTCGCCGCGCGCGCCTCCGCCGTCGCATAGCGACCGCCGGGGGCCAGCTCGGGCAGGTCGAGGGCCCGGGCGAGAGCGTGCCAATGGCTGTCTTTGACGAGCGAGAGGCAGAGCCATTCGTCCCGTGTCGGATAGATCCGGACCCCGGCCGAGAAGCCCGTCTGCATCGCGTCGAGCAGCGGCCGCTCGATCGGCGTGCCATCGGGCCGGGCGACGGCGTGGCTCGTGTTGAACATCTGGGCGTTGATGATCGCGGTCTCGCAGAACTGTCCGCGGCCGCTCTTCTCGCGCTCGTAGAGCGCCTGGCAGATCGCGATCGCTGCGAGGAAGCCGTTGCCGGTATCGCCCATGTTGGTCAGCGACCAGATCGGGCGTCCACCGCGGGCGCAGCCGCCGTCCTCCCACTCGACGCCCGCGAGGCAGGCGCCGGTCTGGTCGTTGCCCGGGAGCTCGAGACGCGGGCCGCGCTCGAAGCCGCGGGTGTGGCAGTAGACGATCCGGGGAAAGCGTTCCTTCAACGCGTCGTAGTCGATGCCGAGCTTGATCGCGGCGCGGTAGCGCATGTTGTGCATCACGACGTCGGCCGACGCGAGCAGGCGTTCGATCACGGCGGCGGCGCCCGGCTTCTTGAGGTCGATGGCGATGCTCTGCTTGCCGCGGTTGCAGGCCATCGCGATCTGGCTCGAATGCCAGTACCAGTCGTGGAGCGCGTTGACCTTGATGACCCGCGCGCCGAGGTCCGAGAGGATCTGCCCCGCGTAGGGCCCTGCGACGGCGAGACCGAAATCGAGCACCGTGATCCCGTCGAGGGGACCCTTCGCGAGCTTCGCGCTCCCCGGCTCCGACCCGGCGTGGCTCGCGGGCACGGCTTCGCGCGCCGCGTTCGCGCGCCCCGCCGCCTCGGCCTTCACCTCGGCCGTGTGCTGGCCGAGCCGCGGCGCCGCGCTGCGGATCGCACCGGCGGAGCGCTCGAGCTTGTAGAGGATGCCGGCGGCGCGGATCTTCCCGAGCTCCGGATCGTCGAGCTCCGTCACGACGTCGTCGGCGACGAGCAGCGGATCCGCGAGCGCCTCTTCGGGGGAGCGGACCTTCTGGATGCAGATCCCTGCGATCGCGCCGGCCTCCGTCCACTCGTCGGCCGTGAACTTGCGCACGGTCTCCGCCATCGGCTGCCAGTAGTGGTCGAGGACGAAGATCTCCTCGACCCCGAGGCCGATCCGCTCGGGATCGTCCCGCGAGGTCAGGTCCGGCGTCGCGTTCATCTTGTCGCCGGCTCCAGCGGAGAGAATGAAGCGCGGATTCGGCGGCCAGGCGTGGATCCAGCGGCCGTCCCGGCACTCGAAGAGCCCCTTCGGAGAGCGACTATCACCGACCCAGGACATGAACATCGGCGTATCGAGCTTCTCCGCCATCGCGAAGGCGAGCACGCCCGAGGCGAGGGCACCCTGCAGGAGCGAGGTCTCGACCCACTGCCCGCGGCCCGTCACCTCGCGCGCGCGCAGCGCGGCGCTGATCCCCGTTGCCGCCGCGTAGGCGGCGCCGAGGCTCGGAAAGCGCGAGGCGGGAAAGAGCGGTCCCTCGCGCGGTGCACCCTGGAGCCGTTCCTGCGCGACCTCGAGATCGGGAAACAGCGGCGGCTTGCCCGACAGATGCGGTGCCGAGCCGCCGAAGCGTCCGCGCTGCTCCCACTGCAGGCCCGAGCGCGCGGCGACGAGCGCATCGTAGCCCGGGCGATCTGCGTAGGGATTGTCGCGGCCGTAGCCCGTGATCGAGCAGTAGATGAGGCGCGGGTTCGCGGCCGAAAGCGTCGCGAAGTCGATGCCCAGCCGCTTCGTCGCGCCGGGTGCATTGCTCTCGACGAGCACGTCCGCGGTCGCGGCAAGGGCGAGGAAGGCGCGCTTGTCCTCGGCGTTCTTGAGGTCGAGCACGGCGCTCCGCTTGCCGCGGTTCCAGGCGTGGTGGCCGAGCTGCTCGCGCAGCGGCTCCTCGCCCGGGCGCTCGATGCGGGTCACGTCGGCGCCGTGGTCGGCGAGCAGCATCGTCGCCATCGGACCGGCGATGCCCGTCGAGAGGTCGAGGACGCGAATACCATCGAGGACGAGACTCATCGGGGGCCTCCTTTCGTCCCGCCAGGAGCGGGTCCGAATCGAGAAGAGGGTTGAAGCGCTCAGGCGATACCGTACATCGTGGCACCGTTCTGCCACGTGATCTTGTGGATCTCCTCCGCCGGCACGCCCTGGAACAGCTGCTCGACCTTGGCGGCGGCATTCGGCCAGTTGCAGCAGGGATGCGGGAAATCCGTCGACCAGAGGACGTTCTCGATGCCCAGCTCGTGGCGGGCCGCGATCGCCTCGGGCTCGTGGACGAAGGTCGCCGCCATCTGGCGCCTGAAATACTCGGACGGCAGCAGCTTCACGCCGGGGAAGTCGTAGTGCTGGTGCATGCGGCTGTCGAGGAAGCGGATGTAGCCCGGCAGCCAGAAAAGGCCCGGTTCGACGAAGACGATCCGCAGCTTCGGGTGTCGTTCGAGCACGCCCGTGAGGATGTACCAGCTGAGGGTCTCGGCGATAGCGAAGGCGGGGAGCGCCGTGAATATGCCCTTCTGGGGGGTCGGGTCCCGGCGGAAGACGTCCCAGAGCGCGGTCTTGAGCGTCAGGTGATTCGCGACGACGACACCCGTCTCTTCGAAGGCGTGCCAGAGCTTTTCGTAGCGCAGGTCGTGGTAGTCGGGCATGCCGAGCTCGCTCGGGAAGTTCGGGATCTGGATCGAGCGCGCGCCGAGATCCGCGAGGCGGTAGATCTCGGAGACGGCGTAGTCGATGTCGATCAGGGGCAGCTGGTAGGTGATCAGGATGCGCTCGCGGTCGATCGATGCGAAGTCCGCCAGTGAATTGTTGTAGGCGGTGGCGCAGGCCTGCCAGTGCTCGCCGATCTCGTAGACCTTGCTCGTGAAATCGAATTCGGAGTACATGACCTCGCACTGCACGCCGTCGGCGTCCATCGCCGCGAGCCGTGCCGTCGAGTCGAAGTAGCCGGGGTGGCGCGCCGCCTCGAGATCGACGAAATCCTCGAGCTCGAGCTTCTTGCCCGCCTGGATCGCGTCCTGCTTGGCGGCGTGGCGCGCCATGCCCTCGTCCCAGGCCGCATGGAACCGCGTCGCGAGGTTCTTCTTGACCTGCTCGTGGGTGATGACGCAATGCGAATCCGCCGAGAAGAGTCGCGGTGTGCTGCTCGGGCTCGGGTTCGGGCTCGTGTTCGTCGACATGTTCGCTCTCCTTCTATTTCGCCAGGACCTGGCGGATCCAGGCGGGAATCTCGCTCCAGATCGCGGCGCGGGTATTCGCCACGAAATGGCAATGCCAGCAGTCCTCGAGCACGCGGGTGGTCTTCTCGGGGCATTTCGGCAGCTCGTCGGCGAGCTCCAGGAC
>JANMTD010000282.1:0-3069 GCA_031390075.1 Deltaproteobacteria bacterium | reverse complement strand
GTCTGCCAGATCCACACCAAGGCCGTCATGCGGCTGCGCTCGAAGCTGAAGGGCATGGTCGACCGTTAGGCCCGGTCCCGCGGCCGCGCCGCGGGCTCGCCATGGGCTGAGGGCTCGTCATGGGCCGAGGGCTCAATCCTCGCCCTGCACCCCGACCAACAATACGGTCACGTTGTCGAGCCCGCCGGCCCGGTTGGCGGCCTCGACGAGCCGCAGGGCCGCACCGTCGAGATCGCTGCCGTCGCCGAGGTGGCTCGCGATCTCGGCGTCGCCGACATGGGTGGTGAGCCCGTCCGAGCAGAGGACGAAGACATCCCCCGCCTGGGGTGTCATCTCGGCGAGGTCGGGCTCGATCCGCGACCGCACACCCAGCGCCCGCGTCAGGATGTGGCGATGGGGATGCGCCCGCGCCGCCGCCTCGCTGATCGCCTGCCGGCGCAGCAGCTCGGCCACGATCGAATGATCGTCGGTCAGGCCCCGGAGCCGGCCATGGCGCAGCAGATAGGCCCGGCTGTCGCCCACGTGCGCGAGGGCCAGCCGATCCTCGCCAAAGAGCATCGCCACGAAGGTCGTGCCCATGCCGGCCAGCTCCGCCTTCGCCTCCGCCGCGTGAAAGATCTCCCGGTTGGCGCAGGCCACCGCGTAGCGCAGCCGCTCGGCCAGCGAGATCGAAGCACCCTCGAGCGCTTCGACGGCCCGGGCCGCCGCTTCCGTGGCGAGTTGGCTCGCGACCTGCCCCGCCTTGTGACCGCCCATCCCGTCGGCGACGAGGAACAGCCCGAGCCCCGGCACGATCGCGTGGCGGTCTTCGTTGGCCTGGCGTCGCTTGCCGACGTGGGTCTGGGCGGCGGAGCGGAGCCGCATGCGAATCTCCCGGGTCAGGGCGCGCATTCCGCGCCTGGCGTCCGCTATCGGAGGGGGACTCGAATGGCTTGACCAAAGACCGGGGTCGGCTCACGGGCGCGCAAAAATCCCGTCAATGCCGCGCCGGAACGAGACGATACGACGCGCGAGCGGTACGCTCGTCCATTGGCGGGCGGCCCGCGCCCGAATCGGGGGGATCGATGTCCAAGACGCTTCTGCTGGCCGACGACTCCGTCGTGATCCAAAAGCTCGTAGGCCTGTCGTTTGCCAACGAGGACGTCGAGATCTACTCGACCGACAATGGGGACGACGCCGTCACGAAGGCCCGCGAGCTCCGGCCGGACCTCGTCCTCGCGGACGTCGTCATGCCCGGCAAGAGCGGCTACGAGGTCTGCGAGGCGATCAAACAGGATCCCGCCCTCGCGCACATCCCGGTCCTGCTCCTGACGGGGACCTTCGAGGCCTTCGACGAGGCGCGCGCCCAGGCGGTCGGCGCCACCGGCCACATCACGAAGCCCTTCGAGGCCCAGGCCCTCGTCGAGCGCGTGAAGACCGTGATCAAGAATTCCGTGAAGCCGGCGGCCGTCCGGGAGCCCGCGCCCAGCCTGCCCCCCACCGCCGACGATCTCTTTGACGACGAGCGACTGTTGCCGCCGCCCGCGAGGGCGAGCTTTTTCGGGAGCGTCGAGTCCCTCGACATCACGCCCTCCTTGAGCGAGGAAGATCTGAACGATTCCCTCGACCTCGATCTCTTTGGCGCACCAGGCGATGTGGAGGGGGCGACGCCGAGCGGGGGCACGAGCTTCCGGGGCGCCCACGCGTCGCTCGACTTCAGTGACTCGGATCGCTTCGCGGACGCCCCGATCGAGGACGCCACCGTGGCGCTGATCCCCGAGCCGATCGAGGCCCTCGTGTCGCCGGTGGAAGGACTCGACACCTTCGGCGCCGATCTGGGCTTCGACGACCCGATCGAGATCGCCCCGCTGCCCGCCGCGTCCTTCGACCTGGACTCCGCGTTCGACCCCGCGCCGTCGCCCGCATCTGCCTCTCTCGGCTCGTCACTCACTTTCGCCCGCGACGATGCGAACGCCTCGACCTCGCGCAGCCTCGGCAAGTCCGCGTACGTCGCGGACCTCGACGAGATGCTCGCCACGCCCGCACCGACCCGCTCATCCGCTCCGCCGATTCCTGCACCGGCGAGCGCCCAGCGACCCGATCTGCGCGGCGAGCTGCTCCCCGAGGCGCCCACGCTCGTCGACTTCGGACCCACCGAGCATTCGCGCCACGATCACGACTTCGGCTTCGACGTCTCGGAGCAGCTGACGGTCTCGAAGACCGATCTGCTCGAGGAGTCCTTCTCCTCGCTGCTCGACGTCTCTGAATCCCAGATGCTGGGGGACGCGACGCCCGACGTGTCGAACCCCTGGGCGACGTTGAATGCGCCGCGTCCGTCTGCCAGCGAGCCGCCGGGCGGCGCCGACTTCGACGTGTCGTCGAGCGACCTCGCGACCGCCGCAGCGCCCCTCTTCACGGCTCTCGATAGGCCGCAGGCGCTCATCGCGCGGGAGGCGCCGGCCGCGAGCCCGGATCTCGACTTCTTTTCGAGCCCGGCCGCGAGCCCGGGGCCGAGTCCGAGCAGGGAACGATTCCCGGCCGAGCTGCCGCCGCCGATTCCGGCGAGCGCGGCGGGCACGGGGACTTCGGCCTCGAGCGCCGCGGCGGTCGCGCACATGTCGCCGATTCTCCAGCAGCAGGTCCAGGAGACGCTCGAGAAGGTCGCCTGGGAGGCCTTCTCGGACCTCTCCGAGACGATCGTCAAGCAGGTGATCGAGCGGATCGAGCGGATCGCCTGGGAGGTGATCCCGCAGATGGCCGAGACCCTCGTGCGCGAAGAGATCCGGAAGATGAAGGGCGAGAACGACTGACACCGCTCGGATTTGGACCCGGATTTGGGCTCGGACCTCGGCTCGGGCCTGCGATAGACTCGGCCGCCGATCGATCGCCCCGGAGTCTCCCATGTCTGGCGTCCCGTCGCAGGCGGATTGGCAAGGTCTGCTCGACCTCGCGCTCGCGGAGGACATCGGGCCCGGCGATCTGACGAGCCAGGCCGTCGTCGACCCGGACCGCGAGGGCTGCGGGCGGATCGAAGCCCGCGCGCCCCTCGTCGTCTGCGGCCTCGGGGTGGCGCGCGCCGTGTTCCAGCAG
>JANMTD010000238.1:0-9585 GCA_031390075.1 Deltaproteobacteria bacterium | reverse complement strand
CGCACCTGCGGCGCCTTCCGCGCCAACGAGAACGTCGCCGAACGCGTGATGGATTCCGGCGACATCGAGCGCGAGCGCGGCATCACGATCCAATCGAAGAGCACCTCGATCGAGTACCAGGGCGTGCGCATCCAGCTCGTGGATACCCCCGGTCACGCGGATTTCGGCGGCGAGGTCGAGCGCGTGCTCGGCATGGCGGACGCGGCGCTGCTGCTCTGCGACGCCTACGAAGGCGTCATGCCGCAGACGCGCTTCGTGCTGCGCAAGGCGCTCTCCCACGGCCTGCGCCCGATCCTCGTCGTCAACAAGATCGACCGGCCGGAGGAGCGCGCGGAAGAAGTCGTGAACGAGGTCTTCGATCTGCTGGTCGAGCTCGGTGCGACCGATACGCAGCTCGAGTTTCCCGTGATCTACTGCTCGGCGAAGCAGGGCGTCGCCTCCCTCGTCTACGGTGGAGAGATGAAGGACCTGACGCCGGTCCTCGATACGATCCTGCGCTATGCGCCGACGCCCATGGTCGACGAAGACGGATCGCTCCAGTTCCAGGCCGTGACGCTCGGCTACGACTCCTTCGTTGGACGCCTGGTGATCGGCCGCATGATGCGCGGCAAGATGCAGCGGGGGATGACCGCGATCCGCGTCCGTGAGGACGGCGGCTTCGATTCCTTCCGCATCACCAAGCTCTTCGGAACCCGCGGCATCCACCGCGTCGAGATCGAGGAGGCCCGAGCCGGAGACATCGTGATCGTCGCGGGCGTCGAGACGATCGACGTCGGCGACACGGTCTGCGAGCCCGGCAAGGCCGAATCCCTGCCGCGCATCGCGATCGATCCGCCGACGATCCGCATCCACCTCTCGGTCAACAATTCGCCTTTTGCCGGTCGCGACGGCAAGTACGTGACGAGCCGGCAAATCGGCGATCGGCTCGATCGCGAGGTGATGTCGAACGTCTCGATCAAGATCGAACGGACCGACCGGCAGGATGTCTTCGCCGTGTCGGGTCGTGGCGAGCTCCAGCTCGCAGTGCTGATCGAGACGATGCGGCGCGAGGGCTTCGAGTTCGCCGTCTCGCGGCCGGAGATCATCGTGCAGATGGTCGACGGCAAGGCCTGCGAGCCGGTCGAGGAGGTCGTCGCCGACATTCCTGAGACCGCCGCAGGTTCGGTCATGGAGAAGCTCGCCCAGCGCAAGGGCCGCATGACCTCGATGGAGCACCACGGGGCCCGCGTCCACATGCGCTTCATGGTCCCGTCCCGCGGCCTCTTCGGGTACCGCAGCGAGTTCCTCACGGACACCCGCGGCGAAGGCCTGCTCTATCGCAGCGTCGAGGGCTTCGAGCCCATCACCGGCGATCTTCCGGGCCGCAACGTGGGCCCGGTCGTGTCTACGGATCAGGGCCGGACGACGCCGTACTCGATCTTCAAGATCCAGGAGCGGGCGACGCTCTTCGTGGATCCCGGGGTCGACGTCTACGAGGGGCAGATCGTCGGCGAGAATCGGCGCCCCGGGGAGCTCAACGTCAACATCACGCGCGCCAAGAAGCTCGACAACATGCGCACGACGAGCAAGGACGAGAACGTCGTCATCACCCCCGCTCGAAAAGTCGCGATCGAGGAAGCGCTCGGCTGGATCGAGGACGACGAGCTGCTCGAGGTCACGCCCGTCGAGCTCCGGTTGCGCAAGAAGGTGCTGAACCAGTCCTTCCGCAAGCGCTGAGCGGGTCCCTCGGGAGAGCGGGTTGGGATTTCAGATCCACGAGGCCGAACGCCTTGGCTATCGCGAGGACGGTTTCTTCGTTCGGGAAGGCGTCTTCGGTGCGGACCAGCTCGAAGAGCTCCGCGCCGCCGCGGAGCGAGTCGTCCGACTGGCCGCCGAGGCCGCGAGGGCGGCGGCTGCGACCGACGCCTACGCCATCGACGGCAATCGCTATGTCGAAGCCGCCCGCGCCACCGTCCAATTCGAACACGGCTCCGACTCGGCGACCCTGCGTGTGATCGAGCCCTTCCACCACCTCGATCCCGTCTTCGACCGCCTGCTCGGGGATCCGCGGATCGTCGAGCCCGTCTGCGGCGTGCTGGGAGAGGAGCGGGTCGCCCTCTGGACCGACAAGCTGAACCTGAAGCGCCCGCGCGAGGGCTCGGGCTTTCGCTGGCACCAGGACTCGCCCTACTGGAGCCACGCCTGCAATCACTGCGACCGCCTGCCGAACGTGATGATCACCCTCGACGATGCCGATCGCGACAACGGCTGCTTTCGGCTGATCCCAGGCAGCCATCGCAAGGGCTTCCTGCCTGGGCTCTCCGACGGCACGCGCCTCGGGCCGCTCTTCACGGATCCGGCGCATTTCGCAGCCGAGAAGCAATGGCTCGCCGAATTGCCGGCCGGCAGCCTCGTCTTCTTCGACGCCCACATCGTCCACGGCAGCGAGCCGAACCGCTCGGACCGCGCCCGCCGCGCGATCGTCGCGACCTATCAGCCGCCGGACCACCCGATGTTCAAGCACGCGGGGACGCGGAACTTCGGCTAGAGGCTCTCGAGGTCGCGCAGCGAAGCCTTCGCGAACTCGGCCCGCAGCTCCGAGTATTCCCGCGCCACGGGGAACTGGGGAAACTCGTCGATCACGTTCTGCGGCGGCCGGAACAGGATGCCGGCGTCGGCCTCGGCCAGCATCGACGTGTCGTTGTACGAGTCGCCGGTTGCGATCGTCCGGTAGCGCAGGGACGCGAAGGCCTGGACCGACGCGCGCTTGGGATCGGGCTGGCGGATCTTGTAGTCGCGGATCATCCCCTTGGCATCGATCTCGAGGCGGTGGCAGAGGAGCGTCGGCCAGCCGAGCTTGCGCATGAAGGGCTCGGCGAACTCGTAGAACGTGTCCGAGAGGATCACGACCTGGAAGCGCTCGCGGAGCCAGGTCAGGGTCTCCTGGGCGCCGGGCAGCGGCTCCATCCCGGCGATCACCTCCTGGATGTCGCGGATGCCGAGCTTCTTATCGTCCAGGATCTTGAGGCGCTGCTTCATCAGCTTGTCGTAGTCCGGCATCTCACGGGTCGTGATCCGCAGGGCTTCGATCCCCGTCCGCTCGGCGAAATTGATCCAGACTTCGGGGATCAGGACCCCTTCGAGATCGAGGCAGGCGATTTCCATGCCGCGGGTTTTAGCGCGGGATCCTGTCTCGAGCGAGCGCCCGAAACCAAAAGAGCACCGGCGATCCGCCGATGCTCTTTCGATTCGATGCTCTTTCGATTCGAGAAAGAGGCGTGTGCCGCTCAGCGCGCTGCGCGTCGCCGTCCCACATGTGAGAGCGCACCGAGGCCGAGGCCGAGGAGGATTGCCGTGCCGGGCTCGGGGATGACGCCGACGAAGGTGAAGTTGGCCTTCACGAGCACGTCGGGCCCGGGGCCGGGGAGCTGGGCGAAGCGGGCGATGTTGATCCCATGGATGTTGAGCGTCACCGTATTGCCCGAGAAGGACAGATCGCCGTAGGTCGCGGAGTTCAGCGAGCTGACCGACTGCGGGCCGAACGGGATGCCGCCGGGCAGGAAGCCGGAGACGTCGCCCGTCACGACGGTCGCGATGTAGAACTCGTTGGTGGCCAGCACGACACTGCCGCCGCCGATCACGTGGTTGATCTCGGCGTTCTCCACGCTGATCGTGTCGAGACCCACGAGCGACTCGTCGAGGTCGAGGTTGAGCGTCGTGGCGGGAATCAACTGGAGGCCCGTCACCGTTCCATACGGACCCAGATCGGGGTCGAAGGTGACGAAGGTGCCGCCCAGCAGCGCGTTGACCGGCGACGGCCCGCTCAGCACCGAGGTCTGCCCGCCGTCGTCGAGGATGGCGTACAGATTCACCGACCCCGAGCTGAAGTTGTAGGTGATCGGAGCCGCGGCCGCGAAGCCCGGGACGATCAACCCGCCCACCAGGGCGATCGCGATCGCCCAGCGCCGCGGTGACCAGATCATGGACCCGATCTCTCGGCGCGATATTCCTGCTTGCATGGATGTCTCCGGGTGGGATCACTCAAGATCCACCGCATCCTAAGGCCATCGATCTCATTTGTGGCAAGAAATCTCGCGGGTCAGCGAATTCTTTTTGCAAGTCGTCGCGAAAATGGACACCTCCCCCCCACCCCCTGGGGCGGGAAGGAGGGAAGGGACGACCGGCGGCTGGCGCCCGCCGGTCGATCAGGGCTCCAGGATCGGATGCAGGCGCTGCGCCGGCTGGGTCTCGCGCAGCTTCTTGAGGGCTCGGGCCTCGAGCTGTCGAACGCGTTCGCGGGAGAGTCCCAGCGATTGTCCGATCTGCTCGAGGGTGTGCTCCTCCTCGCCGCCGAGGCCGTAGCGCAGGCGCAGGATCAGCTGCTCCCGCGGCGTCAGGCTCCCGATCAGCGAGCCCACGCCCATGCGCATGCGGTCGTCGTCGATGCCGCCGTCGGGCCGGTCCGCGGTCGCGTCGGGGACGAAGTCCTCGAGGCGCTTCTCGGTCCCGGCGACGTTCGATTCGAGGGAGATGGCCTCCCGCGAGAGCCGGTCGAGGGCTTCGAGGGATTCCGTGTCGGTCCCGAGCGCCGGCGCGAGCTCGGCGGGGGTGGGCTCGCGGCCGAGCTTGCCCGTCAGCTCCGCGCGCACGCGCTGGCTGCGCTGCAGCCGGTCGTGGACATGGGAGGGCAGGCGGATCGTGCGCGAGTGGTTCTGGATCGCGCGCACCAGCGCCTGACGGATCCACCACACGGCGTAGGTCGAGAACTTGAAGCCGCGGCGGTGATCGAACTTCTCGACCGCGCGGATCAGGCCCAGGTTGCCCTCCTGGATCAGGTCGGGGAACGAGAGACCGAGATTGCGGTAATCCTTGGCGATCGCGACGACGAGCTTGAGATTGTGCTCGATGAAGCGGTTCTTCACCGTCGACATCGACTCGTGCGCGTCCTCGACGGACTCGACCAGCTCGACCATCCGGTTCTTCTCGACGCCGGCTTCGAGCTCGAGATCCGAGAGCTTCTTGGTGCGCTTGCGCGCCTTCTTCATCTCGTTGGCGAGCAGAACGCTCTTCTCGCGCAGCTCGTGGAGCACCGCGAGCGAGAGCTGTGCGCTGTGCATCTCCTTCGAGACCTTCTGGTCGAGCTTGTCGAGGATGGGGGTATAGGCGAGGCCCGACTTGTCGACCTTGGCGTCGCGCTCGGCGAGGATCACGCGCAGCTTCTTGACCGCGCGCTCGACGCGGGCGGCGATCTCGCCGGTCTCTTCGTCCCCGGCCGATTCCGAGAGCTTGGCGCCCGTATGCGACAGCGCGCGCAGCGCGTCCCAACGCGCGACGACGTGCTTGGCGGAAGCGGGAATCGAGTAGAGCGAGTTGCGCAGAGCCGCCGTCGCCGCCTCGAGGTCCTTCGCGAGGACGACTTCCTCCTCGCGCTTCAGCGTGCGCGTGCCGCCGATCTCCTGGAAATAGGATTCGAGCGGGCGACGTTCGCGGCCGGGATCGAGCTCCTCGGCGGCGACGACCGGCGTAGCACCCATCGTGATGGCTTCATGGCCGTCGGTCTGCTTCTTCTCTTGCGTCTTCAACTCGGTTCCTCTTGCTCCCCGGTGCAATTCTCGCTCAGATACCGCCCGAGGGGGGAGTGTTTCAAAGGTGCAACTAAAGAGTCCCCCGGTTCCTCTCGGAGGGACTTCGATCGCTGAATGCCGCCATGCATCGACTCGTCAGCTGCCGCTTCGATCGCCGTGCGGCGCGCCAGTCCGGGATTCTCGACGGTCTGTATGAGGGTCCGTGGAGGTAGCCCGATATTGATTGAATTTCACCTATTTAGCCAGCAAATTTCGTCATTCCGTTCGCGCCGGTCCCCGGTCGGTTGCGATTTCGATCGCGAGAACGGCACGGCGTGATCGGCTGCGATGCGTCGGCCATCGTTCGTGCTCCTCCGGGGCTGCGAGGTTTCAAAGAATCTGAGCATGGGCTGCTGTGAAGGGGGTGGCTCGATCATCGGAGATGTGTCGAAAGCCTCCCGTGATTCGCGACCGAGGGTCGATTTTCCGGGTCCGACCGGCAGCGGAGCCGCGGCCGACCGGTAGCGGGCGAGTCGGCGACCGGAATCGCGGCGCTCTGCGCCCCGCTGCGTGCGACACCGATGAAATCCGCAACAATGCGGCCATGTCGAATCCGGTTCGGACCTTCAGCGAGCGCGAGTTCTACCTCGAGGAGTTCCACGGGCGCACGATCGGCATCGCCTGGCCCGCCGAGGAATCTCCCGAGAGCGAGCCCCTCGCGAGCGTGATCGACGAGCTCGTCAACAACGAATCCCAGGTCGTGCTGCTCTCCCCCCTCGACGAGGTGCTCGCGATCGCCGGCGGTGGCCCCCCCGTCGACCTCGACGAGGAGAACGCCGGGCCCCGCCTCTGGCGCCGGCTGCGCGAGAACGGCAGCGCCGGCATGCGGATCTCGGCGGACCGCTTCGAGTCGGATTGCGAACGCGCAGTCCTGATGCTGCGGCTCTCCAAGCTCGTCTGGATCCAGTCGACGCCGCCCGTCGAGCGGACCGAGGGATCGGGGCGGATCTCGGTCGTCGACCTGGCCCACCTCGAGCCGCTGGTGTCCCCGGATGCGGGCCCCGCGCCGGTGGGGCCGGGCTCGCAGGCGCTGCAGGTGACGCCGGGGCGGCGCAGTGTGCTCGATACGATCCGCAGGATGATCGAGGGCGGCGTCTCGGCGGTGAACGTGTGCGCCGCCCCGGATCTCGCCCTCGAGCTCTTCACGTACGCGGGCGCCGGCATCTTCTTCACGCGCAATCGCTACGCAGAGGTGCGCCGGCTCGCGATCGACGACTACGACCCGGCCCACGATCTGATCGCCCGCGGCGAGGCGGACGGATTTCTCGTGCCGCGCGGCGCGGAGGCGCGGGATGCCGTGCTTGCGCACGGGGTCGGCGTCTTCATCGAGGGCCAGTACCTGGCGGGTGTCGGCGCGCTGCTGCCCTACGAGTCGGACCACTCCCTGGAAGTGGCCTCGCTCTTCGCCCTGACGCGCTACGTCGGCGAAGGCGCAGGCGGCCACATCGTCCGTTACGCCATCGAGCACGCCCGCCAACAGGGGCTCCGCTACGTCTTCGGCTGCACGACCTCGGAGCGCGTGAAGACGTTCTTCGAGAACCACGGCTTCCGCAACGTGGGAGCCGACGAGGTCCCGAAGCAGAAATGGGACGACTACGACCCCGAGCGCCGTGCCCGGCTCCATTGCCTGCGCTTCGATCTCTGACCGATTGGTTCCCCGCGCGCGCCTTCGAATGCCCGTCGAAGCGCTCCAGACATGGCCCGAAGGCTTCCTTCTGGAGGTCCGGACGCGAGGTCCGGATCGGCCTGTAAGCCGGGTTCTGTCCCGCGCCCCGGTTGCCCGGGGCACGGCGAAAGTCATTCCTCTAGGCCGACCATTGCTAGGCGGCTCGAGCACTCTCACCCGGACACCGCGCCCACGCTTGCGCGCGGGCGATCGAGCGGACCGCTCTCGACGGTATCCCTATTCGAGCTTGCTCCGGGAGGGGCTTGCCTCGCCGCCGGTCGCCCGGCTGTCGCGCGTGGGCTCTTACCCCACGATTTCACCCTTGCCTGATCGCGCTGCTCTTGCGAGCCGCGCGCCATCGGCGGTGTCTTTTCTGTGGCGCTTTCCCTCGGGTCACCCCGGGTCGGTGTTACCGACCTCCCTGTCCTGTGGAGCCCGGACTTTCCTCCCGTGAACGGTGTGTGTTCACCGGCGACCTTCCGGCCGACTTCGGCGGGCAGCGCGCATCCTAACGCGGTCGTACGGGCGATCAAAACGGCGGCGAGCTGGACCGAGCGGAAGTTCCCGCCGATCCGGTGCGAGGACCACGCCCTTCACTATCGTCCGCCGCAATCGTCCGCCGGCGATCCGACGACCGAACGAGGGGCTCGCACGCGCGCGCTGCATTCGTTTGCGGCGGGATCGCGTTGCCTGGAGGCTCCGTGAGCGCCGACCGTCCTGTTTCCCCGCCGTCGTCGTCGACGATCCCCGATTCCTACTCGCCGCTCTACACGCGTTATGTCCTCTTCATGGTCCTGCTGACCATGATCTTCAGAAACGTCGACCGCACGATCCTCTCGATCCTGGTCGAGCCGATCAAGCAGGATTTCCAGCTCACGGACACCCAGATGGGCTGGCTCCTCGGTCCGGCCTTCGCCGTCGTCTACACGCTCCTCTGCCTCCCGATCGGTCGTTATGCCGACACGACCGGAATCCGGCGGAGCATCGTCGCCTACTCGCTGTTCGTCTGGAGTCTCTTCACCTGCAGCACCGCGTTCGTCACCAGCTACGCCCAGCTCTTCGTGGCGCGCATGGGCGTCGGGGTCGGCGAGGCCGGGGGAACCTCGCCTTCCGTGTCGATGCTCTCGGACTACCTGGCGCCGGCGAAGCGCGCGCGGGGGATCTCCGTCGTCTCGATCGGGGCGGTCCTCGGCATGGGCATCGGCATGGTCGTCGGCGGCTGGGTTTCCGAGCGCTACGGCTGGCGCAACGCCTTCCTGACGGCGGGCTTGCCCGGCATCCTCCTCGCGCTTCTCTACCGCTTCACGATCCAGGAGCCCGCCCGCGGCGCCAGCGAGGGGCGCCAGGCCAAGGTGACCGCGTTCGGGCCCAACCTGAAGCTGCTGCTCTCGATGCGCACCTTCCAGTTCATCCTCGCGGCAAATGCCCTGTCCCTCTTTTCGTCCATGGGCCGCAATCTCTGGGAGCCGGCCTTCCTGATGCGGACCTATCAGATGGGGCAGTTCGAGGCCGGGGCGTGGTATTTCCTGACGGCGCCGCTGCCGTCGATGTTCGGAATCTTCCTGGGCGGATATCTGGCGGATCGCCTCGGCGCGAGAGATCAACGCTGGTTCCTGTGGGTGCCGGCCCTGGCGCATCTCTTCAGCGTCCCGATCCTGACGGTCTTCCTGCTCTGGCCCGAGACGGATCTGATCCCGATGCCCTCGTTCATGGTCGCGGCGGGTCTCGCGACGATGCCCGTGGCGCTCGTCTGGGGGTTGTTCGGCTCGGTGATCGGCGGGGCCTATACGGCGCCCTTCATGTCGACGATCCAGGGCATCTCGCCGTTGCGCATGCGCGCCTTCGCCTCGGCCATCTCGACCCTGGTGACGACGCTGGTCGGACTCGCGGCGGGGCCGCTGCTGGTCGGCATCATCGCCGATCGCTTCGAGGCTCGCTTTGGGGACGATGCCCTGCGCTATTCGCTGCTGGTGCCGACCTTGACGCCACTGATCTCGACGGTGATCTGCCTGTTCGGGGCGCGCTTCGTCGGGCCGGACCTCGAGCGGGCGCGCGCGACGGATCGCTAGGCGCGGCGGCCTGCTTCGCCTGCGCGGCTTCTTATGGGCTGAGGGCCCCTCATGGGCTGACGGCTCCTCATGGGCTGAGGGCTCAGGGGACGAAGCGGATCATCGCGGCCAGGCGCTGGTCTTCGATCCGGAGCAGATTGACCATCGAGAGCGGGCTGCGCGCGGTCCAGGCGAGCTCGAGCTCGAGGAGGGGGGCGAGCGTGCGCGACAGCGCAAAGCGGCTCTCGATCAGGCGCGCGCCGCGCCG
>JANMTD010000234.1:0-12576 GCA_031390075.1 Deltaproteobacteria bacterium | reverse complement strand
GTCGTCGCGAACGGGGAGATGTTCGGGCGCCTCTACGCGCGAAGCGGGCGCATGAAGGCGGTCATGATCCCGCGGCCGACGGGCCCCGGAGTCTGGCAGCTCTACGACGTCGTCGCGGATCCCGGCGAGGTGCATGATCTCGCCAAGGCGCAGCCGAAGACGCTCGCAGCCCTGGAGGTGCAGTGGAAACGTTATGCCAAGGAGAAGGGCGTGGTCCTGCCGACCATTCCGGGGAACTGATCCGGCACGGCGACCGCCGAACGCCGCGGTGGGGGATCAGCGGCCTGCTGACTCCGCTCTGGCGATTCGTTCTCGTGGTCAGCTCTCTGTCGCTGGGGTGCAGTGGTCCCGAGGCCGGATTCCGCGACGGCTCGCCGCGGGACCAGCTGCCCGAATACATCAGCGAGCTGACGGATCTCGGCGCCGTCGTCCGCCCGGCCTGGTCGGTCGACGGGACGCGGTTCCTCTACCTCGACGCGCTCGTCGGAAACGTCTTCGAGTTCGACGTCGCGAGCCGGGCGTCGCGCCCCCTGACGAGCCATTTCGAGCACCACGGCTTCACGCGGGCGCACTACCTGGCGAACGGCGACGTGCTCCTCTGCGGCCCGGCGACGGTCGATCCGAAGGATCCCGAGCACGGCCGCTGGCGCGCCGATTTCTGGCTGCTCGACGCGGGGCTCGCGACGCCGGCTCGGCCGCTCGGGGAGCGCTGCTTCGAGGGCCCGGCCGTCGCGCGGACCTCGATGCGCATCGCCTGGGTCCGGACCGACCTCCCGGACAAGATGCTGACGGCGCGCTCGGAGCTCTGGACGGGCCTGGTCGATCCGAGCGGCGACGCGCCGCGGATCGTCGAGGCGCGGCGGCTCACGAGTCGCCGCGATCTCTTCTACGTCGGCATGTTCGAGCCGCAGGATTTTCGTCCGCCGGACGAGGGGGAGCTGCTCTTCACGGCCTACGGCTATCGCGGCGGCGAGGCGATGGGCATCGACCTCGAGACGGGCGAGATCGTGAACTATTCGCGGAGCCGGTGGTACGACGAGATCGAAGGCGTCACGCCAGACGGGCGCTATGCCCTCGTCGAGCGCGAGTTCACGCTGCGCATGCGGCCGAGGGGCGCGATCGATCTCTGGCTTCTGCACCTCGATGGCAGCGGCGAGTACACGCGCATGACGCATTTCAGCGAGTTCCGCGGCTTCGGTGCCAATAATCCAGTCGTCAGCCCGGATTGTCGCTCGATGATCATCGCCCTGCGCCAGACCGGGGGAGAGGAGGGCAATAGTGCCGGACTCTTCCGCTACGACCTGACGAGATCGCCGTTTTCGCCACGGGATCTCTGCGCCGACGCCGACGCCGGTTTCGAGTCCTCCGTCGGACGAGCAGGATGATTCGAGAAGTCGCGAACGATCTCTGGATCGCGGATCAGCCGCTGCGCTTTTTCGGCGTCGAGGTCGGCGCGCGCATGACGCTGGTCCGCCTCCCGGGTTCGAAGCTCCTCGTCCACTCGCCCATCGGCTGGTCGCCCGGTCTCGCCGAGGCCGTCGAGCGGCTCGGCTCGCCGACCTACCTGATCGCCCCGAACCGCTTCCACCACCTCTACGCCCAGGCGTGGCGGTCGGCCTACCCGGCCGCGCAGCTCTTCGTCGCCCCCGGATTGGAGCGCAGGCGTCCGGACCTGACGCTGACCGGCGTGCTCGCCGGGAGCCCGCTCCCCGAATGGTCGGAGTGCCTGGATCAGACCCTCGTCGAGGGCTTTCCACTGGCCAGCGAGGTCGTCTTCTTCCACAAGCCGAGCTGCACACTGATCGCGAGCGACCTCGTGTTCAACATCGGCGCCGAAAGTCCGCCGCTCACCCGTCTCGCGTTCCGCCTGTTGGGCGCGTATGGCCGGCCTTCGGCCTCGCTGCTCGAGCGGTTGCTGATTCGAGATCGCCTCGCCTTCCGCCGCAGTCTCGACCGGATCCTGCGCTGGCCGATCGCGCAGCTGATCGTCGCCCACGGCTCGGTCGTCCGAGAGGGAGGTCACGCCGCGCTCGCCGAGGCGTACGCGTGGATCCTGGGTCGTGAAGAGCGACCCGCCGCTCCCTGATTCGATGTACGACAGCGAGCGTTCGCGAGGTAGTATCGCGGTCCTGGTCGATGCCACCGGTACGGGGCAGTCGGGAAGTTCTCCCGCGAGGCCCGAGGCGTGGCGCCCGCGCGAAGGATCGAGGACGGATGCAGGGGCTCTGGTCGATCGTCTCCGGGCTCGCCCTGATTGCGCTGGTCGCCGTGGGCGCGGCATGCGATTCGAATCCACAGGAGCAGTCGGAGGCCTCCGGCGTCGCGAAGTCGAACTACGGCAGAAAGCCTTCGGGCGATCAGCGGGTCGGCCGCTTCGAGAAGACCGTGCTCTATGCCGACGCCTGGCACGACGACCAGGCGATCGACTCGCTCGCCTATCCGACCGAATTCGAGGTCGCTGCCGACGGCGGCATCTTCTTCACCGAGCTCGGCGGAGCGCTCAAGCGCCTCCCGCCCGAAGGCGGGGCCGCGGCGACGGTCCTGACCCTCGACGTCTGGAGCGCCGTGCGTGTTCCGCCCGAGCGGACCGAGGAGGGTCTGCTCGGGATCGCCCTCGATCCCGCCTTTGCCGACAACGGGTTCCTCTACGTCTACTACGGCCATCCCGTGACCGAGGGCGAGCCCGGCCAGCGCCGCGGCAAGGCGAGGGTCTCGCGCTTTCGCTTCGGCGGCGAGCAGATCGATCCGGCCTCGGAGAAGGTGCTCCTCGAGTGGTCGATCGACCGGGACGATTGCTGTCACGCCGGCGGCGGGGTCGAGTTCGACGCCGCCGGAAATCTCTACATCGGCACCGGCGACAACACCCGTCCCGCCGCCGGCGCGGGCTATGCGTGTCTCGACGACCGGCCGGAATCGGTGCAGGCCGATTCGCAGCGGACCGCGGCGAATAGCAACGACCTGCGCGGCAAAATCCTGCGGATCCATCCCGAGCCGGATGGGACCTACACGATCCCGTCCGGCAACCTGTTCGCGGAAGGTCTCGCGGACACGCGCCCCGAGATCTACGTGATGGGAACCCGAAATGCGTTTCGTCTGGGTATCGATCGGCGCAAAGGCATCCTCTACTGGGGCGACCCGGGTCCCGATGCGGGGAGCGGCGACGTCGGCGATGCGGTCAAGGGTACGATCCGGGGCCTGCTGCGCGGAAGCCGCGGCCCGAAAGGCTACGACGAGATCAATCAGGCCCGAACTGCGGGCAACTACGGCTGGCCCTATTTCGTCGGCAACAATCTTCCCTACGCGCGCTACGACTCCGCGCGCGAGCGGGCGGGCGAGCTCTTCGACCCGGAGAACGTGCGGAACGACTCGCGCAACAATACGGGACTCGTCGATCTCCCCGACGCGCGGCCCCCGCTGATCGCCTATCCCTACGACTTCTCCGAGGCGTATCCCGAGGTCGGTGCGGGGGGCCGCGTGGCCGCCGCCGGCCCCGTCTACTATTTCGACGAGCGGATCGCATCGGCGTGCAAGCTGCCGCGCGAGTACGACCACGCGCTCTTCATCTACGATTGGATGCGCAGCTTCATCATCGCGGTCCATCTCGATGCCGACGAGCGGGTCGAACGGCTCGAACGGATCGCGCCGGGGATCGATCTGCGGCGTCCGATCGATCTCGAGATCGGGCCTGATGGTTGTCTCTACGTGGCCGAGTGGGGCACGAGCTGGGGGAATGCGAACTACGACTCCCAGCTGGTCCGCATCGACGTCGTCGCCGATGCCGGGAGCGACGCCGGGAGCAAGGACGGAAAATGATGCGTTCACTCGCGCGTTGGATCGCCCTGGGCCTGATTGCCGCCGCCGCCGCCGGATTGCTCGCCGAGGGACTCGTACTGGTCCTCTTCGGGGAGCAGGAGCGGCTTCCGACGCGACTCGTCGAGTCGAACCTCGGTCTGCGTTCGATGGAGCCCAGCAGCAGCTACTGGCAGCAGACGAGCGAGTCCCGGGTCGAGATCCGGACCAACGGCCAGGGCATGCGGGCCGATCGCGAATACGACCTGGCGAAGCGGCCGGGTGTGAAGCGCGTGTTGGCGATCGGCGACTCGACGACGGTGGGATTCACGGTCGACGTTTCGGAGACCTTCGCTGTGGTGATCGAGGATCGCTTGAATGCGGCGGGCGTCCCGGTCGAGGTGATGAACGCCGGCGTGCCGGTATTCGGGACCTCCGAGGAGCTCGTCTACTTCGAGCAGGATCTGCTTCGTTATGCACCGGACCTCGTGCTCGTGAGCTTCTACGAGAACGACATGAAGGACAATGTACGCGCGCCGCTCTACCGCTTTGAGAACGAGCGTCTGGTGCGGGGCGACGCGCGCTACTACCCCGACGCGCGCGTGACGGATCTACTCCGGACACAGCCCGTGCTGCGCTGGCTCGACGAACACTCGAACGCCTTCGCTTTTGCGCGAGGCCGGGGCGCGGCCTTGCTGCGCCAGCGCCGGACGCAGGCGAGGGCGGAGAGCACGACGGGGGAGGCGTCGGCAGTGCCCGCCGGGATGTTCACGCGCACCGACCCGCCGCGGCGCATGACGGCAGCGCTCTTCGACGCGTTCTACGCGATCGCGCGCACGCGCGGGATTCCCCTCGTGATTCAAAGCATCCCGAGTCCGGCGTGGCCGGAGGGAAGGCTCGTCCTGCAGGAGGTCTTCCCGGTGGAGTTCTTCGATTCGAAGCGAGACGGCGTCCACCTCGTGCTCGGCATGGATCTCCTGCCGCAGCGCATCGAGGAGCTCGAGCTCTATCGCCGGACGAACCACCACTACGCACCCGATGGCCACCGCCTGATGGGCGAGGCTCTGGCTGCGCTGATCCTCGAGCGCGGCCTGCTCGTGGATGCGGGGGGGCGCTGATGGACCGCGGAAGGATCGTGCGCGCGACCTTGACCGGAGTCGGGATCGGGTTGCTCTCGCTCGTCGCTTTCGAGCTCGTGTTGCGGGTCTACAATCCGATCGGGTTGCCGGTGCGCGGGACGCAGATCGTGCTTCCGATCGGCAAGCGGGTGATCTTCGAAAATCCGGTCGAGCCCTCGAAGCTCGATCGCGAGATCAAGCTCTCCTACAACTCGATCGGCTACCGCGGCCCCGATCCGGTGAGCAACCCCGAGTCCGTCTACGAGATCTTCGCCGTCGGCGGCAGCACGACCCACTCGGCCCGGCAGTCCGACGGGATCGATTGGCCCGCCCAGCTGGGAGACCGGCTGGCGCGCGTCTACGCGAATACCTGGCTCGACAACGCCGGCCTCGAGGGCCATTCCAGCTTCGGGCACCGCTTCCTGCTCGAGCAGGATCTGCTGGCCCGGAAGCCCGAGATGATCCTCTTCATGATCGGCCTGAACGATCGCGGCCGGGGGCGGGAGCGCATCTGGGACGTGCAGCAGAAGCCCGAGTCCCAGTCGCTGCTCGACCGGGTCGTCGCGAAGAGCGAGGTCCTCTCGACGGCCCTCGTCCTCTGGCGCGTCCGGCGGGCAGAACGCCAGGGCCTGCGCCACTTCGAGTTCGAGCTGGACGATCTGCCGGTGGTCGATCGCTCGAAGGAAGACCCCGCCGCAGCGGTGCGCGGGATGTTCGAGAAGGGCTATGTCGACGCCTACCGCGAGCGGGTGCGGAAGCTCGTCGATCTGTGTCAGGGAGCCGGTGTCGAGCCGGTGCTGGTGACACAGCCCGTGCTCTTCGGCGACGGCATCGATCCCCGGACCGGCGTCGAGATCGGTGAGCGACAATGGGGGCAGGACGCCAGTGCGAGTCTCGGCTGGGCGACGCTCGAGGTCTACAACCGCGTGACCCTCGAGGTCGCGCAGGAAAAGGGCGTCCACGCGATCGACCTGGCGAAGGTCGTTCGCAAGGACTCCTCCCTCTATTACGACTGGGTCCACTTTACGAACGAGGGCTCGCGCGTGGTGGCCGAGCTCGTGGCAGCGGACCTGATCGAATACCTGCGCAACAAGCCCGGGCTCGTCCAGCGTTAGCCTGGGGGCGTTCGATCTACGCCTGACGTTTCCGATTCCGATCCCGCCGCGATTTCAGCGCCGCGAGCGCAGCCGTGCCGGCACCCAGCATCACGATCAGCCCCGGCTCGGGCACCGGCTGGAATCCGAGCACGAGCTGGTTTGCTCCGGGCACGCCCAGGCTCGTCAGGATGGTCACCGGATCGTATACGAACGGGCGGGTATTGAGGTCGTTGCCCGTATTGATCGTCTGGTTGAGCACCGCCGCCCCGGGCCTGTTCCCGCTCAGCTTGATCTTGATCGGCAAGGTCGTGTTGAGCGCGAAGACGTTGATCCGCTGACCGCCGATGATGACGTGGACGATCGGGGTCGCGCCCCGATAGTCGATCGCCATGCCGTAGTCGCGCTGGGTCGTGGGGTTCGGGAAGGTGCCCCCGAAATTGCCCTCGTGATTGATGCCGCCGCCTCTGTGGATCCCAAGACTGCCCGCGACGTTGCCCGCGTTGTTCGTGAGGGGCGTCGTCTCGGGCTCGATGCTGGTCCAGAAGTTCGCGCCGACCGTGGCCGGATCGGAGACGAGGTGCGACTCGAAGTAGAAGAACCCATCCCCCGGACCGACGTGGCGATCCGAGCGGACGGCCGCCGCCTGGTTGCCGCCGTAGATGGCGCCGAGTCCGTCCGCCGCGATCGTCGTGCTCGCCAGCTTGTCGTTCGGGTTGAGGAACGTGCCGTACGGCGGCTGCGAGAGGGCCGAGCTCGGATCCGTCCCCGCCAGGAACTCCTCGAGGTTCGTGTACCCGTCGTTGTCGAGATCGAGGCCGGCGTCGTTCAGGAGCGGGTTGAGCCCGTACTGGATCTCGAACCCGTCCCGCATGCCGTCGCCGTCGCTGTCGACCGAGTTGGGATTGGTCCCGGCGTTGAATTCGGCGAAGTCGTTCGCCCCGTCGTCGTCGCTGTCGGGATCGTTCGGATTGCTCCCGAACAGGATCTCCTGCGCGTCGAGCAGGCCGTCGCCATCGGTGTCGATCGTGCCCGGATCGACGATCACCTGCACGTTCACGGTCCGGCGTGCGTCGTAGCCCAGGGCGTCGACGACGTCGGCCGTGACCACGACGGTGCCGGCCGTGGTCGGCGTGAACTGGAACGTGCCGCCCGATCCGATCTGGCCGCTGGAAGCGCTCCATGTGATCAGGGAGGTGATGCCGAGGCCGTTGGTGGCGAGCGCCGTTCCCGTCATCGTCACCAGCGTCCCCTCGATCACCGTCAGGGAGGTCGGTGACACGACGAGGGTCGGCTCGGGCTCGGGGACCTGGAATCCGAGCACCAGCTGATTCACGCCCGAGACGCCCAGATTGGTCAGGATGGTGACCGGGTTGTAGACGAATGGCCGAGCCGTGAGATCGTTGCCTGCGTTGAGCGTCTGGTTCTGCGTCGGCGCTCCGCCCTTGACCCCGCTCAGCTTGATGTAGATCGGCTGGGTCGTGGCCAGCGGGAAGACGTCGATCCTCTGGCCCCCGATGATCACGTGGACGATCGGGTTCGCGCCGCGATAGTCGATCGCCATGCCGTAATCGCGTTGGGTCGTGGGATTCGGGAAGTTTCCCCCGTAGGTTCCCTGGTAATTGATGCCACCGCCGACGAAGATCCCGAGGCTTCCGGGCACGATGCCGGAGTTGTTGGAGAGGGGCGTGCCGACGGGCTCGATGCTCGTCCAGAAATTCGCGCCGGGGACGGCCGGATCGGCATCGAGATGCGTCTCGAAGTAGAAGAAGCCCTCACCCGCGCTGATGGCGCGATCCGAGCGCACCGCCGCCGCCAGGTTGTTGCCGAAGATCGTGCTCAATTTGTTCGGCGTGAGCGTCGTGCTCGCCAGCTTGTCGTTCGGATTGAGGAACGTGCCGTAGGGCGGTCGCGAGATGTTCGAGCTCGGATCGCTGCCGGCTTCGTACTCCGCGAAATTCGTGTAGCCATCTCCGTCGAGATCGAGCGCCGCATCGTCGAACAGGGGATTCAAGCCGTACTGGATTTCAAACCCGTCGCGCATGCCGTCGTTGTCGCTGTCGACGGCGTTCGGATTCGTCCCCGCATTGAACTCGGCGAGATCGTTCGCGCCGTCGTCGTCGCTGTCGGGATCGTTGGGATTGCTTCCGAACAGGATCTCCTGGGAGTCGAGTAGCCCGTCTCCATCGGTGTCGATGGGGCCTGGATCGTTGATCACATTGACGGTGATCATCGCGGTCAGGAGTCCGCCCGTCTCGGGATTGACCACCGACAGATTCACGATGACGTTGCCCAGGGCATTCGGCGTGAAGGTCAGGCTCGAGCCGAGCCCCTGCGCGCCGTTCGACGCGCTCCACTCGATGTTGGGCGTGAGGACCTGGCCGTGCGGACCGGTAGCCGTGGCGTTCAGGGTGATCGGGAGGCCGATGATCGCGGTCACGGTGGTCGAGGCCACCTGGATCGCCGGCGTCGTGGGATTGCTGTGGACACCCCATCCCAGCACCAGGCCCGCCGTCGAAACGTTGGCCCCCTGGAGCACGGCGACGGGATCGAGCGTGAACGCCTTCTCCCCGAAGTTCGCCTCGTGTCCGAGGGTCGGACCGAAGGGGTCGCCGTAGAACATCGGATAGATCGGCGTGAACAGGTCGTCGAGCACGAGCGTGCTCACGAGATCGCCGTTTGCGATCACGTACACGATCGGCCGGGCGCCGCGGTAATCGACGGCAAAGCCCCAGTATTCGGTCGTACCGCTGTAGCTGTCCTGGAAGACGAGGTTGCGGCCGACGGAGTTGTTGGCGGAGTTCACGCCCATCGAGGGCGGCGCCGCGCGCGGCACCAGCGAGTTCGAGACGCAGCAGTACGGATCGAGCTCCGCTTCCTTCGTGATGAAGCCCTGACCGAGACTCGCGAGTGTGGCAGCGGCGACGACCCGATGCGCCTCCCAGTAGCGGAACTCGCCGATCATGGCCTGATTCGTGCGCATCGCGCTCTTTGGCGGTTTCGAGTAGCTCGCACCGAGGAGATCTTCCGAAAGCGTGATCCCGCGACTCGTGTCCTCGTCGACGACCCAGTGCACGCGCTTCTCGAGCGGGATCTGGGGCCGGCCGGCATAGGCATGCTGCGGTCCCCAGCCGGAGCCCATGAACTCGGCCCCGAGATGACCCGCCAGATAGAGCTCGTAGGCCGCAGGGATCGCGAAGGGCGTCGTCTTCGGGGTCTCGCCGGAATTGATGCGCAGTCGCGGGCCGGTATCCGCCGCGGTTCCGTAGGCGAAGATCCGGAGCGGTCCGCCGATTCCCGTCATCGTCACGGCGGGCAGGATCTCGCGCGTGCCGTCCGGTCGCTTGACGAGCGCACGCACGACGGGCGTCGATCCCGTGTAGTCGACGGCGATGCCGTAGCTCGTGACGTTCGCTGCGTTGGTCAAGGTCGCGACGGTGGCGCCCGCGAAGCGGAGCGTTCCGAGGGTGTCGAGGCCGACGCTCTCGACGTTGCTGCCGCCGGCGGCCGAGAGCGAGGCGGCATTGGTGGCCACCCCGATCCCGTAGCTCCCGGCGGTGGCGAGGCGGGTCGCTTCGAAATAGAACCAGCCCGAGCCCGGCGCGATCGCGATGTCCGAGCGGACGCCCGCGACCGGAGCGACCGGGAATCCGACCTCGAGGCCATTGGGAGACAATGCGATCCCGGCGCCGGCGTCGGCCGCGTTCAGCACGACCCGTCCGCGCCCGGGATAGGAGTTCAGGTCGTTGATCCCGGTGCCAGCGGCGTACTCCACCCCGTTCGACGCCCCGTCGCCGTCTCGATCACCGGCGGCATCGTTCACGCCCGGGTTGATCCCTGCGGCGATCTCGACGCCGTCGGGAATTCCGTCGCCGTCGGTATCCGCGAGCGTGGGATTCGTCAGGTGGATGTTGACCTCGGCGCCATCGGCGAGCCCATCTTCGTCGCTGTCGGCCTCGCCCGGGTCGGTTCCGAGGGTCAGCTCGCTGCTGTAGGTGAGGCCGTCGAGATCGGAATCGAGCGCGGGGTTGGAGATGACGTCGACGGTGAACTCGAGGCGGGACACCAATCCGGCGTCGCTCAGCTCGGCGCGAACCTGGTGGCGACCGAGCACCGTGGGCGTGAAGCCGAAGCTGCCGCCCGTGCCGCTCGCCGCCTGCGTCAGATCGGTCCACTGGAGCGACGCCGTCCGATCGACGGCGTTGGCATCCGTCGCCTGCGCGACCAGGGTCACGGGCGAACCGGTGAGCACGGTCCTCGTCGTGTCGGCTGAAGCGATGACCGGAAGGGGTGTCCAGCGCGGCGTCAATCCCGCGGAGCGACGGTAGACGTCGGTGTCGAGGGCGGCCGCGGGCTCGAGGAAGAAGGGGCTCGTGACGAGATCGTTGCCGCCGTTGATCGAGATCGGCGAGCCGGGCGTCGTGCTGTCGAGATAGAGGGCGATGTAGAGCGGACCGGAGACGTTCTGCATCTCGACGGTCGTGACGAACGTGGCCGGCTGCCCGACGGCGCCCTCGACGATCACGCTCACGGCCGGCTTCGCACGCCGATAGTCGACGACGATGCCGTAGTGATCGACGGTGGCGGAAAAGTCGTCGATCTGGGCGCCGTTGTGCACCACGTCGCCGAAGACCGTCACGCCGACACCCTGATCCGTCGCGCCGGCCGGGAGGCCGAGGGGTGCCGATGCCGAAACGACACCGATCCCATACGCCCCGGCCGGTCCGGATCGCGTCCCCTCGAAATAGAACATGCCCGAGCCCGGCATCACCGCGCGATCGGAGCGCGCGAGCGCGGCCCCTGATCCGACGCCCTGGTAGCTCGCGCTCAATCCATCGGGCGACAACGTGAGGTTGGGATGTTTGTCGGTGGCGCTCAGCTGAACCTGGGCAGAAGCGACCGTGCTCGCGAGAGCGAGCACGACGCAGGCGAACCGCGATAGCGCGCGGAGGCCTCGCCTGTCGATCTCGGCTCGCTGAAAGAATCCGCGGAAGCCTGAAAGGCAACGCGAAACAGCCTCGAACTCGGTACGAGAAGGCGATTCGGACATGGGTTCCTCAGGCGTAACGGTGCAAGGCCAGGAAGGCGGGTGGAGGAGCATCAGAATAGCCGTCGGCGCACTGTTGTGTGCCCGCCAGCCGTCCATGGGGACCAAGGATTCGGCCCCTTTCCGGTCGAATTGCTCATGGTTAGCGTCTCGACTCGCCTCGCGTGGGCTTCAGAAGGGCCAGTCTGGGCCAGCTTTGCGGCCTACTGCGGCCCGAGCGCGCGCGCTACGAATCGAGAATGTCTCCCTGCGGGTGACGAAGACTGGATCCCGAAGGGGTCATCGGCCCGGGTTCAGCGTCCCTCCCGCACCCGAGCCCTCAGGGCAGGACGGCGGCGACGATGCCTGCTCGAGGAGATGCGCGGCGCCGCGCCCGGTCGGGCCTCCGCCACACGAGAGTGATCCGCTAAACGTCCCACTCTCGATCGATTTCCGGACCAGACCCAGCCGCAAAAGCGAGGCCCCCATGCTCACGAAATTCGACGACTACCCGATCCACCAGACCAGTGAGCCGATCGCAGTCGTCGCGACGACCGATCGCCACGCCTACGACCGCTACTGGTTCAACGGCTACCAGGACGACGGCGAGTTCTACTTCGGGATCGGCTGCGCCGTCTATCCCAACCTCGGCATCGTCGACTGCGGCCTCAGCATCGTGCACGACGGCCGTCAGTACGCGTTCCACGGCTCGCGCCGGGCGGGGCCCGAGCGCAGCGAGATCAAGGTCGGTCCCTTCGAGCTCGAGATCCTCGAGCCGATGAAGAGCCTGCGCGTCACCCTCGACGACAATGAAACGGGGATCTCCGCGAACCTCCTCTGGATCCCGCGCACCGCGAGCTTCGCCGAAGGGCATCAGCGCTCCGTCCGAAATCCCGCGGCCTCCTTCGCCCACATGGAGGCGACGCGCTTCAACCAGTTCGGCCATTGGCAGGGCGAGATCCGCTACCCCGGCGGCGGCGTGCGGGTCGATCCCGCGCGGGTGCTCGGGACCAAGGATCGCTCGTGGGGCGTCCGGCCGGTGGGCGATCCGGCGCCGCCCGGGGCGCCGCCGACGAAGCTGCCGCAGGTCTTCTTTCTCTGGGCGCCGCTCCATTTCGACACGCGCTGCACCCATGCGGGCATCTTCGAGAACGAGCACGGCGTCCAGTGGCACTGGGACGGCATGATCATGCCGACCTACAAGGACCCGAAGGACCTGCCGGGGGTCGAGGATCCGCGCATGGAGCCGCTCGCCGCGGTCGAACATCGACTGGAGTTCGTTCCGGGCACGCGCCGCGCGCGCCACGCCGTGATCACCCTCGTCGATCTGACGGGCGCGCGCACGGAGATCGACCTCGAACCGCTGCTCCTCTACCGCATGAAGGGCATCGGTTATTCGCACCCCGAGTGGGGTCACGGCAAGTGGAAGGGCGAGCTCGCGATCGGCGGCGAGTCCTGGAAGATCGAAGAGGCGGACGAGACGAACATCTCGAACCAGCACATCCAGCAGGTCGTGCGCGCGAAGGCGACGGGACCGAACGGCCAGGAG
>JANMTD010000223.1:0-23119 GCA_031390075.1 Deltaproteobacteria bacterium | reverse complement strand
GGACTCGTCACCCGCGCCGAGGTCGCCGGCCCCGGCTTCCTCAACGTCGTGCTCGCGAGCGCGGGCTGGCAGGACCGGATCCACGAGATCCTGGGATCGGGCCCCCTCTTTGGCCACACCACCGGGAGCGCGCGGCCGGGGCAGCCCAAGCCGAAGGTCCAGGTCGAGTTCGTCTCGGCCAATCCGACCGGTCCCCTCTCGACGGGCCACGGCCGCCAGGCCGTCCTCGGCGACTGCATCGCGCGGCTCCTGCTGGCGACGGGCTGGGACGTGACGCGGGAGTACTACTTCAACGACGGCGGCCGGCAGATGCGCGTGCTCGGGGAGTCGGTGAAGGCCCGCTACCTCGAACATCTCGGACGGGCCGCCGCCCCGACCGCCGCGGCCCTCGCCGACCCGGAGCACGCCTGGCAGGAATCGATCGACGGCCTTCCGGTGGCTTTTCCCAAAGGAGGCTACCAGGGCGACTACATCGTCGAGATCGCGGTCGGCCTGGCCGCGAAGGAAGGCGCCGCTCTCGTCGACGAGCCCGGCGACGGCCGCTTCCGCGAGGTGGCCCAGGCGACGATCTTCGAGAACATCGAGGCGACGTTGACCCGGATCGGGATCGTCTTCGACGTCTACTTCAACGAGCGAAGCCTCTACACCGACGGAAAGCTCGACGAGGCGCTCGCCGACCTGCGGGCGGCGGGGCTCGTCTACGACGCCGACGGCGCCGTCTGGTTCAAGGCGACGGCCTGCGGCCTCGACCGCGATCGCGTGGTCATCAAGTCGAGCGGTGAGCCGACCTATCTGATGCCCGACATCGCCTACCACCGCGAGAAGTTCCGCCGCGGCTTCGACCACGTGATCGACATCCAGGGCGCGGACCACATCGAGCAGTTCCCCTTCGTGCGCGAGGCGACGGCGAGACTCGGGGCCGATCGCGACCGGATGGAGCTCGTGATGCACCAGTTCGTGACGATCACGAGCGGCGGCGAACGGGTCAAACAGTCGACCCGCAAGGCGACCTTCATCACGGTCGACGAGGTCGTCGACGACGTCGGCACCGACGTCTTCCGGTTCTTCATGATCGAGCGCAAGCGCGACGGCCACCTCGACTTCGACCTCGATCTCGCGAAGGACAAGAACTGGAAGAAGAACCCCGCCTACTACGTCCAGTACGCCCACGCGCGGACCCACGGCATCGAGCGCAAGGCCGGAGAGGCGAACGTCGCGATGCCGAAGGCCCACGGCTTCGACGGCTCGCGGCTCGTCCTCCCGGAAGAGATCGAGCTGGTGAAGAAGCTGGTCGAGTTCCCCGAAATCGTGGGCCGCGCGGCAGAGAGCCGCGAGCCCCATCATGTCGCCTACTACCTGCGGGATGTCGCCGGCCTCTGGAATCCCTATCTGCAGGACGGTGACCGGCATCGGGTCCTGTCCGAGGATGCGGCGCTCACGGCGGCGAGACTCGGTCTCGCGCTCGCCGTCCGTCACGTCCTGGCGAGCGGCCTCGCGCTGCTCGGCGTCAGCGCCCCGGAGCGGATGTAATGGCCGAGTCGAAGATCCGGAACGCCTTCTCTCGCAGCACGATCTTCACCGTCGGTCGGCTGCTCGCCTTCATCGGCGTGGGCTTCGCGATCGGCCTCGTGATCGGCGTCGTGTCCGAAGAGCCCGAGCTGCTGGCCGGTCACCTGCGCGGGGACACCGAGACGATCGAGCTCGACGCGGCGTTGGCCGCGCAACCGGACGAGGATGCGCTGGCGGCGGCTGCCGCCGCCGCTGCGGAGAGCCGCGAGGCGGACCCCTCGAGCGCCGAGATCGCCGTCCCCTTCGAGGTCGAGTCGTCGGACGGGCTCCCCGATGTGGCGGCCGGGCCGTTCACGCCTGCGGCAGCGGAGAGCGGCGATTGGGCGATCCAGGTCGGGGCGTTCGGTGACGAGCCCTCGGCGGCGCAGCTCGCGGATCGGCTCGAGGGCAAGGGCTATCCCATCGAGGTCCTGCCGGCCGGCGCCGAGTCGAATCGCTGGCGCGTGCGGGTTCAGCCGATTGCGGGCGAGACGGCCGCGCGGACGACCGCGGAGCGCGTCGAGCGCGAGGAGCGGCTGCCGACCTGGGTGATCCGGCTCGAGGGGCATTCGCGCCGATGAGCCGAAGCGGACCGACTAATTTGGTCGGAAAGTCGGTCGGAAAGTCGATCGGACAGACGGGCGGAGATCGCCTGCGAGTCGGAGTGCTGGGAGCGGCGGGGCAGCTCGGCCGCTGTCTCGTGCGAGAGATCGAGGTGGCGCCGGATCTCGACCTCGCCTTTGCCGTGACGCGGTCCGAGCTCGACCTGGCCGACACGGCGCAGATCGATCCCTTTCTAGACCGGAGTCTCGCGCGGGGTCCCGCTCGCCCGAGCGCGGGGCCGGACCTCGTCGTCAATGCGGCGGCCTTCACGAAGGTCGACGCCTGTGAGACGCAGGCCGAGCTGGCGCATCAGCTGAACGCGCAGGTACCCGGGGCATGGGCGCGCGCGCTGCGAGCGCGTGGGATCGGCTTTGTCCATCTCTCGACGGATTACGTGTTTCCCGGAGACGGGACGCGCCCGTACCGCGAAGACGATCCGACGGGTCCTCGATCGGTCTACGGCGCGAGCAAGCTCGCGGGCGAGCACCTCGTGCTCGCGCACGACCCCGACGCCCTCGTGGTTCGCACCAGCTGGGTCTTTGGTCCGGGGCGCAACTTCGTTCTCGCGATCCTCGACCAGGCCTCGAAGCGCCGGACGGGCGAGAAGTCCGGGCCGCTCCAGGTCGTGGATGATCAGAGGGGAAGCCCGACGGCCGCCGCCGATCTGGCGCGGGGTCTCCTCGCGGTCTGCCGTCTGCGCGCCGGCGGGCGGACGGACCTGCGTGGCGCGCTCCACCTCTGCAACGAAGGCGTGACGACCTGGTGCGGGTTTGCCCGCGAAATCCTCGATCAGGCGGGCTACGGCGACGTCGCGATCGATCCAGTGGCGACGGGTGTTTTTCCGACGGCGGCACCTCGCCCGGCCTACTCGGTTCTCGACTGCAGCCGAGCCCGGGCGCTCGGCGTTTCCCTGCGTGCCTGGACGGAGGCCCTGACGGGCTATCTTGCGGGCCCCGATCGGCCGACACATCTGATCGCTACCGGAGGCCAGCCCGTGCCCGCCGCCTCCGGTTCTTCCTCATCCGGTTCATCCGATCCCGTCCGACGGAAGGTCTCGAATTGAGCGTCGATCCCGCGCGCATCCGCAACTTCTGCATCATCGCCCACATCGATCATGGGAAGTCGACGCTCGCCGATCGATTGCTCGAGGCGACCCACGCCCTTTCGGATCGCGAGAGGAAGGATCAGTTCCTCGACAACATGGATCTCGAGCGCGAGCGTGGGATCACGATCAAGGCCCAGACCGCGCGCATGAATTTCCGGGCCGCCGACGGTCAGGACTACATCCTGAACCTGATCGACACTCCGGGCCACGTCGACTTCTCCTACGAAGTTTCGCGGGCGCTCGCCGCCTGTGAAGGCGCGCTCCTGATCGTCGACGCCGCCCAGGGCATCGAGGCCCAGACGCTGGCGAACGCCTATCTCGCGATCGACGCGAGCCTCGAGCTGATCCCGATCGTGAACAAGATCGATCTGCCGTCGGCGGATCCCATCCGCGTCGCGCAGGAGATCGAGGACGTCGTCGGTCTCGACGCGGCCGACGTCCTGATGGTGTCGGCCAAGACAGGGCAGGGGGTCGACGCCGTGCTCCAGGCGATCGTCGACCGGGTGCCGCCGCCCCGCGGCGATGCGAGCAAGCCGACCCAGGCGCTGATCTTCGACGCCTGGTTCGATTCCTACGTGGGCGCCGTGATGCTCGTTCGCGTCATGAACGGAACGCTCTCGAGACGGGAGCGGATCCGCTTCATGATCGGCGGTCACGAGCACGAAATCACCCGCCTCGACGTCATCGACCCGAAGCCGCGCAGCGTCGAGATGCTCTCGGCCGGTGAAGTGGGGCTCGTCGTCGCCGGGGTGAAGACGCTCTCCGACGTCCAGATCGGCGACACGATCACGACGGCGGTGCGCGGCGCGACCGTGCCCCTCGACGGCTTCCAGGAAGTGAAGCCGATGGTCTTCTCGGGCCTCTATCCGGTCGACGCCGAGGCCTACGAGGATCTGAAGGACGCGCTCTCGAAGCTCGAGCTCAACGATTCGTCGTTCACCTACGAGCCCGAGACGAGTGCCGCCCTCGGCTTCGGCTTCCGCTGCGGATTCCTGGGCTTTCTGCACGCCGAGATCGTGCAGGAGCGACTCGAGCGTGAGTACAACCTCAACCTCATCACGACGGCGCCGACCGTGCGCTACCGCGTCGTCCCGTACAGCGGCGATTCCTTCGAGATCGAGAGCCCGGCGGCCCTGCCGGATTCGACGGAGATCAAGGAGATCCAGGAGCCGGTCGTGATGGCGACGATCCACGTCCCGTCGGAGTATCTCGGCGCCGTGCTCGGACTCTGCCAGGATCGTCGCGGGAGCCAGAAGGACATGGGTGTCCACGGCACCCGCGTGCAGGTCCGCTACGAGCTGCCGCTGAACGAGATCGTCACCGATTTCCACGATCGCCTGAAGAGCGCGACGCGGGGCTACGGCTCCTTCGACTACGAGCTGATCGGCTTCAAGCCCGCCGACCTCGTGAAGCTCGACGTGCTCGTGAACGGCGATCCCGTCGACGCGCTCTCGCTGATCGTCCACCGCGACAAGGCCTACAACCGCGGCTCCGAGCTCGCCGACAAGCTGAAGGAGTTCATCCCGCGCCAGCAGTTCCCGATCTCGATCCAGGCGGCGATCGGAAGCCGCGTGATCGCGCGGACGACGGTGAAGGCGGTGCGGAAGAACGTGCTCGCGAAATGCTACGGCGGCGACATCACGCGCAAGCGCAAGCTCCTCGAAAAGCAGAAGGCGGGCAAGAAGCGCATGAAGATGGTGGGGTCGGTGGAGATTCCGCAGGAGGCGTTTCTCGCGGCCCTGCGATTGGGAGATGATTAGGCGTGGCGAAGCCGGGCAAGGACGGGCGCGAGGGGACGAGCGAAGCATCCGACGAGACGGCCCATGAGGCCACTCAAGAGGCCACATCGCTCGCCGGCATCATCGATCAGGTCGTGACCCTGGTCATCGCCGTCGCGATCGCGCTGGCGATTCGGCAGTTCGTGGTCGAGCCCTTCCGGATTCCGTCGGGTTCGATGCTCCCGACCCTCCTGATCGGGGATCACCTCTTCGTCAACAAGCTCGCCTACGGACCTCGCATCCCCTTCACCGACTTCCGATTGCCGGGGCTGCGCGGGCCCGAGCGCGGCGACGTGGTCGTGTTCGAGGTCGCCCGGCCCGGGGGCGAGCGGATCATGCCCGTCGATCTCGCGCCCGCGGGCTCCATGAGCGAAGCCTTCGTGAAGCGGCTGGTCGGGCTGCCGGGGGACCGGATCGCCTGGAAGAACGGCGAGCTCTTCGTGAACGGCGAGCAGCTGGCGGTGCGCGCGACGGGCGAGCCCTTCGTGGACGATCGCGGCAAGCGATTCGGAATCCAGCAGGAGGACCTGGGCGGTTGCCGTCATGCGATTCTCGAAGAGCCGGGCTACAGCGACCCGACGCTCAACAAGGGGTCGCTGATCGTCGAGCCCGGCCGCTACTTCATGATGGGCGACAACCGGGACTTCTCGCGGGATAGCCGCGAGTGGGGCACCGTCCGGCTCGAGGAGCTGAAGGGGCCCGCCGCGATCCTCTACTGGTCCTGGGACGTGAACGGCAACATGCTCTCGTTCTTCAACCCGGTGAACTGGTTCACGGCCGAGAAGCGCTGGGACCGGATCTTCCAGCGCGTGCGCTGCGAGCCCGCGGCGTGATTCCGGCGGGTGTTCCTGATGGGTGCTCCTGATGGGTGCTCCTGATGGGTGTTCCTGATGGGTGATTGCCGAAGTCGGCGCGCGCGTTAATATCCTGGCCGACCCAACCGCCCTTTAAGCTCGACCAGTGAGTCGGGGAAGGGACGAGGCAAATCGTGTCGCATATCGACGCACGCCCCCCCGCGGCCCCGGCCGACCCCAACGACCGCGCCGATCATTCTGCTGATCCCGCAGGATCCGCCCCGGGCCACGACCACGAGCGGACGATCCTCGACGACGCCGCGATCCGCCGCGCCCTCATGCGCATCGCCCACGAGATCGTCGAGCGGACCGAGCAGATCGATCGCCTCTACCTCGTCGCCATCCCGAATGGCGGTGTTCCCCTCGGCCGCATCCTGGTCGAGAACCTCGCGAGCCTGACGGGTCAGGCCGTCCCGCTCGGCATCCTCGACACGACCCTCTACCGCGACGACCTGTCGACGCTCAGCGCCCGGCCTCGGCTGCGCAAGACCGAGATGCCGTCTTCGGTCGACGACCGAGCCGTCGTGATCGTCGAGGACGTCGTCAGCACGGGCCGCACGATCCGCGCCGGCATGGACGCGCTGATGGATTTCGGTCGCCCCTCGAACGTGCGCGTGATGGCGCTCGTCGACCGGGGCCACCGCGAGCTTCCGATCAAGATCGATTTCGTCGGCAAGAACATTCCGACCCAGCCCGAGGACAAGGTGATCTTCCGGAGCGTCGAGGAGTCGGACGGCCAGGGGCTCTTGATCGTGGTCCGCGAAGGGGGGCAGCATGATCGGTCGTGACATCCTCGGGATCGAGGACCTGACGCGCGCCGAGATCGAGTTGATCCTCGAGACGGCGGAGCGGATGCAGGAGATCGGGACGCGCGAGGTCAAGAAGGTCCCGACGCTGCGGGGTCGGACGCTGATCAACCTGTTCTTCGAGCCCTCGACGCGGACCCAGACCTCCTTCGAGATTGCCGGCAAACGCCTCGCCGCGGACGTCGTCAACTTCTCGGTCTCCGGCTCGAGCGTCACGAAGCGCGAGACGCTCCTCGATACCGCAAAGACCCTCGACGCGATGGATCCCGACTGCGTGATCGTGCGCCACAAGGTGGCGGGCGTACCGCATCGGCTCGCCGCCGTGCTGGGGGCGCCGGTCATCAACGCCGGCGACGGCGCCCATGAGCATCCGTCGCAGGCGCTGCTCGATCTCCTGACCGTGAAGGAGCAGAAGGGCCGGATCGAGGGCCTCACGGTCACGATCGTCGGCGACATCGCCCACAGCCGGGTCGCCCGCTCGAACATCTATGGTTTTACCAAGCTGGGTGCCGAGGTCCGTGTCGCGGGCCCGCCGACGATGTTGCCCGCCGGGATCGAGTCGCTCGGCGTCAAGAGCTACACGAACCTCCGCGAAGCGATCGAGGGCGCCGACGTCGTGATGGCGCTGCGGATCCAGATGGAACGGCTCGAGGGCGCCTGTTTTCCGAGCGTGCGCGAATACGCGGCGACCTTCGGCCTCGACCGCGCGAAGCTCCGCTTCGCGAAGGAAGATGCGATCGTGATGCACCCCGGTCCCGTGAACCGCGGCGTCGAGCTCTCCCATGAGCTCGCGGACCACCGCCCGAGCGTGATCCTCGATCAGGTGCGCAACGGGGTCGCGCTGCGCATGGCGCTCCTCTACCTCGTCGCAGGTCGGCGGAGCAAGGCGGGCGGCGTCGAGACCCGAGCCGCGACGGCGACGGGGGAGGAGTGAAGTCATGACCCTCCACACGGGCGGAAAGCTCCTTATGGGCGGAAGGCTCCTCATCCGCGGCGGCCGACTCCTCGATCCGAGTCAGGAGAAGGACGGCGCCTTTGATTGCCTGATCGAGAACGGCCGCATCGCGGCGATCGGGTCGAACCTTTCGGTCGAGGGTGCCGAGGTCGTCGACGCTGCCGGCGCCTGGGTCGTCCCGGGCTTGATCGATCTGCATGCCCATCTGCGCGCGCCGGGTCAGGAGTACAAGGAGGATCTCGGCAGCGGCGGTGCCGCCGCCGTCGCGGGCGGGTTCACGCAGGTCGCCTGCATGGCGAATACCGATCCGGTGAACGACGAGCCGTCGGTGACGATGTACATCCTCGACCGCGCCGAAAAGGAATCGCTGGCGCGGATCCATCCCATCGCGGCTGCGACGCGTGGGCTCGCGGGCCAGGTGATGACCGAGATGATCGCGCTGCGGAGCGCCGGGGCCGTCGCGTTCAGCGACGACGGGGCGACGATCATGGACGCGGGCGTGATGCGGCGGGTGCTGGAGTACTCGACGCTCGTCGACGCGCCGGTGATCGTGCATGCGGAGGATTGCAATCTGCGGGGCCACGGTGTGGTCCATGAAGGCGCCGTCGCGACGCGGCTCGGGCTCCCCGGCAATCCCGCCGCGGCCGAGGAGATCATGGTCGCCCGGGACATCCGGCTCGCCGAGTGGACCGGTGCCCACCTGCACATCGCCCACGTCTCGACCGCCGGCGCCGTCGAATCGATCCGCCGGGCCCGTGAAGCGGGTGTGCGCGTGACGGCGGAAGTCACGCCGCACCACCTGACCTTGACCGACGCGGCGACGATGGGATTCGACACGAGCACGCGGGTCGCCCCGCCGCTGCGCAGCGCCGAGCACGTCGAGGCGCTGCGGCGCGGTCTCGCCGAGGGCGTGATCGACGCGATCGCGACGGATCATGCGCCGCATGCGAGCTACGAAAAGGAAGTCGAGTTCACCGAGGCGCCGCCCGGCATGATCGGCCTCGAAACCGCGGTCGCCGTCTGTCTGCAGCTCGTGCGCGAGGGCGTCCTCTCGCCCCTCGAGCTGGTCCGGCGGCTCTCGACGAATCCGGCGCGGGTGCTCGGCCTCGAAGGCGGGAGCCTCGCCGTCGGCTCGCTGGCGGACGTCGTGCTGATCGATTCCGAGCGCGTCTGGACCTACGATCCCGGCCGCGGATATTCCAAGAGCCGCAACTCGCCCTGGGCCGACCAGCGCTTCACCGGCCGCGTCGTCGCCACCTTCGTCGCCGGCCGCCTCGCCTATCACTACCAAGACCACTACGAACACAACCACGAACACCACCACGAACGCGGAGTACCGAATCGATGAGCGCTGGTCCTTCAACGCGGGAGAATGCCTCGCAGCCGACGGAATCGAATCCTCCGTCCCCGGATGCGCTGCTCGGCAAGCGCATGCGGCCGGGGGCGCTGGCGCTCTCGGACGGAACGGTTTATCGCGGGCGCGCCTTCGGTGCGTCCGCCGTGAACTCCGGTGAGGTGGTCTTCAATACCAGTATGACGGGCTACCAGGAGATCGCGACGGATCCGTCCTACGCGGGCCAGATCGTCGCGATGACCTACACCCAGATCGGCAACGTCGGCGTGAATAGCGCCGACGACGAGGCGCGGCGGCCCTTCCTCTCGGGGTTCATCGTGAAGGAGCTCTTCGACGAGCCCTCGAACTACCGTGCCGAGGGGTCTATCGAGGCGAAGCTCGCAGCGGCGGGCGTGCCAGGGCTCGCGGGGATCGATACGCGGGCGCTGGTGCGGCGGCTGCGGGATTTCGGGGCGCAGGTCGGCGTGCTCTCGACGGATCCCGCCGTGCAGGACTCTGCTGCGCTCGTGCGGCGTGCACAGCAGGCGCCGAGTCTCGAGGGCGTCGATTGGGTCGCCCGCGTGACCTGCGACAAGAGCTACCGCTTCACGGAGGGCGCTTGGCCCGGGGTCGCCGGACAGCTTCCGCGCGCGGCACGACCGAAAGTGAAGCGCCACATCGTCGCCTACGACTTCGGCATCAAGAAGAACATCCTGCGGTTGCTGGTCGAGCAGGGCTTCGACGTCACGGTCGTCCCCGCGACGACAGCGGCCCGGGACGCGCTGGCCCTCGCGCCCGACGGCATCTTCCTCTCGAATGGCCCGGGCGATCCGGCGGCGGTCGAAGGTGTGCGACCGATCGTGCGCGAGCTCGTCCAGGCGAAGCCCGTCTTCGGCATCTGCCTCGGCCACCAGATCCTGGGTCTCGCCCTGGGCGGAACGACGACGAAGCTCAAGTTCGGTCACCACGGCGGCAACCAGCCCGGCAAGGACCTCGCGACGGGCCGCGTCGCGATCTGCGCCGAGAACCACGGCTATGCGGTCGAGGCCTCGAGCCTCCGCGCCGCCGGCGAGCCCGTGGAGATCACGCACATCAACCTGAACGACCAGACCGTCGAGGGCCTCGCCCACGCGACGCGCCCGCTCTTCTCGGTCCAGTACCACCCCGAAGCCTCGCCCGGTCCCCACGACGCAGGTTATTTCTTCGGACGCTTTCGAGAGATGGTCGACCGCTGCGTCGCGGGCGAGAAGGTCTCGGGGGCCGCGATCTGCGGCCTCGCTCCGAAATCCACCCCTGCCGATCGATCAGCGGAGTAGCCCGTGCCGAGAAGAAGCGACATCCACACGATTCTCGTGATCGGCTCCGGCCCGATCGTGATCGGCCAGGCCTGCGAGTTCGACTACTCGGGGACGCAGGCCTGCAAGGCCCTGCGCGAGGAGGGCTACCGCGTCGTCCTCGTCAATTCGAATCCCGCCACGATCATGACGGATCCGGAGATGGCCGACCGGACCTACATCGAGCCGATGACCGTCGCCTCGGTCGAGCAGATCATCGCGGCCGAGAAGCCCGACGCGCTGCTGCCGACGATCGGCGGCCAGACGGCGCTCAATCTCGCGATCGCCCTCGCCGAGGCGGGGGTTCTCGACAAGTACGGGGTCCAGCTGATCGGCGCGAACCTCGAGGCGATCCACAAGGCCGAGGATCGCCAGCTCTTCCGCGCAGCGATGCAGAAGATCGGCCTCGAGATGCCGGCCTCGGGCATCGCGACGACCGTCGCCGAGGCCCGCGAGATCCTGCTGCGTACGAAGCTCCCCGCGATCATCCGCCCGAGCTTCACGATGGGCGGCTCGGGGGGCGGCATCTGCGAGCGCGACGAGGATTTCGACCGCATGGTGCAGTGGGCCCTCGATCAGTCGCCCACGACCCAGATCCTCGTCGAGCAGAGCTGCGTCGGTTGGAAGGAATACGAGCTCGAGGTGATGCGCGACCGCGCCGACAACGTCGTCATCATCTGCTCGATCGAGAATTTCGATCCGATGGGCGTGCATACCGGCGACTCGATCACCGTGGCCCCCGCCCAGACGCTGACCGACCGCGAGTACCAGGAGATGCGCAACGCCGCCATCGCCATCATGCGCGAGATCGGCGTCGAAACCGGCGGCTCGAACGTGCAGTTCGGGGTCAATCCCGAGACGGGCGCCCTGATCGTGATCGAGATGAATCCGCGCGTCTCGCGGTCCTCGGCGCTGGCGTCGAAGGCGACGGGCTTCCCGATCGCGAAGATCGCCGCCAAGCTCGCCGTCGGCTACTCGCTCGACGAGATCAAGAACGACATCACGCGGGTCACGCCGGCCTCCTTCGAGCCGACGATCGACTACGTCGTGACGAAGATCCCGCGCTTCACCTTCGAGAAGTTCCCCGACACCGACCCCGAGCTGACGACGCAGATGAAATCCGTCGGCGAGGTGATGGCGATCGGGCGGACCTTCAAGGAGAGCTTCCAGAAGGCGATCCGCTCCCTCGAGATCGGCCACGCGGGCTTCGAGCCGCTCGAGCTTCCGGAGGGTGAGGCCGGCCTCGCGGCCCTCGCCGAGCTGATCGATCGGCCGCGGGCGGAGCGACCCTGGGCGATCGCCGAGGCCTTCCGCCGCGGGGCGACGGTCGAGGAGCTGTACGGGCGCACGAAGATCGACCGCTGGTTCCTTCGCAATCTCGAGGAGATCGTGCAGGCCGAGGGCCGGCTCGCGGCGTTGCCGAATGCCGAGCGCGCGACCTGGCTCCGGCCGGCCAAGCAGCTCGGCTTCTCGGATCGGCGGCTCGCCTCGCTCTGGGGCGAGTCCGAGGCGGCGGTCCGAAGCCTGCGCCACCAGCACGGCATCCGACCCGTCTACAAGCGCGTCGACACCTGCGCGGCCGAGTTCGTCGCGAATACGCCGTACCTCTACTCGACCTACGAAGAAGAGTGCGAGTCGCTGCCCAGCGACCGCAAGAAGGTCATCATCCTGGGCGGCGGGCCGAACCGGATCGGACAGGGAATCGAGTTCGACTACTGCTGTGTCCACGCCGTCTTCGCGCTCCGCGACGCGGGCTTCGAGACGATCATGGTCAACTGCAATCCCGAGACCGTCTCGACCGACTACGACACGAGCGACCGGCTCTACTTCGAGCCGCTGACCCTCGAGGACGTGCTCGAGATCGTCGCGGTCGAGAAGCCGTGGGGCGTCGTCGTGCAGTTCGGCGGGCAGACGCCGCTCAAGCTCGCGGTCGCCCTCGAGCAGGCCGGTGTTCCCATCATCGGGACGCCGCCCGACGCGATCGACATGGCGGAGGATCGCGAGCGTTTCGAGGCGCTGCTCGAGCGGATCGGCCTCGAGCGGCCGGCGGGCGACGTCGCGCGGAGTGCCGAGCAGGCCGAGAAGATCGCAGCGCGAATCGGTTACCCGGTCCTCGTGCGGCCCTCCTATGTCCTCGGTGGGCGGGCGATGCAGATCGTGCAGGACGTCGAGGGACTGCGGCGCTACATGCGGTTCGCGGTGCGCGCGTCGGAGGCGCATCCGGTGCTCGTCGATCGTTTCCTCGCCGACGCGGTCGAGGTCGACGTCGACGCGATCTGCGACGGCGAGCGGGTCGTCGTGGGCGGCATCATGGAGCACATCGAGGAGGCCGGGATCCACTCGGGCGACAGCGCCTGCTCGCTGCCGCCGTACTCGCTCACGGCGGACAGCATCGAGCAGATCACGGTCGCGACGCGGAAGCTCGCGCTGGCGATCGGTGTGCGCGGGCTCATGAACGTCCAGTATGCCGTGAAGGATGGGCGGGTCTATGTGATCGAGGTCAATCCGCGGGCGTCCCGGACGGTGCCCTTCGTGTCGAAGGCGATCGGCGTGCCGCTCGCGAAGCTCGCGGCGCTCGTGATGTCGGGCCGCTCGCTCGAATCGCTTGGATTCACGCAGGAGATCGTGCCGCGGCATTTCTCGGTTAAGGAGGCCGTCTTTCCCTTCGTGAAGTTCCCCGGCGTCGACGTCCTGCTCGGGCCCGAGATGAAGAGTACGGGCGAGGTGATGGGCATCGACTCGGATTTCGGGCGCGCATTCGCGAAGGCCCAGATCCAGGCGGGAAACAGCCTCCCGACCGAGGGCACAGTGCTCGTGTCGGTCCGCGCGGAGGAGCGCGAACGTCTGCGCGGTCCGATCGAGAAGCTCGTGGCCGCGGGGTTTCGCGTGGTCGCGACGCGGGGCACGGCGGCGGCGCTCCGGGACATGGGCATCGAGGCCGAGACGGTCAACAAGGTTCACGAGGGCTCGCCGCATACCGCGGACAAGATCGCGTCGGGCGAGGTGGCGCTCGTCATCATCACCGTCGGGCCCGATCCCCGGGCCGTCGAAGACTCGAAATCCCTGCGGCGGGCTGCGCTGCTGCGCCGCGTGCCGTACTGCACGACGCTCGCGGCCGCGCGGGCGTCGGCGGATGCGATCCTGGCGCTTCGCTCGGAGCGGATCGGGGTCCGGTCGCTGCAGCAAATCCACGAGCTCGACGCCCGTGCGGCCGGTCGGCCGATTCCCGCTGCGCTCCGGCCGAGCGCCTAGCACTCCGGGCGCGGGCTCGGGGTGAGCGGTTCGAGCCCGGCGAGGAGGTCCCACGGCGAATGGGCGAGACGCTCCACGCGGAAGTCGAGACGCTCCACCGCTGTGTGTCGGCCGCCGTCGGGGACGCGGGCGAGACGGCGAGTCTGGCCGAGGCCGAACGGGGCCGGGCCGAAGCGCAGGCCTGCCTCGCGCGCCTCGCCGAGCGCGGTCTTCCGGCCGAGCTGCGCGCTCGCCTCGAGAAGCTGCGAAAACGTCTCGCTGCCTTCGATCCCGCGACACCGATTCGCGAGGCCCGGCGAGAGCTCACGGAGCTCGTCGATCCGCTCGGGCGTGCCGGCTGGGCCGACGAGCTCCTCGCCCGCTCGCTTGCGGCGCTCCCCGGCATCGGCCCCAAGCGGGCCGCGGCCTTCGCCCGCCGCGGTCTCGAGCGGATCTCGGATCTGCTCTTCTGGCTGCCGACGGCCTACGAGGACCGGCGCCAGGTCAGCGCCGTCGCGGATCTCGTCGTCGGCCGCAGCGCCACCTTCGTCGCCGAGGTCAAGCTCGTCGATTGGGTCAGCCTGCGCCGGGGTGGACGCTTCACGCGATTCCTGCAGGCCGTCGTCGGCGACGAGCACGCGATCGTGACCCTGAAATGGTTTCGCGGCGGCGAGATGATCGCGGGCCAGCTCGCGAAGGGGCGGCGCGTGCTCGTGAGCGGCGAGGTACGGCGCTATCGCTTCTCGAAGGAGCTGATCCACCCCGAGCTCGAGTTCCTCGGTGGGCGGGGGCCGATCGCGGAAAGTGGCGCGCCCGAGGACGGTCTCACGTCCGAGCTGCCCGAGACACCCGCGTCCCTCGCGCCCGCGCCGCCGGAGGACGACCTCGGTCGGATCGTCCCGGTCTACTCGGCGCCGGAGGGGATGAACCCGCGCACACTTCGCCGCCTGATCGCCCAGGCGGTCGACAGCCACGCGGATCTGGTCGAGGGCTACCTGCCCGAGGCGCTCGTCGCCGAGCGCCGGCTTCCCGATGTCCCGGCGTCGCTGCGCGCTCTTCACCGCCCCGACGCCGCGATCGACGTCGAGCGCCACACGGCCTTCGCCTCGCCGGCCCACGATCGACTCGTGCTCGAGGAGCTCTTCCTGCTCGAGCTCGGCCTCGCGATGCGAAGGGCGCGGGTGGCGCGTCAGCCGGGTATCGCCATCGATGCGAGCCGGCCGGAGTCGCGCGACGCGGCCATGGCATTGCCCTATCGGCTCACGCAGGCGCAGCGGCGCGTGATGCGGGAGATCCTCGAGGATCTGGCGAAGCCGCATCCCATGAACCGGTTGGTCCAGGGCGATGTCGGCAGCGGCAAGACGGTCGTCGCGCTGTTGGCGGCGATCGCGGTGGCGGCCTGCGGTGGCCAGACGGCGCTGATGGCGCCGACCGAGCTGCTCGCCGAGCAGCATTTACGGACGCTCTCGAAGCTCGTCGCGTCGCTCGGGCCGTCGGCCAAGCTCCGCGTCGGTCTGCTCACGTCGTCGCTGCCCAGGGCCGAGATCCGCAGCCTGCGCGGACGCCTCGCGATGGGCGAGATCGACCTCGTCGTCGGGACGCATGCCCTCGTCCAGGGCGATGTCCAGTTCCGCGAGCTCGTGCTCGGGGTCGTCGACGAGCAGCACCGCTTCGGCGTCTTGCAACGGGCGGCCCTCGCCGCCGTGCGCAGCGACGGCCGCTTTCCCCACCGCCTCGTCATGACCGCAACGCCGATCCCGCGCAGCCTCGCCCTCTCGCTCTACGGCGAGCTCGACGTGTCGCTGATCGACGAGCTGCCGCCGGGACGCAAGCCGATCGAGACCCTGCTGCTTCGCGCCGGGGAGGGCGCGCGCGTGATGGAGCTGATCCGCGCGACCCTCGCCCGGGGCGAGCAGGTCTACGTCGTGTATCCCCTCGTCGAGGAGAGCGAGAAGATCGACCTGCGCTCGGCGATCGAGTCGAGCGAGCAGATCGGCCGGAGCTTTCCCGAGGCTCGGGTCGATCTCGTGCACGGACGGCTCGAGGCCTCGGAGCGACACGCGGCGATGGAGCGGTTCGCGCAGGGGGAGACGCAGATCCTGGTCGCGACGACCGTGATCGAGGTCGGGGTCGACGTGCCGAACGCGAGCCTGATGGTGATCGAGCACGCCGAGCGCTTCGGCCTCGCGCAGCTCCATCAGCTGCGGGGCCGCGTCGGGCGTGGCGGGAGCCAGGGCCACTGCGTGCTCGTCGCGCGCGGGAGCAATGCGAAGAGCGAGGCGCGGCTCTCCGCGATGATCGCGACGACCGACGGATTCCGGATCGCCGATGCGGATCTCGAGATCCGCGGGCCGGGGGATTTCCTGGGAACACGCCAGAGTGGTCACGTCCCCGAGCTCCGGATCGCGGATCTGTTGCGCGATGCGAAGCTCGTGGCGGTGGCGCGCCAGGCCGCGCGCAGCCTCGTCGAGCGCGATCCGAAGCTCGGGACCCTGCCGGCGACACGCCGGGCCGTGCGCGCCCGCTGGGGCAAGCGGATCGACCTCTCCTCTGTTGGGTGAAGAGGTCGGGTGGAGAGGTTGGGTGAAAGACTTGGGTTGAGGGCCAGGCGCGTTACCGCCCTCGAGGGGCCTGAGCGCGCCGCTCTTGACGCTTTTCCGGGCCTCGCCTAATTACCGCTTCATGCAACGGTCCGATCGTTCCATCGTTTCGCGCGCACCGAGTGCCGAGTGGCTGCTGGGTGGTCTGGCTTCGAACCTCCTCCTTACCGAGGCGGGCGGGGACTAGCGCGCGAACGATCCGTTCGGACGACGAAAGCCCCCTCCCGCCTGGCAGGCAAGCGGGAGGGGGCTTTCGCCGTTTTCGGGTCTCGAATCACGAGCACCGTCCGGCGAGCTCTCCCGGTGCCTGCCGGCGGGGTCGCGGGGCAGGAGGCTCGAGATGGACAAGAGACAAACGGGGACGGAAGGGATCCGTCCGCAGGGCGAACGGCGGCGGGCCGGGGCGCATCCAGGGGTGATGCCGGCGGGGCGCTATCGGCCGATCGAGGTGATCCCGCTCGGGGATCGGCAGTGGCCCTCGCGCACGCTCCGGCGGGCGCCGCGCTGGTGCAGCGTCGACCTGCGCGACGGCAATCAGGCCCTCGTCGAGCCGATGGGCTTCGAGCGCAAGATCCGGCTCTTCGAGTCCCTTGTCGCGATCGGGTTCGAGGAGATCGAGGTCGGCTTCCCGTCGGCGTCCGAGACGGAATTCGATTTCGTGCGCCGCGTGATCGACGAGGGGCGGATCCCCGATTCGGTGACGATCCAGGTCCTCACCCAGTGCCGCGAGGACCTGATCGAGCGGACCTTCGAGGCGATCGCCGGGGCACCGCGGGCGATCGTCCACTTCTACAACTCGACCTCGCCGCTCCAGCGGCGGGTGGTCTTCCGGGAGGACCGCGCGGGCATCGTGCGGATCGCCACGCAGGCTGCGCAGCAGGTGCGTCGGCGGGCCGAGGTCCTCGCGGGCCAGGCGATCCGCTTCGAGTACTCGCCGGAGAGCTTCTCGTCGACCGAGGTCGAGTTCGCGGTGGAGATCTGTGAGGCGGTGATGGAAGAGCTCGGGGCCAGCGCCGACCGGCCCGTGATCCTGAACCTGCCCTCCACGGTCGAGGTCTCGACGCCCAACGTCTACGCGGACCAGATCGAGTGGTTCGGGCGACAGCTCGCGCGGCGCGAAGCGGCGATCCTCTCGGTGCATCCGCATAACGACCGGGGCTCGGCCGTAGCGGCCGCGGAGCTCGCCTGCCTGGCCGGAGCGGAGCGGGTCGAGGGCACCTTGTTCGGCAACGGCGAGCGGACCGGCAACGTCGATCTCGTGACCCTCGCCTTGAACCTGATGACCCAGGGCGTCGATCCGGAGCTCGACCTGCGCGATCTGCCCGCCCTCGTGCGGCGCGTCGAAGCCGCGAATCGATTGCCCGTGCCGGCGCGCCACCCGTACGCCGGCGCGCTCGTCTACACGGCGTTCTCGGGCTCCCATCAGGACGCGGTGCGCAAGGGGCTCGCGGCGATGAAGGCTGAGCCCTCAGCCCATGGCGAGTCGAATCCCTACTGGGAGGTGCCGTACCTCCCGATCGATCCGGCGGACGTCGGACGCGACTACGAGGCGGTGATCCGGATCAACAGCCAGTCGGGAAAGGGCGGGATAAGCTACCTCCTCGAGACGGATGCGGGCTACAGGATTCCGCGCCGGATGCAGATCGAGTTCTCGCAGATCGTCCAGTCGAGCGCCGATCGAACGGGTCAGGAGATCTCGAGCGAGCAGGTGCGAACGCTCTTCGAGCGCGAGTACCTCGGCGTCGAGGCAGGGCCCCGGCTCGTGGGCGACCGCACGCTCAGCGCCGAAGGCGAGGTCGGAGCGCACACGCTGACGGCGACCGTCGAATGGGCCGGTCGACGCCAGGCGCTCCGCGGCGAGGGCAGCGGGCCGATCGATGCCTTCGTCTCGGCCTTGTCGAAGGTGCTCGGGGTCGCATTGCGGGTCGGCGACTACCAGGAGCACGTGCTGGGCGAGTCCGCGCAGGCTGCCACGACGGCCGTGGCCTACATCGAGCTGGTGCTGACGCCCGGGCAGCATCTCTACGGCGCGGGCGTCGCCCCGAGCATCCTCGATGCCTCGTTCCGTGCGGTGTTATCGGCGGTGGGGCGTGCGGTGATGCGCGGCTGGATCGAGGTGCCCGCCGAGGGATCGGAAGCGCCACTCGGCGCCGCGCCGGCCTCGCGTCGGGGAAACTAGCACGGCGCTTCGGGGCGGCGTGCGACGACGCGAAAGTCGCGAGAGGAGCGAGAAGAGCAGGGGACCCCGGGCGCACGGCCTCGCACGCGGTGCGCCCAGGGTCGCCGATCAGTCGATGGCAATCGAGCCACGCCCGGTAATGCGCTCTGCTTCGGTCGTTCGGGACCTAACGCCCGCCGCCGAAGCTGCGGCCGCCGCCGCCCCCACTACCACCGCCACCGCTCGAACCGGCCCCGCCGTTTCCACCACGACCCCCGCCGCCGCTCGAGCGTCCACCCCCGCCGATGGCTCCGCCCTGGCGTCCGCCGCCGTGGGATCGCCCACCGCCCGAGTCGCTGATGCTCGGACGGGAGCCGCCCTGATCCGACCGACCGAGACGCTGTCGGGACTCGCCGCCGCCCGCGAACGCCTCGCGTCGGGCCAGATTCCGGGACGGACCGACGGCCTCCCGCTGCGCAGATCCCCGTCGATCGGCCCGTCCGGGCGTCTCAACCCGCTGCGATCGACCGGATCGTTCGAAGCGCTCCGAGCGCGCGAGTCCGCCCGGCGGCCCGCTCGAGACGTCGGGCGCTCGTCGGCGTCCGTGGCCCCGCAGGTCGGGGACACGGGGCTCACCCCCGGATTCCCGGCGCCGTGTCGAGCGATCGCGCTGCTCCATCCGCGGCGCGCCCGGTGATCCGCCCCCTCGGCGGTCGACCTGGGGGACTCCCGAGTGGCTGACGCCGTCGCGCGAGGACCGACGATCGCCGCGCAGGCGCGGCGAGCCGTCCGCGCCGGTCGAGCCACGCGGGCGCGAACTTTCCCGGCTCCCGATCTGCGTGTCCACGTCGCGGCGGGGCCGGTTCGTCACCCGCTCCTGGTTCGCGTGGCGACGGCCGTCGCCGTGGGACGAGCCGCCGTCGCGGGTGTCGAAGCGGTCGTGATTCTTCCGGTGGCCATGAAATTGCTTGGGGCGGTGGTCGTCGTAGTAGCGGGCGGAGTGGTGATGGCGATGCGAGCCATTCCCGCCGTAATAACCGCCGTAATAACCGCCGTAGTAGCCGCCGTAATAGTTGTTCCCGTAACCCCCGCCGTAGCCGTAGCGCGACCCGTAGTAGTAGTTGTCGTACCAGCCGAGGAAGTAGGGCGAGGGCAGGCCGACCGAGACATAGCCGAGGCCGCCGCCGAAGCGGAAGCCGACGTGGCCCCACAGCGAGGCGGGGTACCAGTAGGGTGAGGCGTACCAGGTCGGATATCCGAACCAGTACGGATAGGGATTCACGTTGACGTACTGGTCGACGTGGACCACCCGCGTGCGCACGACCGTCCGCTCGCTCTCGTCGTCGAGGGAGTAGCCCTGGTCCTCGGCGAAATCGCGCGCGGCCGTCTCGAGCTCCTTGCGCGCCTCGGGGTCCTCGAGCTCCTGTGCCCAGCTCTTCGCCTGGTCGGCCCGGCGGGCGGCGACGTCCTGGTGGAGCGAGTCGAAGCGGGCTTCGACTCGGGTGGGGTCCTCGCGATAGGCGGCGCCGATCCGCGTCGTGACCCCGACGTTCTCGACGAGGGTGGAGAGGAGGTCGGGCCGGCCGCGCAGGCGCTGGAACGCGCTTCGCACGTCCGCCGGGTGGCGCGCGATCACGCGCGAGAAGGACTGCTCGGCCTCGAGGTCGAGGGCGTAGATCTCGACCCAGGTCGCATAACGTTCTCGGCCCTCGCTGCGGACGTCGTCGCGAATCTCCTCCGGGTAGCGCTGGGCGATCGCGGCGAGCTCGGAATCGGATTTTGCGCCGCCGCGGGCGAGATCGGCGACGAGCCCCGGGTATCGCACGAGGTCCCAGATCTGCTCCTGCTCGTCCCGCGAGAAGCCCTCGACGAGATCGGCGAAGGCGTCGGCCGAGTCGCGCTGGAGCTGCTGGACCTCGAGCAGGTCTTCCGGATGGCCGGCGGCGACGAGGGCGGCGTGGCGCTCGTCGACGGAATAGCTGGCGACCTCCTCGGCGATCTCGCGGTCCTCGTCCCGGAATCCGCCGGCATCGAGGCGCGGATCGAGGGCCCATCCGGTGGTGGCGGTGGCGAGCCCGATCAGGATTCCCGAGAGCGACTGGACGAGCCTCATGGAGTGGACTCCTCGGACGGGTAGGGCGAGACGCCTGGCGCGCAGCTCGTGCCGTCGGTCATGAGTGGCCATGATGCCGCGCCTGGTTCCGGTTTGTCTCGTCGGCTGGCGGCGGAGCCGAGCGGACTGCGCGTCGCAGCCGTGACCGGAACCCTCGCAGACGTTGCGTACAATGCGCAGATCCCTCGGGCAGGTCCCCAGGGCGATGCGATCCCGGAGTGCCCGTCTTGTTCCGATTCCTCCATGCGGCGGACATCCATCTCGACAGCCCACTGCAGGGCCTCGAACGCTATCCGGATGCGCCTGTCGAGGCCGTCCGGGCGGCCCCGCGCCGGGCCTTCGAGGCCCTGGTCGAGCTCGCGATCGACGAGCGGGTTGCCTTCGTGTTGCTGGCCGGGGATCTCTACGACGGCGACTGGAAGGACTACAACACGGGCCTCTTCTTCGTGGCGCAGATGCGCCGGCTGGCCGACGTCGGCATCCCGGTCCATCTCGTCTCCGGCAACCACGACGCCGCCAGCCAGATCACGAAGCGCCTCTCGCTCCCACCAAACGTGCACCACCACGCCTCGCGCCTGCCCGAGACGATCGAGCTCCCCGACTACGACGTCGCCATCCACGGCCAGAGCTTCGCCACCCGCCGCGTCCCCGAAGACCTCGCCGCTGGCTTTCCCCAGGCCGACCGCGGCCGCTTCGAGATCGGCCTGCTCCACACCTCCCTCGACGGTCGCCCGGGCCACGACGACTACGCCCCCTGCACGGTCGAGGGCCTGCGCGCCAAGGGCTACGCCTACTGGGCCCTGGGCCACGTCCACAAGCGGGAGGAGGTGTGCAAGGGCGATCCCTGGATCGTCTTCCCCGGCAACCTCCAGGGTCGACACGCCCGCGAGACCGGCGGTAAAGGGGCTTCCCTCGTCACCGTCGATCACGGCCGGGTCGTCGCCGTCGACCACCGCGATCTCGATGCCGTGCGCTGGGTGCGGATCGAGGTCGATGTCTCCGCCCTCGACCGCCCCGACGACGCGCTCTGCCGCGCCCGCGACGCTCTCGGCGCCGCCGTCTCCGCCGCCGAGGGCCGCCTCGTCGCCGCCCGTCTGGTGCTGAGCGGGGCGACACCGATTCACGACGCCCTGGTCCGCGAGCCCGAACGTTGGCTCCACGAATACCGGGCGCTCGCCAGCGATCTCGCTGAGCCCGGGGTCTGGCTCGAGCGCGTCGATTTCGCGACCCGCGACCGACGCGACCTTCGCGCGCTGCTGGGTCGCGAGGACGCGCTCGGCGGGCTGCTGCGCCGCATCGAGGGCCTCGCGAGGGAATCGTTCGACATTTCGAGCGCGCGGGGTGAGTTCGAGGAGCTGCGGCGGAAGCTGCCGCCGGTGCTGCTCGGCGATCCGGGTCTTCCGGGCATCGACGTCGCCGATGACGACCGCGTCGACCCGACGGATCCGGAGTGGCTCCGAGCCAGGTTGCCCGCTGTGCGTGACCTGCTCTGGTCGCGGCTGGTCGAGGGCGAGGGCTCCGAATGAGGATCGCCGAGCTCCATCTCGACGCCTTCGGGCCTTTCACCGATCGGCGGCTCCTGCTCGGCGACGAGGCGGGTGCGGGCCTGTGTGTGATCTTCGGGCCCAATGAGGCGGGCAAGAGCTCGGCGCTGCGAGCGATCCGGGGCCTGCTCTACGGCATCCCCCACCAGTCCGAGGACAACTTCGTCCATCCCCATCAGGATCTCCGCGTCGGGGCCCGGCTGCGATTCCAGGATGGCTTCGTCGCCGACGTCGTCCGCCGCAAGGGCAGCAAGCAGACCTTGCGAGGCGAAGGGGACCAGGCGGAGCGCGCCGTCGAACAGCTGCTGAAGCTGACGCAGGCAGTCCCCGAGGCGCTCTTCAGCCATTTCTACGGCCTCGACCATCCGGCGCTCGTCGAAGGCTCGCGCTCCCTGCTCGAGGAGGGCGGCGAGCTCGGGCGGGCGTTGTTCGGGGCCGGGCTCGGTGTCGTCCACCTGCGCAAGCTGATGGAGGCCCTCGAGCAGGAGGCCGAGGCCATCTTCGTCCCCCGCGGCACGAAGCAGCGCATCGCGGTGGCCGTCGCCGATTGGAAGGCGCTTCAGTCCGAGATCCGCTCGAATAACCTCGACCCCGGTCGCTGGGAGGAGGAGTCCCGACTCGTCCAGGGTCTGGAAGCGAGGCTCGCCGCCCTCGCCGCCGAGAGCGAGGCGACTCGGACCGAGATTGCGCGTGCGCGCCGGCTCAAGGAGGCGCGGCAGGCGCTCGCGCAGGCGGAGGAAGAGCGCGCGAACGCGCTCGAACGGATCGCGAGGGAGATCGAGCGCGAGGGCGCCCTCGTGCTGGCCCCGGGCATCCTGGCGGCCCGCGAGCCGATCGAAGGACTCCATCAGGGGCTCGAGGCCTACCGCGCGACGCGGGTGCAGCTGCCGCGCCGCGAGGAGAAGGTGGCGGAGCTCGAAGGCCAGATCGCGGCGCTCGAGGATGCACTCGGGCCCGAGCTGGGCGCGGCATCGGAGTCGGCGCTTCGCCGGATTCTCCAGCGCGCGCCCCGCGTGCGCGACCTCGTGGCCGAGTCGGCGCGGTACGGGGATCGCCTGGAGAAAGCGGTCGAGGCGGAGGCGGAGGCGCGGGCGGAGCTCGTGCGGCTCGCCAGCCGGACCGACGCGGCCGATCGATCGAAGCCGAGCGCGGCGCTC
>JANMTD010000217.1:0-7876 GCA_031390075.1 Deltaproteobacteria bacterium | reverse complement strand
CGAGGCGCTGCGCGCCTTCGTGCAGCGCTTCGAGGTCGGAGAGCTCGAGCTCGCACCCGGCTTCGAGTATCACGGTGTGCCCGTGTTCCTCGAGTACGGCCCGGAGCGCCTCGACGTGCGGCGTCCGTCCGGCCGAGTGTGAGCGTGGACGCCGTCGTCAATCCAGTCGGCTTCGGACTGCTCCTGACCTCGCTCTACATGCTTCGATTTCGCGCCTGGCGAAGGCCCGCGCTGGTCGTCGTCTACTTCGTGTTCTTCACGACCCTCGAATGGATCGCCGCACGGCATTTCATGCCCCCCGGCGCGCTTCCGAACGCGGTCGGGTATCTCTGCTTCTTTCTCTCGCTCCCCGTCCTCGTCGCGACGGCGCTGGTCTGGCGACAGGAGCAGCAGGCCCACGAAGGCGACTAGGACGGGCGCGGCGGAACGCTGCGATCGTAGCTCGGGATCGACTCGTCGATTCGCGTCAGGGAGAGCTTCTCCGAGATGAAGACCTGGAGCCGCGGCGTCTCGTCGAACTCGTCGTCGAGGAGTCCGACGCGGATCCGGATCCGATCGGGATCGTCGACATAGCGCTTGTAGAGGGGCGATCCGCAGCGGCCACAGAAGACGCGCAGCTGGCCCGGCGAGGACTCGAACTCGCGCAGGAGCTCTTTCCCCGACGTCAGGCGGAAGCTCCCCTTCGCCACCACCGCATTCGTCGCGCACTCGCCCCCCGAAGCCTTCCGGCACTGGACGCAGTAGCAGCGCGCCATCGTCTCGAGCGGACCCCGGCACTGATAGGTCACGCCGCCGCAGAGGCAGCTCCCCGAGAGGCGCTTGCCGGAGGTCGGCAGCGGTGAATCGTCGTTATTCATCGTTCGTGAGTCCTCGTCAGGTTGACGTCGCATCAGGAGGACGCCCGTCGACCGCGATCATGACACTTTTCGGACCGGGTGCCTTCGCCGTGCTGTAGGATGGGGACATCAGATCGATGCGGAGGTGCTCGATGCGCTTTCGATTGCTGGTGGCTCTTCCGTTCTCCCTGCTGCTCGTGGGGATCCTCTTCGCGTCGCTTGCGAACCTGGTATTCGCGGTCGAAGGGCGGGGCGCCGAGGCCGACGTTCGGGTGTTCCCGATGGGTGCATACGAATCCCGCTGCGACAGGCTGCGGCGCGAGATCCATGTCCTGGCCCACGAGGTCACGCTATGCGAGCTCGCCCCCGAATGTCACGGCTCACCGCTCCTCTGCCCCGTCGCCCTCGATCCCCGCATCGATCGGGAGTACGAGCGTCTGCGCGACGCGCTCGACGCACAATGCGGACTGCCGCGGGGGCTGCTCGATTTCGCATGGGAGGTCGGTGCGCAGGCGGATAGGGTGGATCGCTGCGGACTTTCCCACGATGGCTGGGAGGCCGCCGCTCGCGGCGCGACGCCGCCGGCGAGCTATTCGTTCTAGCGCGTCACGCGCCCGGCTTCTCTTCCCGCGCGAGTCGCTCGATGTAGGCCACGAACTCGGGATCCTCGCCGCGCAGCAGCTGCGGCAGCACGGTCCGGAAATCCTCTCGTCGACACCACTCCCGCATGTAGTCGTCCCACGAGTGCCATTGCCGCTCGCGGTAGACGGGCATGGGCTCTTCGTAGAGCAGGATGTAGGCGCGTTCGAACAGCGAGATCAGGATGTCGAAGAGCACGAGCATGCGCTCGTGCTGCTCGGGCGACAGATCGGGGGTCGCATCGTCGGAGTGGAGGCGGAGGTCCGGGTTCTCGAGCACGAGCTGGAGGAAGACGGTGTACGAGTTCGAGAGGAGCTGGAAGGATTCCTCTTCCTCGTTCTGCCGCTCCTTTCGCTGCTCGGCGATGAAGACGACGATCGCGAAGGGGAGGGCGACGACGGTGACGACGTAGCTCGCGAACTCGAATACCTCAAGGAGAGTCATCGCAGATCCGTCCGCTCGCCTAGCGTACCGAGATCGTTCCGTTCGAGGTGCGCAGTCGGATCGGGCAGCCGCCCTTGCCGAGGCGGCCCCGGACCCAGCCCCGCTCGTCGCCCGACTGCTGCTCGAGGTCGAGGTCGTTGCGGATCAGGCCGTTCTCGACGCGCATGTCGATGTCGGCGTCGGCGTGCTCGGGGAGATCGAGGACGATGCGGCCGTTGCTCGTCGTCAGGGTCACGCCGATCTGGGCGAGACTCTCGAGCGTCGCGCAGATGACGCCGTTGCTGGTCGAGGCGTCGATCGATCCGCGATGGCCGCCGAGCTCTATCTTGCCGTTGCTCGAGCGGGCGCGGAGATGGCCGTGGGTACAGCGGCAATCGACCTTGGCGTTGGCGGTCGTGACGTCGATGTCGCCGTTGACTTCGCGGATCGAGATCGAGCCGTTGGAGGAGCGGGCACGCACGTCGCGGTCGATGCCCTCGAGGCAGATCTTGCCGTTGCTGGAGCTGGTCGAGATGCGGGTCTCGCGGGGGACGCGGAGCTCGATGTGGGCGACGGCGTGGCGGGAGCAGCGGCGCGGAATCTGGACCTCGATCTCGAGCAGCTCCGCGCCGGGGGTGTTCTGGATCTGGATCGCATCGAGGAGCCGGGTCGCGAGGTCGGGGCAGTCGGCGCGGACGCTCTTGTGGATGCGGATCTCGATGTCCTGGCGGTCCTCGCCGATGATGCGGGTCTTGCCGTTGGCGTTGTGGACACTGATCGAGCGGCCGGCGGGGGCGGGCACGATCAGGCTCTCTTCGCGGCTCGCGGATTCCGCCCAGGGCAGGTTGGCGAAGAGGCTGCGCAGCAGCCCCCCGAAGCCGGGGCCGAAGGTGCGGCCGTCGCCGCCCTCGCGGTGGTGTCCGGTTCGCCACTTCAATGGAATCGCCTCTTGTCGTCGCGGTCGTCGTCACGGTCGCGGGACTCGCGATCCACGCGGTCCTCGCGATGAACGGCGCGGATCTTCTGCCGCATGCGGTAGCGGCGCCATTTGTGGAGCAGGGATTGGAACGTCGGGGCACCGGGCGTCCGGCCCTCGTTGAGCAGATAGATCCAACCGACCAGGACACCGGCGAGATGGCCCGTATGGCTGACGTTGCCGCGGCCGCTCGACATCCACTCCATCAGGAAGAGCAGCGGGATCAGGTAGATCGCCTTGATCGGGATGGGCGGAAACAGAAGCATGATCGTGCGATCGGGCCACGTGAACGAGTAGGCGAGCAGCACGCCCATCACGGCGCCCGAGGCGCCGAGGGTCACGCCCGTGATGTCGGCGATCGACGACGGAATCCCGAGCATGCCGAGCAGGAAGGGGAGCGAGGCGATCATGAAGCCCGCACCGGTCCCGCACACGAGGTAGTAGCGGAGGAAGCGCTCCTCACCCCAGGCGAGGGCCAGCTGTGATCCGAACATCCAGAGCGAGAGCATGTTCATGGCGATGTGCATGAACTGGTGCTCGCTGTGGAGCCACATGTACGTGAAGATTCGCCAGATCTGGAAGTCGCCCCAGACGGCGGCGGGCTGGACCACACCGAAGCCGGTCACGTCGAAGCCGACGCGCGGCCCGATGAGCTGCGCGATGAAGACCACACCGTTCGCGATCAGGAGATTTTTGATGATCTCCGGGGTCGCGGGGGGTCCGAACGAGAATTGTGCGCCGCCGCGTCCGTACAAGCCTGGACACTCCGGTCTGGTTTTGCTCGTGGTGTCGTCGGCGGGATGGGCGCGTGCTCCCGCAGGACAGCCACAGCTTACGGATGGTTGAATGGGGGGTCAACGAACCGGGCCCGAATGCCCCTCGGGGTCAATGACTATCTATCTACCCGGGCTCTCGACCGCCGCTCCGCCGCCAGCAGCAGGGCCATCCCGGTCTTCGCATCCTGGATCTCGCCGGCGCGGACTCCCGAGAGCGCCGCATCGAAGGCCATCGGCACGAGCTCGATGATCTCGTCGGCTTCGAGGCACTGCTCGGCCAGCCGGAGATCGTAAGCGGCGAAGAGGTGGATCCTCTCGTCGGTGAAGCCGGGCGAGGGCCAGATCACGCCCAGCTTCTCGAGGCGTCCTGCGCGGTAACCCGTCTCTTCTTCGAGCTCTCTCGCGGCACACGCCTCCGGCGCTTCGCCGGGGTCGAGCTTCCCGGCCGGAATCTCGAGCAGGTACCCGCCCGCCGCGTAGCGGTACTGGCGGATCAGGAGCACCCGTCCGTCGTCGAGAAAGGGTACGACCGCGGCGGCCCCCGGATGTTTCAGCAGATCGAGGAGCACGCTCCGGCCGTTGGGCAGGTCCACCCGCTCCGTGATCAGCTCGAATTGGGCCCCACGCTGGACACGGCGCTCGCTCATCTCGACTCTCCTCTCGGACACGCTTTCGGCTCGCGCGCAGCGCCTCCACTTCTCGACGCGGCGGCTTCGGGAAGGTTAGGCTCGCGGCCATGACACCGCGCCCCTTCGAACGCCCGGCGACGATCCTGCTGCCCGAGACCCCCGGTCTGCCGACGGGCGCGTCGCTCGAGGGACTCTGGCTCCCGGCGCGGTCGCAGGCGATTTCTCCAAGCGATCTCGAGCCCGCTTCGCCTTCGGCCTCGACCTCGGCGTTCGGGATCGCCGGCGACTCCCGCGGCGGCGCTATCGTCGCGGCGCCCCATCCCCTGATGGGCGGCTCGATGGACTCGCCGGTCGCGACGGAGCTCGGGCTCGCGGCGAGCGATGCGGGCTATGTCTCGCTGCGATTCAACTGGCGGGGCGTCGGGGCGAGCGCGGGCAAGCCCTCGGGCGAGATCGCCGATGCCGATGCGGATTGCCGGGCGGCCCTCGACTTCATTCGGGAGAGCGTCGAGGGCGGCATCGTCGCCTGTGGTTATTCGTGGGGCTCGCTCGCGGTCTTCCGGACCTGCACGGCGGCGCCCCGGGTCAAGAAGCTCGTGCTCGTGGCCCCGCCGCCCGCGATGCTCGAGCGCGCGGCCTTCGAACGTTCGGGACGGCCGACCCTGATCGTGACCGGCGACAGCGACAGCTACGTTCCCCTCGATGCGCTTCGGGAGCTCGTCGCAGGGCTCGAGCAGGTGGAGCTGGTGGTGCTCCCCGGCGTCGATCATTTCTTCAGGGCGGGGCTCGCGGACCTTGGACGGAGCGTGCGGGGCTGGCTCGCGGGGGCGACCTAGCGGTCGATCGGGAGGTCGACTTGCAGGCGGGCGCCGCCGGTTTCGCCGGCGTGGACCGAGATCGAGCCACCGGCGTCTTCGACGATTCGCTTGCAGATCGCGAGGCCGAGGCCGCCGGCGCCCTCGCTGCGCCGGGTCCAGAAGGGCTCGAAGATGCGCGCGGCGAGCTCGGGCTCGACGCCGGGGCCGTCGTCCTCGACCGACAGGACGAGATGGTTGGCGAGCTCCGGGCTCCAATCGGCATGCAGGCGGATCGAGCCGCCGCGCGGGGTCACCTGCGTCGCGTTCAGGAGCAGGTTCAGAAGTAGCTGGCGAAGCGCGTCCGGGGCGAGGCCGAGGGCGGGCAGCTCCGGTCGGATCCGGGTCGCGAGCTCGATTCCGCGCTCGCGGCAGCGGTAGGAAATGAGCTGGAGCGTCGTCTCCACGGCCTCGGCGATATGCGCCCCTTCGCCGATCGAGGGCGTGCTGCGCGGGCGCGCATGCCGCAGCAGATCGTCGAGCATGCGTTCGAGGCGCTGCACCTCCTCGCCGACCAGGATCCGGAAGCCGTCGTTGAACTCGGGATCGTTGCGGCGCTCCGGCAGCAGCTGAAGAAAGGTCTTCACGGCGACCAGCGGATTGCGGATCTCGTGGACGATCTCCGTGACGAGGCCTCCGAGGGCGGCGAGCCGGTCGAGCCGGGCGACGGCATCGTCCATCTGGCCGAGCCGGTCGAGGGCGAGCTGCGTCGCCATCGACTGCGAGAGCTGATCCGCCACCTCGGCCAGGACTGCGAGCGTCCTGGGCCGGAGTGGTCGGCCGACGCGTTCGGGAAAGATCAGGATCACCGCGGCGGGCTGGGTTCCGAGGCCCGCGATCGGCGCTGCTGCGGCGATGCCCTGGGCGGCGAGGGCCTTTAAATCGAGGTCGTGGGGCGCGTCGCCGAGGATCTGGACGGTGCCCGTGCGGACGAGGGCCTCGAAGAACTCGCGGCTCGGTTGGATGCGCGTCGCCATCTCGGCGGGGAGCGCGGCGACGACCTGGGGCCGATGGCCCGGATCGTCGACCCACGCGACGGCAGCGGCGACGCCTTCCTGGCGCAGCAATCGCCGCAGGGCGCGCATGAGCAGCGCTTGACCCTCGACGCCGACCCCGTCCCGCGGAAGGTCCGCCGGCAAGAGCATTGCGTCGAGCAGCGCCGTCTCGGCTGCCCGTCGGCGATCGGTCGCGCGCTTCGAATCGTGGCGGCGGTCCAGCGCCGTGGACGCAAGCGTGCCACCGCGCGAACTCGTGCTCGCGTGTCCCCCCATGTGCGCGGAGTTACCGATCTCGCGCGGCCCTGTCAACGCAGAGCGTTCGGAACACCTAGCTAGAAGGTGTCGTCGCGGGCGGCCTGGCGGGTCTTCTTCTCCACCGTTTGCTCGGTGAAGGTGCGCTCGGGCGCGGTGCCGGCGCGGAACGGTTGGAAGTAGGCGTCCTCTGTACTGGCGTCGGCGAGCAGTCCCGAGACCTTGTCGACGCGGCGGAACTCGATGTCGGCGGGCGCCTCGAAGTCGTGATTCGGGTAGCGCGCCGCGGCGACCTTCATGAAATCGCCCCAGATCGGCAGCGCCGTCGTGCCCCCGGTCTCGCCGCGGCCCAGGACGTGGTTGTCGTCGTTTCCGACCCAGACGCCGGTCGTGATCTCGGGCGAGAAGCCGATGAACCAGGCGTCGGAGTACTCGTTGGTCGTCCCGGTCTTGCCGGCGAAGGTCCGGCCGAGCTTCGAGAGCGCGGCGCCCGTCCCCTCCCGCACCACGGCCTGGAGCATGTCGCACATCAGATAGGCGTCGGCGGGGCTGAGGACCTGGTCGGCGGCGCTCGGGCTGTTCGTCCAGGTCGCGTCGCCGGTGGTCGTCGTCTCTTCGGCCCGGGGAAGCGGCTCGAGCGGGGGCGGGACCTCGCCGAGGGGCACGTCCTTCAGGATCTCCTTGCCGTCGCGGTCGACGATCCGGTTGATGAAAAGCGGGATCACTCGCTTGCCGCCGTGGGGATAGACCGCGTACGCCCGCGTCAGCTCGAGCAGCGTCACGGCGCTCGTGCCGAGCGCGAGCGACAGGTCCGGCGTCAGCTTCGACTGGATCCCGAAGCGCCGCGCGTGCGCGATCACATAGCTCGGGCCGATGTCGCGGAATAGATAGACGGTCGCGTTGTTGATCGACTTCTTCAGGGCGTCGCGCATCGTCATCGGGCCGTAGGATTTGCGGCCGTAGTTGCGCGGGGCCCAGACGAAGCCGCTCGTCGGGTCGGTATAGACGACGGGGCGGTCGATCACGGTCGAGACCGGGGTGTAGTCCCGCGTCAGCGCCGCGCCGTAGATGAAGGGCTTGAAGGCCGAGCCCGGGAGCCGCGCGGCCTGCACGGCGCGATTGAACTCGCTCTTCGCGAAGTCGTAGCCCCCGATCATCGCGAGCACGTCGCCCGTCGCATTGTCGAGGGAGAGGAGCGCGCCCTGGGCGAAGGTCTGCTGCCCGATGTCGAGGCGAACGATGCGCCCGTCCGCACCCTGCGCATCGGCCTTCGCGTCGGCCGTGTCCGTTTCCCCGGCATCCCCGACCTGGACGAACTGGACGACGTCGCCGACGTCGAAGATCGACCCGATCTCCGACACGGTGTAGGGCGCCGAGTTCGGATTCGGCTTCCTTGCCCACTTCACGTCGTCGAGCGCCGCCCGGCCCTCGACGCCGGCCCCGACGCCGACCTTCGCGCTCTGCTTCGCGCCGTCGACGGCGAGGACGAGTCC
>JANMTD010000216.1:0-37799 GCA_031390075.1 Deltaproteobacteria bacterium | reverse complement strand
GCCGGAGTACTTCCTGATCGGCACGGCTCCCGTCGAGACGTGTCCCCGCGGCATGCCCACGTTTCCTCGCTTCTTCGAACGTTTCTTTGGCGGATGATCGCGCCGGGACCGCAGACGGGCGAAGTCGCGCGAGGTCGCGTGCCCCGGGTGAGTGTGCGAGGGTGGGACGCGGATGGTCGACATGCGGCGCAATTTCTGGCTCGGCTCGTTCGTCGTGTGTGTGCTGAGCGCGCTCGGCGGATGTGCGACGAGCCGCGTCGTCGCGCCGACGCCGGGACCGGCTGCGAGCGAGCGGACAGTCTCCGAGTCAGCGGGCAGCGCCGAGCCCGAGCGGCAGCCGGTCGATGATTCGCTCTTCGCACCGCCTCCGACTCCGGTGCCCGAGCCGCCGCTGACGGCGAGTGCCTCGCTGGGACACTACGACGCGCACCGCGACGGTTCGCTTCGGCTGGTGATCGAGGGACTCGATGCGGATGCGGCGGGGGAGCCGTCGCGGGCGCTCGCGAGCTACCAGCGCGCCGTGCGTCTCGATGCGACGAATCCGATCGCGTTTCTCGCCCTCGCACGCCACCACGTCGCCAGCGGCAATCCCGAGGAGGCGAGCGCGTTTCTCGACCAGGCCCGTGCGCTCTTCGAGTCGGAGGGCGTGATGGGCTCCTCCGTCGACGTCTGGGGCGTCGGTCTGCGCGCCTGGATCGACCGCGCCGAGGGCCGCGACGCGGAGGCGGACTCGCGCTTCGATGCGGCCCGCGAGCTCTCGCCCGAGATCTGGCGCGACGAGCTGTTGTCCGCCGAAGAGCTCAGATAGCGGGAGTGCGGCTCTCATGGGGAGCAAGGGGAGCAAGTACGCGTCGTTCGGGCTCGTGGCGGCGCTGGTGCTCGTGCTCGACCAGCTGGGCAAGCGCCACGTCGCGAGCGCGGTCGAGGTCGGCGAACGCGTTCCGATAATCGGCTCGCTGCTCGCGTGGACGCATGTGCCCGCGGCGGGGGGTGCACTCGGCTTGTTTCGGAATTGGTCGCCGAACGCGGAGCTCGCCGGTTACGGAATTCTCTCGATCATCGCGGCGATCGTCGTGTTCGTCTTTCTCCGTTCACTGGCCCCACGGGACTTCGGAACGGCGGCGGCCCTCGGCGCGGTGCTCGCGGGCATCGTGAGCAACAGCCTGGATCGCTATCGACTCGGTGCGAGTATCAATTTTTTGCACGTCGGCCCGCCGGCCGCGAGCCCGCTCCCGGATTTCAATCTCGCGGACCTCGCAATCCTGCTGGGGGTCGGCACCCTCATCGTCGAGCTGCTCGCGACGGAGATGGCCGCTCGCGCTGCCGAGCGCCCGCGCCGCTCTCCGCCTTATTAGTCGGACGAGCTCCCGCCCGGGACGCGCGGTCGAATTTTTTTTCGACGCGCGGAGCGACCACCTCCGCGAGCGAAAGCTGTTTCCGGTCGCGAGGGTTGCGCTCGCTCGGTCGGACACAGCGGTGTGTACGAGGGCGGTCGCACGCACGCTGGATTTGCACGAACTGATTGACACGTCTCCTGTCGCTGCGTTAGATAGGATCGCTCCCCGGAAATGTGGATCGCACATCCCGGATGGCCGGTAGCCGCCACGTCTCCGGGACCGGGCCGAGACCGAGCTGGGACCGAGCCGAGAGCAAGCCAAGAGCGAAGAGCAGGAGACGAGCCGTGGCGAAGAGCTCCAGCAAGCCCAGGAGCGATTACGCGATCCAGACCGTGATGAACGCGTTTCGCATGCTGGAGGTCTTCGACGGCGCGGTCGCGATCGGCGTCTCGGACGTCGCGCGCAGTCTCGGGCTCCACAAGAACAACGCGTTCCGCCTGCTCGCGACCCTCGAGATCGCGGGCTACGTCCAGCAGTCCTCCGATAGCGAGCTGTACCATCTCGGGCCGCGCTGCCTCGAGCTGGCCCACGCCTTCGCGCGCAATCACCCCTTCGCGAGTCTGGCGCGCCCGGTGCTGGAAGATCTGGTGGCCGAGACGGGTGAGACGGCGCATCTTGGTGTTCTGCGCGAGCGCGAGGTCGCCCACCTGGACGGCGTACTTCCGGCTCAGCTCCTGCTGACGGGGTCGCGGGTGGGTGAGCGCTTGCCCGCACATTGCACGGCGATGGGGAAAGCTCTGCTCGTGGGCATGCTCGAGCGGCCTGCCTCGACGCCGCTGCTATCTGAAGCGACCGGGCGGCGGGCCGGGGTGGCCCCGCCGGAGCCGGGCATCGGCCAGTGGAAGCTCGATCGATTCACGGACGCGACGATCACGGACGGAGCGAAGCTCCTCGACGAGGTCCGCGCCGGCCAGCTGCGCGGCTACGCCGTCGATCTCGAGGAGTACGCGTCCGGTCTCCACTGCGTCGCGGCGCCCGTGCGCGACGCGAGCGAGCGTGTCATCGCGGCGATCTCGCTGTCGGGCCCGAGCCAGCGGTTGACCCGCGAGGGCGTCCACGCCGAGGGGGCTCGGGCCGTGTCGGAGGCCGCCCATCGCTTGTCGCGGGCGCTGGGTGCGCGAGTGGCCGGGACGCGAGAGCTCGACGCGCATTAGGCGGGTTGCGACCCGCAGGGGGAGCAGGCGGGGGAGCACGCCGAGAGGGACGGGATGGATTTCGAGCTCGACGACGCGCTTTCCAGTCTGCAGGGTACGGCCCGGCGCTTCTCGGATGAACAGATCGCTCCGATCGCCGCCGCGTACGATGCGAGCGGGAAGTTTCCGCGCGAGGTGCTCCGGATGGCGTGGGAGCTCGGTCTATCCCACGTCTTCATCCCCGAGGAATTCGGCGGTCTCGGACTCTCGGCGGTCGGCGCCTGCGTCGTCGTCGAAGAGCTCTCGCGCGGCTGCTCGGGGGTGACGACCTCGATCCTCTCGAACGATCTGGGCCTGACGCCCATCCTGGTGGGTGGGACGCGCGACCAGCAGCGCGAGTGGCTCGTGCCCTGCACACAGCAGTTCAAGGTTCTCGCCTTCGCCTTGTCCGAGCCGGGCGCTGGCTCCGACGTCGCCGGCCTCCAGCTCCTCGCCGAAAAATCGGGCAGCGACTACATCCTCAACGGCACCAAGGCCTGGATCACGAACGGCGGCGAGGCCGATCTCTACACCGTCTTCGCGACCCTCGATCGCCACACCCGGCACAAGGGTGTCTGCGCCTTCGTCCTCCCCCGCGAGACCCCCGGGCTCACGCCGGGCAAGAAGGAGGACAAGATGGGCCAGCGCGCGAGCGACACGCGGGTCCTGCATTTCGACAACGTGCGGGTCCCCGCAGCCCAGCGCCTCGGCGCCGAGGGCGAGGGCTTCAAGATCGCCATGGCGACCCTCGACCGCACGCGGCCGCTGATCGGTGCCCTCGCCACGGGCATCGCCCGTCGCGCCCTCGAGGAGAGCCTCGCCTACGCCGCGCAACGCAAGGCCTTCGGCCAGGCGATCGGGGAGTTCCAGGCGGTCCAGTTCATGCTCGCCGACATGGCGAAGGACATCGAGGCGAGCCGCCTCCTGACGTTCCAGAGCGCCTGGCTCCTCGACCAGGGCAAGCGCGCTTCGAAGCAGTCCTCGATGGCCAAGTGCTTCTCGACCGACGCGGCCATGAAGGCGACGACGGACGCGGTCCAGATCTTTGGCGGCAATGGCTATACGAAGGAATATCCGGTCGAAAAGCTGATGCGCGACGCCAAGCTGATGCAGATCTACGAGGGCACGAACCAGATCCAGCGCATCGTGATCGCCCGCGAGCTCATGCGGGGCTGAGGCGCGCCTGCCGGCCCAGGGCGGTCGCCCGTGCGGGACCGGCCGCGGAGGCGTTCCGCCTCTGATCCCGCCCGCCGTCGGCGTGAGTTGCCGGTTCCGGAGCCGCCCGCGCCCGGCGGGCCCCCGGCCACTTGCCCCTGACGATCCGCCCCCGACGCAAAGGGCTGCGCCGCCGGGCTTCGACACTCGGGCGCTCGATTGATAGACTCGGCAGCCTTTCACACAGACCCGCCCGCCACTCCATCCCCTTCTTCGTTCGTGTTCGTTCGCGCGAGGAAAGCAATCGATCGATCGGCAACCGCGCCGACCGACGCAGTCAGAGGACCCCCATGAATCTCAATGAAAAGGCCCTCGAATATCACGCCCAGGGTCGCCCCGGAAAGATCAAGGTCGTCCCGACCAAGAGCTGCGCCACGGCAGCCGACCTCTCCCTCGCCTACTCCCCCGGTGTCGCGGCGCCCTGTCTCGAGATCGAGAAGAACCCCGACGACGCGTACAAGTACACCGCCAAGGGAAACCTCGTCGCCGTCATCTCCAACGGCACCGCCGTCCTCGGCCTCGGCAACCTCGGCGCCCTCGCCGGCAAGCCCGTGATGGAGGGCAAGGGTGTCCTCTTCAAGCGCTTCGCTGACATCGACGTCTTCGACATCGAGGTCGACACGACCGACACGAAGGAGATGATCCGCTTCTGCGAGCTGATCTCACCGACCTTCGGTGGCATCAACCTCGAGGACATCCGCGCGCCAGAGTGTTTCGAGATCGAGGAGGCGTTGAAGGCCTCCCTCGACATCCCGGTCTTCCACGACGACCAGCACGGGACGGCGATCATCTCGGCCGCCGCCCTGCTCAACGGCCTCGAGCTCCAGGGCAAGAAGATGAGCGAAGCGAAGATCGTCATCTCCGGCGCCGGCGCCGCCGCGATCTCGTGCGCGAAGCTCTACAAGGATCTCGGCGTGAAGGCCGAGAACATCCTGATGACCGATACCAAGGGCGTGATGTGGAAGGGCCGCGGCGAAGGCTTCAACAAGTACAAGGAAGAGTTCGTCCGCGAGACGAAGTGCCGGACGCTGGCGGACGCGATGGTCGGCTGCGACGTGTTCGTCGGGCTCTCGAGCAAGGGCCTCGTCACGCAGGAGATGGTGAAGTCGATGGCGCCGAAGCCGCTCGTCTTCGCGATGGCGAATCCCGATCCCGAGATCACGCCGCCCGAGGTGAAGGCCGCGCGTAAGGACGCGATCTGCGCGACGGGCCGCTCGGACTACGCCAACCAGGTCAACAACGTGCTCGGCTTCCCCTTCATCTTCCGCGGCGCCCTCGACGTGCGGGCGTCGAAGATCAACGAAGAGATGAAGCAGGCGGCGACCTTCGCCCTGGCAGAGCTGGCGAAGCGCGGCGAGGAAGTGCCGGATGCCGTGAAGAAGGCCTACCCGGGCGAGAGCTTCGAGTTCGGCCCCGAGTACATCATCCCGAAGCCCTTCGATCCGCGCGTGCTCTTGTTCGTCGCACCGGCGGTCGCGAAGGCGGCGATGGACAGCGGCGTCGCGCGCAATCCGATGGATCTACGCACCTACGGAGCGATGCTCCAGCAGAAGCTGTCGGAGATCGCGGCGCTCTAGATCGGGCCGTCTCCTCGCGGTGAGTCGCGTGGTTCAGGTCGTCCGGACCACGCACTTCCTGCACCCCGCTCACCATTCAGCGGCGAATCCGGAGTAGAAGCCTCCGCGCGCACCACGCCGACCGCCCCCGCGCGGCGGCGCGCAGAAGCACGGCCGCGGATTCGTCCGACTGCAGCGGTGTCCCGCCGACGCCCATTGCCGATTCGCACAACTCGTTATGCTCCGCGAGCGCGTTGCGCGGGAGTGGTGGGATGTTCGGGAAGATCCTGATTGCGAATCGGGGCGAGATCGCGGTCCGAGTGATCCGGGCGTGCCGGGGGCTCGGGGTCCGGTCGGTCGCGATCTACTCCGAGGCGGACGTCGATGCGCTGCACACGCGGATGGCCGACGAGGCCTATCCGTGTGGACCCGCGCGGGCGACGGAGAGCTACCTCGACATCCCGGGCATCGTCGCGATCGCGCAGCGCTGCGGTGCCGACGCGATCCATCCCGGCTACGGCTTCCTGTCGGAGAACGCCGATTTCGCCCAGGCCGTGAACGATGCGGGGCTCGTCTTCATCGGGCCCTCGCCCGACGTGATCCGCGCGATGGGCGGGAAGATCGCCGCCCGTGAGCGCATGCGTGCGGCGGGGGTACGCGTCGTGCCGGGCGGTAGCCGGGCGATCACGAGCCTCGACGACGCGCGGCGCGAGGCGGAGGAGTTCGGCTACCCCGTGCTCGTGAAGGCGAGCGCCGGCGGCGGCGGCCGTGGCATGCGCCGGGTGAACGACGAGGCCGAGCTCGAGGCGGCCCTCGAGCGCGCCGCGTCGGAGGCGCTCGCGGCCTTCGGCGACGACACGATCTATCTCGAGAAATACCTCTCGGGCCCGCGCCACATCGAAATCCAGATCCTCGCCGACCAGCAGGGCAAGACCGTCCATCTCGGGGAGCGGGAGTGCTCGATCCAGCGCCGCCATCAAAAGCTCGTCGAGGAAGCGCCGGCCCACGGCATGAGCGACGCGACCCGCGCGGCGATGGGCGACGCGGCGGTTCGCGCGGCGCAGGCGGTCGGCTATGTCGGGGCGGGGACCTGTGAGTTCATGATGGACTCGACGAGTGCTTTCTATTTTCTCGAGATGAATACGCGCATCCAGGTCGAGCACCCGGTCACCGAATGCGTGACGGGCCTCGATCTCGTGGTGCTCCAGATCCGCATCGCCGCCGGCGAGCCCCTGTCCTTCGACCAGGCGGACGTCCGCCTCACGGGCCACGCCATCGAGGTGCGCATCTACGCCGAGGATCCCGATGGCGGCTTCGTCCCGTCCCCGGGCCCGATCCTCGCCTGGTGCGCGCCGGAGGGCCCCGGCATCCGACTCGATGCCGGCTTCGAAGCGGGGCATACCGTGACACCGCATTACGACGCGATGCTCGCCAAGCTGATCGCGACCGGACGCGATCGCGAGGAAGCGCTCGCGCGCCTCGCCGGCGCCCTCGAGTCGTTCTGGGTCGCCGGGATTCGCACGGGTCTGCCCTTCCTGCGGCGACTCGTGGTGAACCCCGTGTTCCGCGCGGGCGCCTACGACACCGGCTTCATCGAGGCGGAGCTCGCCCGGGCGGGATCGAGCCTCGCGCCACCGCAGGCCCTCGATGACGGAACCCGCGAAATGGTGCTCGCCCTCGTGGCGTGGCGGACGGTGCTGCTCGACGAGACCGGGTCCGCGGACTCGGCGAGCGGAAGCGCGGTCGCGCGTGGTGCGCGCATCACGCTCCCGAAACAGGCCCCCGTCGAGGTCGATGGACCGCTGGCGGACACGGGCTCGGCCCTGCGCGTGCGCGTCGAAGGCCGCGTGGTCGAGCTCGAAGTGAAGCCCGTCGCGGGTGCCGGCGCTTCCGACGCGGAGCCCGTTCTCTTCGATGTCTCCCGGGGAGACGTCGCGGTCCGCGTTTCCGTCGTCCGCAAGAAGAACGTGGACTTCGAGGTCGGGCTTCGCGAGCGCGTGCTCAAGCTGAAGTCGGAGCGGCGTTAGGCGGATCGATCGGGTGACTGGGCGGGCGTGTGAGCCCCGCCGACACGCTCCCCCCGTCGGTCGAGCCGCTCATCGATGCGGGCGCCCCTGCGATCCAGGCGCTCGTCCACGCGTTTCCCCTTCTCCTCGATGCGATCGCCCTTGCGGTCGAGGCGCTGCTCGCGGGCGGAGGTGTCCTCCGCGTGGGCGGCGGCCGAAATCCCGACGGCGAGTCCGACGGCAACCGCGAAGCAGAAGTAGAAGCGACGGGAAAAATTGCGCATGAGATCTCCTGGAGTGGGTCGAGGCCGCCCTCGCAGCCGGTCCGCCGATGCTTGAACCCGGCTCGTCCGGAATGGTTTCGGCCGCGATCGTTTTGGCGGCGCCCCGGCGCTCTTGCCTGAGATCGCGCTGGACGAAGGGGCCCGAGGACTAGCCCTGAAGCGCAGATCGCCGGTGCAGATCAGGCAAGATGTCCGTCCCCTAGCGACTTACATCGATCGAAAAGCCCCCGCGTCTGCGTCCCGGGTCGCAATGCGGAACGACTGTGCCTTCTGCTTCGAGATCAAGCGCGTGAATCCCTGCCGTCCGATTTTCCTCCCACCCTTTTTCGATCCCGGGCCGTGATTCCGATGGCGCTCACCTGTCCATTGTCTGTTAACGTCGGCCTGTCGAGTTAGGCCGTGTCGATCCGGCCGGGGCGGGGCTGCGATTGCATGTCCCTGCGTCCGATTGACCATCGTCCGTCGCGGGCGACTCCGTAAGGGATAACAGGGAGGTGATGTCGATGCAGCGATACGGTGCGGAATTCGTCGGGACGTTCTGGCTGGTGTTGGGCGGATGCGGCAGTGCGGTCCTCGCCGCCGGATTCCCCGAAGTCGGAATCGGGCTCCACGGTGTGTCGCTCGCATTCGGGCTCACGGTCCTCACGATGGCCTACGCGATCGGCCACATCTCCGGCTGCCATCTGAACCCGGCCGTCTCGATCGGGCTCTGCGCGGCCGGCCGATTTCCGGCGTCCCAGCTCGTTCCCTACATCGCGTCCCAGGTGTTGGGTGCGATCGCCGCGGGCGGTGTGCTCTACATGATCGCCAGCGGACAGGCGGGCTTCGACGTCGCTGGGGGCTTCGCGTCGAACGGTTTCGGAGAGCACTCGCCGGGGGGCTACAGCCTGGGATCCGCGTTCGTGACCGAAGTCGTGATGACCATGATGTTTCTCGTGATCATCCTGGGCGCCACCGACGAGCGTGCGCCGAAGGGCTTCGCGCCGATCGCGATCGGGCTCGGCCTGACGCTGATCCATCTGATCAGCATCCCCGTGACGAACACGTCCGTGAATCCCGCGCGCAGCACGGGCGTCGCGCTCTTCGTCGGCGGCTGGGCGATCTCGCAGCTCTGGCTCTTCTGGGTGGCGCCGATCCTCGGGGCCGTCGCCGGTGCGTTCGTCTACCGCGCGATCGGCGAGTCGGGGGAATGACCCGGGTCCAGCGCCATCGAGAGACGGATCGAGGGGCGGAGAGAAGCGCAGGATGAAACGATCGCGGAGATCCCTACTGGCGGCTCTCGCCCTGGCAGCGCCGCTCGGCCTGCCCTGGGCGGGGGCTGCGATCGCGGACGATTCCGCCGTGGCTGCGACGGCCGCGTCCGCGGTGAAGGGTCGGGTCGGCTTCGTCGGCCACAACCTCTTCGGCGACGCCGAAGGCGAGTTCCACGTCTGGCGCATGCTGGCGCATTCCATCGATCTCGCGAACCCGGTCGCGAGCCACGCCGTGATCGAGGTCGAGCTCGCTTCCGTCGATACGGAGAGCGAGGGCCGCGACGATCACCTGCGGACCGCCGACTTCTTCGACGTTGCGAAATTCCCCGTCGCGACCGTTCGGGGCCATTCGGCACGCCCGCTCGAGCCCTCGGAATCCGGGCGTCCGCGTTATGCGGTGCAATTCGACGTCGATCTTCACGGAACCGCGAAGACGATCGAAGGCGAGGTCGAGATCGTCGAGACGAATCCGGTCGTCGTCGAGGGCGGATTCCTGATCCAGAGGATGGACTTCGCCGTCGGTGCTGCGCCCTCGCGCTGGAACCCGATGTCGATCGACGACGACGTGCCGGTTCGCTTTCGGATCCTGTTCGAGTAGACGTTGGACGGGCGCCCTGCAGAAGAGGATCGGCTTCGGCCGTTCAGCCTTCCGTCTTCTGCAGCGCGGCCGTCGTGGCGGGCTTGCGCTCGAACATCCACGCCACGGCTACGCCCAGCAGATAGAGGATGACCATCGGCACCGACATCATGACCTGGCTCACGACGTCGGGCGGCGTCAGGATCGCGCCGATCACGAACGAGGCGACGATCGCATAACGGGTGCCCGCGAAGAGCTGGCGCGCCGTCACGATGCCCGACAGGGAGAGGAAGAGGACGAAGATCGGGAGCTCGAAGATGACGCCGAAGGCGAGGATCATCTGGGTCGTGAGCCCGAAGACCTCGTTCAGCGTCCAGGCCGACACGACCCACTCGTTGTCCCAGCTGTTCAGGAACTGGAACATGACGGGGAAGACGAAGGTGTGGCCGAAGAGGGCGCCCGAGACGAAGAGGACCGTCGAGGCGATCACGAACGGAAAGATCGCGCGCTTCTCGCTGTCGTAGAGGCCGGGGGCGACGAAGGCCCACAGCTGCCAGAAGCTGACCGGGAGCGTCCCGACAAATCCCGCGAGCAAAGCGCACTTGATGTACGCGATGAAGATCTCCGTCGGTGCGATCGCCTGCAGCTTGCTCCCCTTGGCGGTCAGGGCCTCGGTCGCGGGCGAGAGCAGGAAGGCGAAGATCTGTTCGGAGAAGTTGTAGGCGAGGATCGCGCCGATCACGATCGCCGCGAGGGCGATCCCGATTCGCCGGCGGAGCTCTGCCAGGTGCTCCGTGATCGGAAGCGCCCGTTCATCCACGTCGCGTTTCCGCCGGATCTGCACCCGTGACGGGTACGTTGCCGAGCCCCGGATCGGCGGCGGCGAGCCGCGGCGGCGCGGCCGGGCTCGGATCGGCAGGGGGGCTCGCGTCGTTGTGATCCTGGTCGCCGCCGTCGGGCAGCTGACCGGGATGGCTCTTCCAGGGCGGTGTCTCGCGAGCGGCCGAATCCGCCGTGCTCGGCGCGGCGTGGGTGGTGGTCGCAGCGTCCGTAGCAGCGCCTGCGGCGTCCGCAGTAGGAGTGCCGGGCGGGAGTGTGTCCCCGGCCTGCGCCGGGCGGGACTGGGCGGTCGGCGGGCTCGTCGCCTGGTTCATGGTCTTGCGCAGGTCGTTCTGGAGCTCGTCGAGGGCGAGCGTCTGGCGCAGGTCGTTGCTCGCGCGGCGGACCTCGGCGAGGCCCTTGCCGAGGGTGCGCGCAAACTCCGGCAGCCGCTGCGGACCGAAGATCAGCAGTGCCACGACGACGATCACCACCAGCTCCATCGGACCGATGCCAAACATGCGACTTCAATCTAGCAGGTCGTGCCCCGCGGCTCGGCCGCGCAAGCGAGGCGCGGCGAGAAGTGAGGGCGGGACCGGGACAAACCCCCCGGTTATTTCGTCACGACCCCGGCCCTCGATGAATCCCTCGATTTCACGCGGCTCCACGACGGCGGGACGCCTCGGCCGGTCCCGCGCTCCGTCCGAGCGCGGTGTTCGTGCCGGTCTCCTCGATCGCGTCCATCGCCCCGCTCATCACGAGGTCGGCGAAGATGTCGACGAGGTTGGGATCGAATTGGCGCCGCGCGTGCTCTCGCAGCTCGGCGAGCGCCTCGTCCCGGCTGCGCGCGTTGCGGTAGGGCCGCTCGCAGGTCATGGCATCGAAGGCGTCGACGATCGCGATGATGCGCGCCGCCAGCGGGATGTCGTCGCCGGCGAGGCCGTCGGGATAACCGGCGCCGTCGTAGCGCTCGTGGTGGTGCCGCACGGTGGCGGTCACGGTCGGCGAGAGTCCGAGCGGCCGCAGCAGCCGCTCGCCCATCGCCGGATGGGTCTGGATCGATTCGAGTCGCTCGGGCTCGGGCAGGACCTTGCCGGCGAGCACGTCGCTCGTCGCGCCGACCTTGCCGATGTCGTGGAGGAAGGCGGCCATGCGAACGTGGTCGCGCTCTTCGCGGGCGAGGCAGAGGCGCGCGGCGACGAGGTCTGCGGCGTAGGCGACGCGGCGGGCGTGGCCGCGCATGAAGAGATCCCGGGTCTCGATCGTCTCGGCGAGGACCTCGAGGAATTCGAGGGTGCTCGGTCCACCGGCCCGCGGGCTCGCCGCGCCCCGTTGCAGCACCGGCTCGGCGAGCAGCGCACGCAGGCGCTCCTGGGCCAGCGTGTTGGCCTCGAGCTCGTCGAGCGAGAGATGCGTGTCCCGGTCGGGGCCGAGGATCCGGCTCACTTCCTCGAGGAACGCGACCGTCCTCCCGCGGCTCTCGCGGCGGGCGAGCGCGCGCTCGACCGAGGCCGTGACCTGCACGACATCGAAGGGCTTGATCAGATAGTCGAAGACGCCGTGGCGGATGCCCTCGACGGCGGTCTCGATCGAGCCGCAGCCGGTGATGATGATGATCTCGGTCTGGGGCGACTCGGCGCGGACCGTTCGCATCAGCTCGTCGCCCTTCATGCCGGGCATGTTCAGGTCGACGGTGACGAGATCGATCTCTTCGGTTCGGAGCACGTCGAGCGCTTCGGCAGCGTCTTCCGCGGTGGTCACTTCGTGGCTACCGGAAAGAATCATGCGAAGCGACTCGCGTGGCCCCCGTTCGTCATCGACGATCAGGACGCGGGCTCGCCGACGTCCCACGGCTTGCGGGCCACGGATCGATTTCGCGGTTCTGGGGTCGAGGTCGAGGCTCATGGGGCCCGAGTACAGCAAGGGCTGTGCCGAGTCGGACCCGGACCGGGAATCGCCCGGCCAGAGTCTCGTAAGTATCCGATATCAAAACGGAAAGTCGGCATCCGGCCAGAATGCGAACGCGCTCCCGAGAGTTGTGGGAGACCGCGACCGAGCGGACTTCCCGTTGACTCACGAGCGGCCTCGAAGACCCCAAGCCGCCGTCACGAAAGGGAAATTTCTGTCGTTCCCATCCGTACGCCGGCCCCGGTGGGCGTACGCGAGCGAACGGCTCACAGGCTCTCAGTCGGCCTCGTCGCCGCCCCGGGACTCGATGCCCAGCTTGTCCATCTTGAGCTTGAGGACGCGGCGCGTGATTCCGAGGCCGTTGGCGGTCCGGGTCTGGTTCCACTGATGGCTCTCGAGGGCCTCGCGCAGGATCTCGGTCTCGAAGCGGGTCACCGTGTCGTCGAAGCTGCGCTCGCCCTGACGCCACTGCTCGCGGAGCGCCTCGGCCTGGCCCGAGCGGCCGACGGAGAGCGGGAGATCCTTCAGCTCGATCGTGTCGCCGTCGCAGAGGGCGAGGCCGTGCTCGATCGCGTTTTCGAGCTCGCGCACGTTGCCCGGCCAGCGGTAGCCCTCGAGCGAGCCGAGGGCGGCGGCCGAGAGCTTTTTCGGGGGCGCCACCACCCTGCCCGCCGTCGCGCCGCCCGCTGCCGTCCCGGCCGAGGCGCCGGCGCGGCTCGCCTGGATCCGCACCAGGAAGGTCTGCGCGAGCAGGCGGATATCCTCGCGCCGATCGCGGAGCGGCGGGAGCTTCACGGGCACGACCGCGATGCGGTAGTAGAGATCTTCGCGGAAGCGGCCGGCCGCGACCTCGGCGGTGAGGTCGCGATTGGTCGCCGCGACGATCCGCACGTCGACCGAGATCGAGCTGCTCGAGCCGACGCGCTCGAAGGTCCGCTCCTGGAGCGCGCGCAGGAGCTTCACCTGCAAGCCGGGCTCGAGCTCGCCGATTTCGTCGAGAAAGAGCGTGCCCTTGTTGGCGGATTCGATGCGCCCGATGCGGCGGTCGATCGCGCCGGTGAAGGCGCCTTTCTCGTGGCCGAAGAGCTCGCTCTCGATCAGGTCGCTCGAGATCGCGCCGCAGTTCACCGCGATGAAGGGCCCCGCGCAACGCGGCGATAGATCGTGGATCGCCCGCGCCACGAGCTCCTTGCCCGTCCCGCTCTCGCCGGACACGAGCACCGTCGCCTCCGCCCGGGCGATGCGCTCGACGGCACGGAAGATGTCCCGCATGGCGGCGCTCCGGCCCACCATGCGCCCCAATTGCTGGCGTTCCTCGACCTCGTCGCGCAGGCGCTCGACCTCGCATTGGAGGTCGTGCTTCTCGATCAGGTTTCGGACCTTGATGCGGAGCGCTTCGAGCTCGAAGGGCTTGGTCACGAAGTCCGCGGCGCCGTGTTTCATCGCCTGGACGGCCGCGGAGACAGTATTCGTCGCCGTCAAGACGATGACCGGCGCGCGCACCCCCCGCTTCGCCAGCTCCTCGAGCAGATCGAGCCCGCTCCGCCCCGGCATCACGAGGTCGAGGAGCACGAGATCCGGCGTCGCGATCGCGATCTCGCGCAGCGCCGCGTCGACGTCGCCGGCGATCGCGACGTCACCGTCGGACTTGAGGAGCATGCGCAGGGATTCCTGCACTCCGGGCTCATCATCGACGACGAGAATGCGCGGCATCGCGCGAGCTTATCACGGTGCCCCGGGCGAGGGCTCGGGCGGAATAGGCTCCGGAGTAGGAAGGTCGATCACGATCAACGTCTCCGGGCCCTGGGTCGGATCGATCGTGAGGCGACCGCCGAGCGCCGCGACGATCGTCTCGGCCAGCACGTACTCGAGGATGTGATTGACCGGATCGAGCTCGCCGCCCATCCCCTCGGCCTGGGGATCGCGGTGGCGCAGCAGTACGCGCAGCCGCGGCCGGCCGTCGCCGCTGCTCGCGAGCCGGTGGCTCGCGATGAAGAGATCGCCGCGTTCGGGCAGCGAATCGAGGGCGCGGTCGACGAGCCCCGAGAGCGCGGTCTCGAGGGCCTCGGCGTCGGCCAGGGCTTTCGGCTCGTCGCGCTCGAGCTCGGTGAGGACGACGAGGCGATTCCGGGCGATCCGCTCGCGCCGCTGGCTGAGAAGCCGATCGATCAGCGCCGAGACGTCGACGGGCTCCGAGATCAGCCGCTCGCGCTCGGCCACCTTCGAGAGGCGTGCGACGACGCCCTGGATATGGGCCACGTCCTTGCCGACGAGCTCCTTGAATCGGGCGCGGAAGGTCTCGTCGGCGTAGTGCTCGGGGAGGAGCTCGGTGAAGGTCCGGATCGAGACCAGCGGGTTGCGGATCTCGTGGGAGAGGCTGCGGGCGAGCTTTCGCCAGGACGGGTCGGCGCTCGGCGCCGCGGCTTCTGGGCGCGGGCTCTGCGGTCGCTGGGTCTGCGGTCGCTGGAAAGGCGGGACGCTCGTTGCGCCCGGCTGCTCGGCGATCCAGCGCTCGGAGAGAGCGGCGAGCTCGGCGCTCGGGTCGAGGCTGGGATCGGTCGGGAGCGTGCCGAACGAAGCGGGCCGGCGGAAGGCCCCGGGCTCGTCGGGCGCCGGGGGCGGGCCAGCGGACGCGATCGCGGCGGCGGGCTCGCCGGGGAAACGCAGGTCCGCGGCTTCGATCGAGTGGCGTCGCGCGCTCGCGAGCGTCGAGCGCAGGACGGCTTCGAGCTCCGTGCGGTCGCCCCACCAGGGCTCCTCGGCGAGGGCCTCGAGGGCGCTCGGCGCGAAGACTTTCGCCGCGCCGCCGATCTGCCGGGCCCACTCGCGCGCTGCGTACTCGGCCATGCGCGCGAGCTCGCCACTTCGCGGATCGAGCGGGGGAACGCTCACGACGAGCGGCGCGAAAGCCTGGGCGAGGACTGTTTCCAGGCGATCTTCTAGACCGCTGGGGCCCGCGGTCGCGATCCAGCGAAGCGCTGCCGAGCCGGCGCCGGAGGCGTCCCGGCCAGGGGGCGACTCGTGGCGGATCCATTCGGCGAGGGCGCGCTGCGCCGTGAAGGAGAGCGCGTCGATCTCGTCGAGCCAGAGCGTTCGAATGGGGGCACCGGCGTGATCCCGGGCGCTGCCGAGGCGCGTCGCGAGGGTGTCCAGATCGGCCAGATCACGGGCGTCGATTCGCAGCACCGGCGCCGCGCCGCCGCGCGTGCTCTCGGCGTGCAGACCTAACAGCGATCGACCGCTCCCGGGCCGGCCCCGCACGAGGAGCGGAAGTGCTTCGAGGGCGGGGTCGAGCGCCTGCTCGAGGCCGGGCACGAAGGCGGCGCCGAACCAGGCGGCGAACCGATCCGCCGTCCGGGCGTCGACGCGCCGCTGCGCCAGGCTCGGGGTCGTCCGGCCCGCGAGGGCGGCCGAGATCTCGGCGCGCAGCACGCGCGGATTCGGCGGATAATCGAGCAGCGCGGGGTCGTAGGCGCGGAAGATCCGACGGACCGCTTCCCTCGCGCTCGCCGGGCAGAGCAGGATCCAGCGCGCAGCGCGCACCCGCGGCCCGACGCGGAGCGCGAACTCGAGCTCGGGCTCGCAATCGCTGGCGAGCGCGAGGACGATCGCCGCCGGCACGGCCGCCGAGGAGAAATCCACGGAAGTCGGAGCGCCGCTCGCGATCTCCGCGGCGGTGAGACCGGTCGCGCGGAGCAGGGCGGCGCGAACCTGTGGACTTCGATGAACGATCCAGAGCTTCGACATGGGGACCAACGTGGACAGCACAGCAGGGTCGAAATGGCCGGGATTCAAGTCACACTAACGCGTTCCCGCGCTCCTGAGCCACGCGTCGCGCGAAGGACCTTTTGGCCGCACGGGCGTCCCTGCGCAGGTCCTGACCCAAGCTCGCGGATCCGATCGCGTTCTCGTGCTCGCGGGAAAGGGGGCGGATGCGCTACCCCGAGTCGGAGTCGGTCGCGGGGAGGAAGCTCGATGTCGCGGGAGGGCCAGGACGCGCGATCGGATGCGGGTCGGGTGCGCCCCGCGCGGCCTCAGGAGATCGATCGGGTCGCGGCGTTGTGGGGCCTGATCACGGAGCACCACGCCGGCCTCGACCCGCTCTTCCGGATGCGAAGCGGCATCGTGGCGGAGGGCGAGCTCCGCGAGCTGTTGCGGGCGCTCCGGCGTGATCCCGACGTGGAGATCTTCGTCTTCGACCAGGCGGGCACGCCCGAAGGTCTCTGCATCGTTCGAATCGATCGGGCCCCGCCGATTCTCGAGGAGACAGAACGGGCCGAGATCACCGACGTCGGCGTGCGTCCGGCGTGGCGGAGGCGGGGGGTCGGCCGCCTGCTGGTCGAGGAGGCGGAGGTCTGGGTCCGCAAGCGCGGCGTCGCCCGGATCGAGATCCAGGTCGCCGCCGGCAATCGCGAGGGCCAGGCTTTCTGGCGCTCACTCGGCTACGGCCACCTGATGGACGTGCTCCACAAGCGCCTGTAGTTTTCCGCGCCGTCCCATCGCCCCGCGCCCGCCATCAAAAGAGGCCGCAAGTCATGTCCCAACGAGCGCCGCAACAGAAACCGACCCCGATCGCGCAGGCCCTGAACGACCAGCTCGAGAAGGCAGCGCCCGAGATCCTCGCGATGCTCTCGGCCTACGGCCGCCGGCTCTATTTTCCGAAGGGCATCATCTCGCAGTCCGCCGAGGCCAAGCAGAAGGCCCACCGCTTCAACGCGACGATCGGGATCGCGACCGAGGGCAAGGGGCCGATGGCGCTGCCTTCGGTGGCGGCGCAGCTGGGCGGGATTGCGCCGGCCGATGCCCTGACCTACGCCCCGCCGGCCGGCCGGCCGGGACTTCGCAAGGCGTGGCGGGAGAAGCTCCTGCTCGAGAATCCGAGCCTCGCGGACCGCCAGTTCGGCGAGCCCATCGTGACCAACGCGATCACCCACGGCCTGTCGGTCGCGGGCGAGCTCTTCATCGAGCCCGGCGACGTCATGCTCATGCCCGACAAGCTCTGGGGCAACTACAAGCTGACCTTCGAGGTCCACCACGGCGCCACGATCGAGACCTTCCCCTTCTACAAGGGCAAGGGTCTCGGTGCGAACAACGGGATCGACACGGAGGGGTTCGCTGCACGGCTGCGCGAACTCGCCGAAGGGCGCGAGAAGCTCCTCGTGCTGCTCAACTTCCCGAACAATCCGACCGGCTACATGCCGACCCCGGCGGAGGGCGAGGCGCTCGCCAGCGCGCTGCTGGCGCAGGCGAAGCGGGGAACGAAGCTCGTCGTGTTCTGCGACGACGCCTACTTCGGCCTCTTCTATCACCTCGGCAGTCCGTCGATGACGGAGTCGCTCTTCGGCAAGCTGACCGGTCGCCATCCGAATCTGCTCGCCGTCAAGCTCGACGGTGCGACCAAGGAGCTCTTCGTCTGGGGACTGCGCTGCGGCTTCATCACCTTCGGCCCCGGCCGGCCGGAGACCGCGGACGTGGTGTGCGAGGTCCTCGACGCGAAGGCGCGGGGCGCCATCCGCGGCGGGATCTCGAACGTGCCCCAGCTGTCGCAGTCGATCGTCGAACGGGCACTGGCGGCGCCGGGCATCGACGCGGAACGAGCGGCGAAATGCGAAGTGCTCCGCCAGCGTGCGGAGCGTGTCTACCAGGTCGCGGGCCATCCCCGGTTCGCCGAGAGCTTTGCCGTCTATCCCTTCAACAGCGGCTATTTCATGCTGGTCGAGGTGAAGGGCGTCGACGCCGAGAAGCTGCGCGTCCACCTGCTCGACGAGTACGGCGTGGGCCTCATCGCGACGAGCGCGAGCGACATCCGCGTCGCGTTCTCGTGCCTCGAGGTCGACCAGATCGAGCCCCTCTTCGAGGCGCTCCACAAGGCGATCCAGGAGCTGCGCTGAGACTCTTTATGGGCTGAAGGCTCCTTATCGGCTGAAGACTCCTTATGGGCTGAAGACTCCTTAATGGGCTGAAGGCTCCCTCCTATTTGGGAGCGGCCTCGATCGCGTCGAAGGCGCGCACGAGCTCGATCTGGAGCGCGATGCCCTTCGCGAGCACGTCGATCGCGATGCGCTCGTCGACGCCGTGGACACCGCTCACCTCGTCGTTCGTGAGCGCGCGCGGGACGAAGCCGTAGGCCACGATCCCGGACTCGCGAAACCAGTGGGCGTCCGTGAAGCCGCCGATCAGGCGCGGCACCACGAGGCCCGCCGGATCCTGGCGCCCTGCAACCGCTTCGATCGCGCGCAGGAGCGGTGTGTCGGCGGACGAGGCGCGTGACGGGAAGCTCAGCACCTCCTCGATCTCGATCGTGCTGTCGTCGATCAACGCCGCGATCGCGGCGGTGAAGTCGGCGCAGGTCCGCCCGGGCAGGAGCCGCGCGTCGAGCTGCGCCCGGGCGACCGACGGGGCGACGTTGGTGGCGGGTCCGCCCTCGAGCAGCGTGATCGAGATCGTGTTGCGGACGAGGGCGTTCTGGCCGGGATTGTCGAGGAAGCGGCTGCGAAAGCCCTCGTCGCGCTCGAGTGCGCCCGCGAGATTCTGGTAGGAGGCGCGGTCCCATTCCGGCGCGAGCGGTGCGAGGGCGTTGAACATCTTCTCGACCTCCGCGAGCACGCGCACAGGCGACTCCGCGCGCCGGATCTTGTCGAGCGCCGCGATCAGGCGGGGCACCGCGTCGTCGCGCGTCGGTGCAGAGCTATGCCCACCGCGGCCGTGGGCGCGGAGCTCGAGCCAGCACGGCGATTTTTCCGAGAGGGCGACGCCCCAGACGGGCGCATGCGGAGTCTCGTCGCTGGCCGGGAGCTGGATGCCACCGCCTTCGGTCAGCAGATAACCGATGCCCTCGAGCAGCTCCGGATGATTCGCGACGAGCCAACCCGCCCCGTTCCTGCCCCCGGTCTCCTCGTCTGGTGTGGCTATAAAAAGCAGATCCCGATCGAGACGTTGGTCGGAACTCGCCAGCTCCAGCAGTGTCATCAGGTGGGTCACGGCGACCCCCTTGGCGTCGAGGGCACCTCTTCCCCAGACATAGCCATCCTCGATGCGGCCCGAGAAGGGCGGCACGCTCCATTCGGAGGGATTCGCGGGCACGGTGTCGAGATGCGAGAGCAGGATCAGGCCCGGGCGATTCCCGCGGCCGCGCAATCGGCCCCAGACCGCCGCTCGGGGTTTTCCACCGTTGGGATTTGGCGTCGAAATGACATCGCTCTCGATCCCCTCTCTAGCCATGATCTCCCGCAGCCGATACGCAAGTGCCTGCTCGCGTCCCGGTGGATTGACCGTCTGCATCCGGATCGACTCGGACAGGATCTCGGCGGCGCGTTGTTTGACGGAAGGCCGGGGAAAGAGCTCGTCGAAGGGCCATGCGGCTTGGGCCGGTGTGATCGCGATGACAGTGGAAAGGAGAAGAACGAGCGACGAGACGGTGCACAACGCGCGAGCAGCGATGACGCGCGTTCTGGCAACGGCCCGAAAGCGGGACGACTCAGGAGTGGTTCTGTCGTCCTTTTTTGAGATCGCTCGATTCCAGGTCTCGGACCGTGCTGACATGACACTCCTCGGATCTCGTCTGCGAGGCCGATCGAATGGGGATTCTAGTGTGATGACAATCACGATGCAGAGCCGCTTGCACCGGGCTAAACATAGCCACTGCTTCGGGGCCTCCAGGAGAATGTCTTGATCACCGAGTCGAACAACACCGTCCCGAACGATTCCTCCCAGAGGAGCCCCACCCCGAACGACGGCGGGCGAATGCAAGCGCTGCGAGCGCTGTGGGCGACGTTCCGGCCGCTGCTCCGAGCGCGCCTGGATTCGCTGTTCGAACGGGCCGCCAGCGTACTCGCTGCCAGCGCCCAGGCTGTTAGTCAGGGCCTCTCGCATTCGTTCGAGACCCGCATCGTGGTCGCGGCCGTGCTCGTCCTCGTCAGTGCCGTCGTCGGCTACGAGCTCGGAGGCCGCGTCGTCGGCGCCGGACCGCAGGCCGCAGACGAAGCCCTCGACGACGCCTTCGCTCATGCGGAGCACGCATTCGATCTCGGAATCCCGGACGGAGTGACGCTCGAGTCCGGCGAGCTGGTCGCCCAGTACGCCCCGGTCTCGATCGACGCCCTCCCGGTCTACCGCCCGGTCGTCAGCGAGGGTCCGATCCTCGGCGTGTCTCGCGCCGTCCTGCAGGGCCCGTCCACGGTCGACGAGCTCTCGCTCGTCACCCGCGGCGAGATCGCGAAGCAGGAGAGCCTGGCCTCTTCGCTCCGCCGGCAGGGCGTCTCGCCCGCCGCAATCCACGTGATCTCGACCGAGCTTCGCAAGGTGTTCGATTTCCGCCGCTCTCGCGCGGGCGACACCTATCGCCTGACCCAGGACGCGAGCGGCCGAATTCTCGACTTCCAGTATTCGCAGGGTCGCGAGGCGAGCTACTCGCTCGCGTGGAAGGGCACGCGCTACGTCGCGAGCAAGCAGACGGAAGTCCTCGAGCCGCAGGTCGCGAAGATCGCCGGCGTCGTGGACGGTTCCTTCTACGACGCGATCATGGCCCTCGGCGAGCAGAGCTCGCTCGCGACCGAGTTCGCGAAGATCCTCGCCTGGGACATGGATTTCAGTCGCCACGTCCATCCCGGAGACGAGTTCTCGATCCTGTACGAGCGGATGTATTCGCAGGGTGCCGACGGCAAGGGTGTCTATGTCCGCCCCGGCAAGATCCTGGCGGGCCGTTATACCGGGAAATCGGGTGACCACACGGTCGTCTACTACGAGAACAGCGACGGCGAGGGCGCCTACTTCCGCCCGGATGGCAGCTCGATCGAGCGCGCCTTCCTCGCGGCGCCCCTCGAGTTCAGCCGGATCTCCTCGCGCTTCACGAATGCCCGCCGCCACCCGATCCTGAACATCACGCGCCCGCATCCCGGCATCGACTACGCGGCGCCCTACGGAACCCCGATCTTCTCGGTGGCCGACGGCGTCGTCGAGTTCCGCGCGCGAGCGGGCGCCTCCGGTAATCTCATCCGCATCCGTCATTCCGGCGGCTATACGTCGCATTACGCGCATCTCTCGAGCTTTGCCCGCAGTCTGAACGTGGGTGACACGATCAAGCAGAAGGAGATCATCGGATTCGTCGGCAGCACCGGTCTGTCGACGGGCCCCCATGTCTGCTTCCGGGTGAAGAAGAACGGACAGTACGTGGATCCGATGGGCATCGCGAAGCCGGCAGGACCGGCGATCGATTACGACCGGATCGACCATTTCCACGAGGTCCGGGACCAGCGCCTCGCCGACCTCGGCCGAGGCGTCTTCATCGCCGCCAACGAGGCCCTGTAGCGCACTGTCGTCCCGGTCCGCCTCCGCATCCCAGATGGCATTCCGGATGGCAGCCTCCCTCGAACGCGCCCTGCGCGGCGAGGTCGTCCGCGCGGGGACCGCGAATCCCGCCAAGCTCGCGGCCGTCCGGGCCGCCTTGGCTGTCTTTGCCGATCGGCCCGACGGGCTGGCGATCGTGGGTGTGAACGTGGCGAGCGGTGTCCCCGAGCAGCCCGTCGGGTGGCCCGAGATCGTCGCCGGCGCCCGGGGTCGGGCCCGGGCCGCCCTGGCATCGGGAGCCTGTGTCCTGGCGGTCGGCATCGAGGATGGCCTCGTCGAGGTTGCCTTCGAGCCTGACCAGCCGGTCGCGCCAGGCCGGACCTCGGTCTTCAACGTCGGCTGCGCCTGGGTCACAGACGGCCGCCGGGACGGGACCGGCTTCTCGTCGGGCTTTGCCTATCCCGGCGCCTGTATCGCCCCGGCCTTCCGGGACCGGGAGCCCATCGGCAGCCTTTTCGATGCGCTCTGGCGGGCCGAGCGGGGGATGGCGGGGGCGGTCGCGTCCGGCGCCTCGAGCAACCCAACGGGCGCCTCCGGCCGCCAGGGCGGCAACATCGGGCAGCTGACCCAGGGACGCCTCGACCGAAGTGCCTACGGAGCCCAGGCGATCCTGTGCGCCCTCGTTCCCTTTCTGCATGCGGATCTCTACGATTGAGGGCCGCCCGCGCCTCGACCTGGAAGGAGCCGTCGCATGCACCAGAAGGACCAGCCCGTCGAAGGGCTCGGCGACCTCGTCGGCTATTTCCGCTCGGCGGAAAAGCCGCGCGAGCACTGGCGCGTCGGGACCGAGCACGAGAAGGTCGGCGTCTACGAGGACACCGGCGATCGCGTCCCCTTCGAGGGTCCCTACGGCATCGCGTCCCTCTTCGACCGGCTGGTCGCCGAGGGGGGCTTCGAACGCGTCGACGAGAAGGGCCGCACGATCGCCCTCGAGGCGACTGCGGGCGGCAGCATCACCCTCGAGCCCGGCGGTCAATTCGAGCTCTCCGGAGCGCCGCTCTACTCGAGCGAGGAGACCCGGGCCGAGCTCCACGACCACATGGAGCTCGTGAAGCGCCATTCCCAGGATTTCGGGATCGCCTGGCTCGCGCTCGGCATGGATCCCTTCCACCCGGTCGACCAGATCCCGACGATGCCCAAGGCCCGCTATGCCGTGATGCGAAGCTATCTCCCGACGCGCGGGGGCCTCGGACTCGAGATGATGCATTCGACCGCGACCGTCCAGGCGAACTACGACTTTTCGGACGAAGCCGACATGATCGCGAAGATGCGGCTCGGCGTGATGGCGACTCCGGTCGTCTCCGCCCTGTACGCGAACTCGAGCCTCTCGGAGGGTCGCGAGAACGGCTTCATCTCGAAGCGTCTGATGATCTGGCGCGACACCGACCCGGACCGCTGCGGCCAGATCCCCTTCGTCTTCGAGCCGGATTTCGGCTACGAACGTTATGCGGAGTGGGCCCTCGACGTTCCGCTCTTCTTCGTCCTGCGCGAGAAACGCTACGAGGCGGGGGACGGCACGACCTTCCGGCAGTTCATGGATCGGGGCTTCCGGGGCATGCATCCGACGATGTTCGATTGGGAGACGCATCTGACGACGCTCTTCCCCGACGTCCGGCTCAAGCGGATCGTCGAGGTGCGCGGTGCCGATACCGCGTCGATGGGCCATCTCTGCGCCCTGCCCGCGCTCTGGAAGGGGCTCTTCTACGATGCCGACGCGCTCGAGGCCTCGTGGGAGCTCTTCTCGCGGATGTCGATCGCGGAGCTCGACGCGGGCCAGCTCGACGTCGCGAAGCGCGGCCTGCGCGCCGAGATGGGCGGGCGCAAGGCGATCGATCTCGCGCGCGAGCTCGTCGCCTGCGCGGCCGAGGGTCTGCGACGGATCGCCGCGGAGGGAAAACAGCGAGGCGACGAAGCCCACCTCCTCGATCCGCTGCTCGAGCAGATCGACAAAGGCATGAGCCCGGGCGAGGAGATCCTCGAACGCTGGCGAGGCGAATGGAACCGGGACTGGTCGAGCTTGATCGAGGCGACGCGATTTTGAGTCGCACCGGCAACCCGCGCATCCTGATCGTCGACGACGAGGAGGCCATCCTCGAGACGCTGACCTTCACGTTCATGGATCACTACGAGGTCCTGACGACGCCGGATCCCCAGGCCGCGCTCGCGCTGCTCGACGCGAACCAGCCCGTCGCCGTCATCATCACGGACCAGCGCATGCCCGGCATGACCGGCGTCGAGCTCCTGAAGCGCGTCTACGAACGCTTCCCCGAGACCGTGCGCATCATCTTGACGGGCTTCGCCGATTCCGAGGCGACGATCAAGGCGATCAACGACGGCCACATCTACGGCTACGTCAACAAGCCCTGGGAGCCCGACGAGCTGAAGGCGATCGTCCGCCGCGCAGCCGAGCTCCACGCCCTCACGGTCGAGAATCGGCGCCTCGTCGAGGATCTCCGCCACGCAAATGTCTTCCTCGCGGCCGTGATGGACCGGCTGCGGACGGGGGCGATCGCGGTCGATCGCGAGGGCATCGTGCGGGCAGTGAACAAACCGGCCACCGCCTTCATCGGCCTCGACGACGACATCCGCGGGCGCTCGATCGATGCGGTGCTGGCGCGCAATCATCTCGAGGACCTCGGCCGGACCGTGCGCGCGCTGGCCGCGGAATCGGGTGGCTCCTTCGAGGAGGTCGACCTTCGGGTCGGCGCGGGCCACCGCATTCGCGTCTCCAGCCAGGCCCTCGTCGACGACGCGGGCCAGCCGATGGGGCGCGTGGTGCTCTTCAAGGAGATCTCCCACGAGCCGCTGACGCGGGACTTCGAGTCGATCGTGGGGCGGCTCTCGAGCTTCGACTCGGAGGCGATCGGTGCGCTGCGGAGCGAGCTCGAGAACGCGCTGGCGGCGCTTTCGGCCCTCGGTGAGCGGGTGAAGGAGGCGCGAATCGAGTCGGCCAACATGTCCGAGCTCGCCGAGCGCGTGTCCCGCACGCGCACGGCGATCGCGAGCTGGCTCGACGTCGACGACGCGCTGTCGGTCGAGGAGTATCCGGACGCCCAGCTCCTGCGCGACCGCATGAAGATCGCCGCGCAGCGCTGGCCCCATTCCGATCCGGCGCCGAAGGGCATCACGCGCCTCGCCCGCAAGGTCGAGGACTACTACGAGAGCGGCGAGAACGCCCGCGATCGGATCCTGTAGATGGGGGCTGCGGCGCCGTCGGAATCCTCGATCTCGACGGTGCGCGGCGTGCCCCGTCTCGAGCTGCGCGTCGAGCGCCTCCAGCTGCGATTCCGATTCACCTTCGCGTTCCATGCCCGCGAGGTCCGCTTCGAAGTCGCGCGCGGAAGCGGTGAATTCGAGCGGATCTTCCCCGAGACCTTTTCCTTCCGCGCCCCGGAACACGATCCCACGGAGCTCTTTCTCCAGCTCGAAGACCTGCTTTCGAAGCCTCGGCTGCTCGGTCCCCGGGCGACCGCCCGGGACGCGCGCAACCTGATGGTCCGGCTGCTCTCGAATGCCCCGCGCTATTTCGACGGTCTGTTCCAGCAGACCGACGGGGGCAGTCGCCTCGCGGAAGGCCAGCAGCTCCGCTTCCACCAGGACCTGGCGCTGCTCTCGCAGATCTGCCTGCGCTTCATCGAGACGCACGATCTCGACGGCGGTCGTCCCCTGCGCCTCGCGGGCTTCGCGCTGCGTCGGCGGATCTACGAGTCCCTGCGCGAGCTCGTGTCGGGGCGCGTCGATCCGGAGTACCTGAAGCGCTATGCGGAAGGCGGTGTCCAGCTCGTCGATTCCAGCGACGACTCGACCGAGAGCGGATTCTTCCAGGTCCTCGAGACCGGAGAGAAGGTCGTGGCCGACCGGATGATCCTGCGATTGGCCGAGCGCGCCTTCCATCTGTGGGTCGAGGGGGTCTGTCTCGACGAGGAAAACGAGGCTTTCGAGAAGGAGGATTCGCCGTTCCGGGACCGCGAGAGCGAGGTGATCGCGGCGATCGCCATACGGGGGGCGACGCGCATCGAGCGGGGCCGGGACCTGATGCCGTTCCTGCGCCGCGCCGACCGCAACACGAAGCGCATCCTCGACAAGCTCGAGCGTTGGTTCCTGCGCGCCTACGACATTCGCAACGCGTCCGCGATCATCAACTATTCGGCGGCGCTCTCGGCGGGCCGCGCCACGGCGAACGGGGTGCTCACGTGGCACACGCCGCGCATCCATGCGCTGGCCCTGGCCGCGCTGGTGTCGCCCTTCGTGGTGGGCAGCTTCGCCTACGCGCGGTATCCGGATTGGATCGATCTGGTCTGCTCGGCGGAGGTCCTCGTCGTGAATTGTGCGGCGGCCTGGTTCCTGCTCTACCGGTTCTGCTGGAAGCGCGATCTCTCCTTCTTCCACTCCTCGGTCCCCCGGATCGGGGCGGGCATCATCGTCGGCTACCTGCCCGTCTTCCTGATCGACGAGGTCTGGGACCTCGCGAGCCATGCGACCTTCGCGATCAACGCCGTGACGACGCTGCTCGGTCTCGTGACCCTGCTCTACGTCTACGTCGAGATCGCCCACCGCATTCCCGATACCTCGGTGGCCTTCGCCCGGGCGAGGTCGATCTTCCTGCTGGGGGTCGTCGAGGCCTTCGGGGCCGGCATCGTGATGACCAGCCTCGTCGGGCCCTTCATGGTGGTGCGCAACTGGTCGCCGGACTCGGGTGAGATCTCGGTCACGGCCCTGAAGGCGACGATGCCGCCCATGTTGGGCCAGCTCCCGCACGTCGTCGGCTACGAATCGCTCTGGGTCTTCCCGTCGGCGCTGTTCCTGATGACCTTCCTGTCGTTCTTCATCGGGATCTTCCTGCAGCTGATGTGGGAGGAGCTTCCGATCACCGAGCCGCTCTAACAGGTCAGAAGACGGGTCGGATGGCGTGCCCACCGCGCCGACCTTAGACTCCGGCTGCGTCCCACCCCTGATCGCAAGACCTGATCGAAAGGAAAGCGCATGGACTCCGAGCACCGCCGTGTGCTCATCATCGGCAGCGGCCCGGCCGGCTACACGGCGGCCATCTACGCCGCACGCGCCGGTCTCGAGCCGCTCGTGCTCGCCGGCCTCGTTCACGGCGGCCAGCTGATGATCACGACCGAGGTCGAGAACTACCCGGGCTACCCGAACGGGATCACCGGCCCGCTGATGATGGAAGAGTTCCAGAAGCAGGCCGAACGCTTCGGGACCGCGATCGTCTTCGAGGATGCGACCCGCGTCGATTTCTCCGCGCGCCCCTTCGCGGTCGAGACCGAGAGCAAGCGCTACACGGCCGACTCCGTGATCGTCGCGACGGGTGCTTCCGCGCGCTGGCTCGGGCTCGAATCCGAGAAGCGGCTCCAGAACAAGGGCGTCTCCGCCTGCGCGACCTGCGACGGCGCGCTCTTTCGTGGCAAGCCGATGGCGGTCGTCGGCGGCGGCGACACGGCGATGGAGGAAGCGCTCTTCCTCTCCCGCTTCGCGACCCGCGTGACCCTCGTCCACCGCCGCGGCGATCTGCGGGCGTCGAATATCATGCAGGAGCGACTGCTCGCGAACGAGAAGATCGACGTCGCCTGGCATTCCGCCGTCGACGAGGTCCTCGGCGACGAGTTCGTGACCGGCGTTCGACTGCGCGACCTGCGCGACGACTCGAAGAAGGATCTCGCCCTCGACGCCGTCTTCATCGCGATCGGGCATCAGCCGAACACGGCGCTCTTCGGCAAACAGCTGGCGATGGATGCGGCAGGCTATCTGAAGGTCGCGCCGGGGACGACGCGGACCTCGGTCGAGGGCGTGTTCGCGTGTGGTGACGTGGCGGATCCGATCTATCGCCAGGCGGTGACGGCTGCGGGTACGGGCTGCATGGCGGCGATCGATGCCGAGCGCTGGCTCGGGGAGCACGGCATCGCCTGACGGCATCGGGCGGAAGGCCGTTCGGCGGCCGCTGTCCGTGTTCGACTCAGGTCGACGGAGCTCGACTTTTTTCGCCGGAGGGGAGCCAATCGATGAGTCTCCCGAAGTTGGGTCTCACGAAGGATCAGCTCGAGCGACTCACGAATCGCTCGCCCGACATCGTCATCGCCACCGATCACAAGGGGCGCGTCATCTACTTCAACGACGGCGCCCACGACACCCTCGGCTACGAGTCCGAGGAGGTGCTCGGAGAATTCGTCGGCATGTTCTACCCGACGATCGACGAGGCGCGCCGGATCGGGAGCGCGATGCGGAGCCCCGAGTACGGCGGTGAATCCCGGGTCAAGGCCCTCGAGACGACCTTCGTCGCGCGCTCGGGGGAGCATATTCCTGTCGCGATCTCCGGCACGATCCTCTACGACGACGAGGGCCTCGAGGACGGCACGATCGGTTATGCGAAGGATCTCCGCGAGATCCGCCGCAAGGACAAGCTCGCGACCCTCGGTGAGGTCGCGATCGGACTCGCCCATGAGATCAACAATCCGCTCGCCGTGATCGTGAACCAGGCGGCGCTGCTCGAGGGCGAGGTCGGAACGCTCGCGGGCGAATGCGACTGCTCGGTCGAGACCGAGCGTCTCGATGCGATCCGCCGCGAGGTCGCCCGCATCAGCGAGATCGTCGAGCGCCTCGGCGAGATGGTCGCGAGCGAGAGCTACGAGACGATCCACTACGTCGGTCCCGCGCGCATGGTCGATCTGCGCAGCCGCGAGCGCCGGCGTTATGCGCCGGATCCGCGCCTTCGCGGTCTGCGGATCCTCGTGGCGGACGACGATCCGGGCATCGGCCGGACCCTCGAGGAGATGCTCGAGGCGGACGGATGCCAGGTCGAGGTCGCGGAGGACGGCGAGCAGGCCCTCGCGATGCTCGCGGCACGGCCCTTCGATCTCGTGCTGTCCGACGTCGTGATGCCCAAGATGGACGGCTACGAGCTCTATCTCCAGGTCCGCGCCTGCTATCCGAAGACGCCGGTCCTGATGATGACCGCCTTCCACTACGACAAGGACCACATCATCAAGCGAAGCCGCATGGAGGGCCTCGAGGGCGTGATCTTCAAGAAGCCCGTCGATCCGGACCGTCTGCGCGAGGCGATCATCGAGTCGGTCAAGGGCCGTTGAGATGGCTGACGCAGTTCCGGTTCGCCGGCCGAAGTTCTCCCTGGTTCGGCCGTCCGATGACGCGGGTGGGGCAGGCATTCCCCGCTACTGGCACGACGACGGTGCCTTCGCGACCCATTTCCTCGATGCGCTCTCGTCGACGTTTCCCTTCGGCGAAGCGTTCTTCGTCCGCTCGGTCCTCTGTTACCGAGATCGCATCAAGAACACCGACCTGCTCGACCAGATCCGCGGCTTCGCCGGCCAGGAGGGCCAGCACAGCCGGCTCCACGACGAACACCTCGAGCTTCTGCTGGCCTTCGGATACCCGTTTCTCGCCGGGCGCAATCGCTTCCTCGATCGCCTGATGCGTTGGCACAATCGCCACACGCCGAAGCTCTCCCTCGCGATCACCGCCGCCCTCGAGCATCTGACCGCGATCCTCGCCCGCCAGATCCTCGCGGACGGCGCCCGTCGGACCGCCGCGATGCACCCGGACATGGCGCCCCTCTGGCGCTGGCACGCCCTCGAGGAGTCCGAGCACAAATCGGTCGCCTACGACGTGCTCCAGCAGGTCGCGCCCGGCCGCGCGCTGCGCGTCGTCGGGATGGGGATCGACACGTTCTTCCTGTCCTTCGAGACGCTGATGCGCACGAGCTACATGCTGTGGAAGGACGGTCTCCTGTTCGATCGCGCGACCTGGTCGCAGGGTTTCCGTTTCTTGTGGGGCGAAGCGGGGCTCCTGCGCGGCACCGCCGCGGCCTATCGCGCCTGGTACCGGCGAGATTTCCATCCGAACCAGATCGACGACTCGGAGCTGATCGCCTGGCACGTGCCGCTCGTCGCCCGCGAGATCGCGGGCTGATCGCGGAGGAGAGAGCGTGTTCGAATCGCTGAGTGTGCGCGTCGAGGGGGCGATCGGAGAGCTGCGGCTCGAGCGACCCGAGAAGCTGAATCCGCTCTCGATCGGGATGCTCGAGGAGATCGTCCGCGCCGCCCGCTATTTCGACGAGGCGCGGGGCGTCAAGGTCGTCGTCGTGCGCGGAAGCGGGTCGAGCTTCTCGAGCGGCTCCGATCTCGCGAGCTTCGGAAAGGTCGAAGGCCGGACGACCCGGGAGGTCGCGGAGCTCGGCCGCGCGATGGCGGACGCCCTCGAGGCGATGCGCGCGATCTCGATCGTGGCGATCCGCGGCTGGTGTATCGGCGGGGGCATGGTGCTCGCGTCGGCCTGCGATCTGCGGATTGCGAGCGAGGGCGCGCGCTTCTCGATTCCCGAGGTCGATCTTGGGATCCCGCTCGCCTGGGGCGGAATTCCGCGGCTCGTTCGCGAGCTCGGACCCGCACGGACGAAGGAGCTCGTTCTCACATGCCGGCCCTTCCTGGCCGAGGAGGCGCGGGCCGCGGGTTTCCTCAACCGGGTCGTGCCCGACGATCAGCTCGACCGGGAAGTCGCAGAGCTGGCCGGCTCGCTCGCGAAGAAGGCGTCGCATGCCCTCTTCTCGACCAAGCGCCACGTCAATGCGGTGACGGACCAGATGGTCGGGACGATGCGAGCATGGTCCGATGCGGACGGGCTCGTGACGGCTTTCGGCGACGAAGAGTGCACGGCGGCCCGGCGCGAATACCTTCGCTCACGCAAGCGGCCTGCCTGATCCCATAAAGGGTTCAGGGCGTGTTGCCGAGGATGCCTTCCGCTCGGAGGCGCTTGTCGAGGCGCGCCTGGAACGCTTCGGTCAGCGGGGTCGTCGCCTCCTGCATCTTGCTGACGAAGGCCTCGTTGAGGGTCGGCGTCTTCGCGAGCAGCTTCTTCGCGACGGGGGACTCCCAGAACGTGGCGATCTCCGCGATCTCTTTCGTCGTGAAATGCTGGACGTAGACCGTCGAGTAGAGATCTGTCAGGAACTCGACGTCGCCGAAGCGCGTGCCGAAATCCTTGCGCGCTTCTTCGATGACGATCGCCTGCATCGGCTCGGTGATCGTGACTCCGCTCCCGGCGAGCGACGACAGGACCTGCTCGGCGGCGGAGTAGGTCATCTGCTCACCCATCTGGGCCGGGATGTTCTGGGCCACGAGGAATCGCTTCATCGCCGCGCGAAAAGCCGCGTCGGGCTTGGCGGCACTGGGCTTGGCCGCGCTGGGTTTAGCCGCGCTGGGTTTAGCCGCGTCGTCCGCGGCACGCGCGAAGGACACCGAGCCGACGAGAAGGGCGAGGACCGCGAGGGCGATCGGGGCGAGACGGCGAGAGGCGCGCATCATGTCGAAGCTCCTGGGCTGATGAGGGGGCGGAGCATACGCGCCGGCTTCCGCCCGCGCACGCCGGGGGGCGACCGTCGCCGAGAGCGTGAGGGCGATGATTTCAGAGGCCCCGGCGGCGAGAAGGGCGTTGGCTGCGGCTTCGAGGGTGCTCCCCGTCGTCAGCACGTCGTCGACCAGGGCGATTCGCGGGAGGGCGTTCGAGAGACGGCGTCGGCTTCCGAAGGCGCCCTCGAGGTTCTGCCTGCGTTCCGGGGCGCGGAGGCCCGCCTGCGATCCGGTCTCGCGCAGGCGTTCGAGCAGGCCGGGATCGAAGGGACGTTCGATCCGCCGGGCGATCCGCCGGGCGATCAGGTCCGCTTGATTGAAGCCGCGCCGTCGAAGGCGGTTCGGATGGAGCGGGACCGGCACGACGAGATCAGGGAGCCCGGCGGGACTGTGGCGGAGTCGGTCCGCCAGCTCGTCCGCGAGCTCATCCGCGAGATAGTCGACCACGCGCCACACGCCGGGTCGGGGCCCGAAAGGTCCCTTCGGATTCTTGAAGGCGGGGATCAGGCTCGGGACCAGGCCGGCATAACGTGTGGCCGCCAGACAGAGATGGAGCGGGCTGCCCTCGACGAGACATTTGGGACAGGCTGTCGCAGTTCGACGGCTCGCTCCCCAGGACGCCTCGCTGCCCGGCACTTCGGGGTCGAGGGGCATCCCGCAGCGCGGGCACCCATCCGCACGCCGCCACCACGGAATCACCAGCGCGCAGGCGCGACAAAGGGGCCGACTCCCCGACCCGATCGCCGCCCCGCACGATCCGCAGTCGAGGGGCGTCCACGCGTTGCGCAGACTGTCCATCGCGGCGCTCACGGCAGCGCGCGCCGCCCGCGATCGCCCTCGCAGCCGGTCGAGGATTCGCATTGCCCCGCGGCCCACGATCAGGCGGCGGGATCCGCGGCGTCGTCGCTCGCCTCGCGGTTGTCGGGGGCCGGATTCGGGTCCACGCCCTCGATCCCGAGGTCGATCCGCGGCGCGTCCTGCCACAGGCGCTCGAGGTCGAACTTATTCCGCGCCTCCGGATCGAAGATGTGGACGATCGCGTCGTTGCAGTCGATCAGGACCCAGTTGCCGTCGTCCATGCCCTCGGTTCCGAGCGGCGCCTCGCCGTGGGCGCGCAGGGACTCGAGGATGCCGTCGGCGATCGCGCGCACCTGGCGATCCGAGCGCCCGGTCAGCAGGATGAACGTATCGGCGTAGAAGACCAGGTTCGCCATGTCGAGCACGATCGGCCGCTCGGCCTTGCGGTCGAGCGCCGCCTCGACGATCCAGCGCGCCTTCTGCTTCGGTTCGACCCCCGTCATCGACTCGTCCTCTCTCCCGCCGCTTCCCGGGCCTCGCTGGCTGCATAACATCCACTCTGTTCGATCGCCCCGCGGATCGACTCGGGCACGAGGTACCGGATCGATCGTCCCTCGCGGCACGCCCGCCGGATCTGGCTCGACGAGATGTCGAGGGCGGTGATCGCCACGAGCAGGGCGCGCGTGCCGGCGGACCGGTGACGCGCGATCTGGCCCTCTGCTTCGAACTGGAACTGATCTCGCACGACCGCCGGCATGCGCGCCGCGAGATCGAGGAGTCGACCGGGCGGACGCGTCATGACCGCGAAGTCCGCGAGCTCGAAGAGTCGCAGAGGCGAGCGCCATTCGCCCATCTCCGCGAAGGCGTCCTCGCCGACGATGAAGACGGGCGGCGGTCCCTCGGGATCCCGGGCCCGGATCAGGGCCAGCGTATCGACGAGGTAGGAGGGGCCACTGCGGTCGACCTCGACCCGGTCGATCTCGAAGGCCGGATGGCCGGCGATCGCGCCCTGGACCCAGGCCAGACGCAGGGCCGCCGGTGCGATCGGGTCTCCATCGCTCTCGCGTTTATGGGGCGGAAGGGCGCTCGGGACGAAATCGATCTCGTCGAGGCCGAGGGCCTCGCGGACCTCTTCGGCGGCGCGGAGGTGGCCCAGATGGATCGGATTGAAGGTGCCGCCGAACAGTCCGATGCGCGGCGCGCCCCTGCTCGCTTTCATCCGCGCAGCTGACCGTCGCCCATGAGCACGAACTTCCGCGTCGTGAGCCCTTCCAGGCCCATCGGCCCGTAGGCATGGAGCTTCGTCGTCGAGATCCCGATCTCGGCGCCGAGGCCCAGCTGGAAGCCGTCGGCGAAGCCGGTCGAGCAGTTGACGCCGACCGTCGACGAGTTCACGCGGCGAAGCCATTCCTGGCTGTTCGCGTAGTCGTTCGTCAGGATGACTTCCGTGTGATTCGAGCCGTAGCGGCGGATGTGGTCGATCGCCTGATCCATCGAATCGACGATCCGGACCGCGAGGATCGGCGCGAGGAACTCCTCCGCCCAGTCCGATTCGGAGGCGAGGAGCGCGTCGCCGAAGATCGCCCGCGTCGCGGCGCAGCCCCGGATCTCGACCCCGGCTTCGCGCAGATCCTTCAGGACCATCGGCAGCACGCGCTCCGCCGCTCCGCGATGACAGAGCAGCGTCTCGAGCCCGTTGCAGACCGCCATCTGGCGCAGCTTCGATTCGTGCACGATCGCGACCGCCATCTCGGCGTTCGCACTCGCGTCGATGAAGACGTGGCACACCCCCGCATCGTGGGCGATCACCGGAATCGTCGACTCCGCCCGCACCTTCCGGATCAGCCCGGGTCCGCCGCGCGGAATCACGAGATCGATCAGGTCCGAGAGCCCCAGCAGGACGTCGATCGCAGCGCGGTCGACGGTCGGCACGATCGTGATCGCGGCCTCCGGGATCCCGACCTCGCGGGCCGCCGCGCGGAGCTCGGAGGCGAGGGCGAGGTTCGAATGGATCGCCTCGGAGCCGCCACGCAGGATGACGGCGTTACCGGCCTTGAGGCAGAGCGCCGCCGCATCGACGGTCACGTTGGGGCGCGATTCGTAGATCATCGCGATGACGCCGAGCGGGATCGACATCTGACCGACGCGGAGCCCGTTCGGCCGCACGCTGTGGTTCGTCATGCGGCCGACGGGATCGGGGAGCGCCGCGACGTCGGCCAGTCCCTGAAGCATGTCCTTCCACTTGCTGTCGGAGAGCCCGAGCCGTCCGCGGAGCGGCGCCTCGACGCCCTTCTCGGCGGCGTTCGCGATGTCCTTCGCATTGGCCTCGAGGATGCGCTCGCGCGCGCTCTCGAGGCGAGCCGCGGCACACGCGAGCCAGTCGTTCTTCTGGCGCGCCCCGAGCTCGGCCGTGATCTGACTCGCCGCGCGGGCGGCGCGGGCGAGCTCGCGCATCTCCGCCGCGAGCGCGGGCGAGGCGCTTCGTTCGGAGCTCGTCTGGTCGGAGCGGGGAGTCATCTCGGCATCATCTCGGTCGGGGACTCGGTCGGGGTTTAAGTCGAGGTCTCAGTCGAGGTCTCAGTCGTGGTCTCAGTCGTGGTCTCAGTCGTGTTAGTCGGATCGCGTCTCGCTCAGCAGGGCGAGATCGTCGCGGTGAATGATCTCCTCACCGTTCGAGTATCCTAGCACCCGCTCGATCGCGTTCGTGCGCTGGCCCGCCAATCGGGCGACGTCGATGGACGAATAGCCCGCTAGGCCGCGGGCGACCTCCTGCCCACTCTCGTTCACGCACGTCACGGACTCGCCGATCCGGAACTCGCCCTCGACGCGCAGGATGCCCGCGGGTAGGAGACTTCGGCCCCGCTCGCAGAGCGCGCGCACCGCACCGGCGTCGATCACGATCCGGCCGCGGCTCTTGGCAGTGAACGCGAGCCAGTGCTTGTGGCCGCGAAGCTTCTCGCCGGGCTCGAAGAGCGTGCCATGGCGCTCGCCCTTCATGAGCTTTTCGAGGATTCCGGAGATCTGGCCGTGACACAGGATCGTGGCTGCCCCGGAGTGGGCGGCGTTCCGTGCAGCCTGGAGCTTCGTGATCATGCCGCCGCTGCCGTAGCGCGAGCCGGCGCCGGTCGCGATCCGTTCGATGGCGGGGGTGATCTTCGGGACGGTCCGGATCAGCGGCGGCTTCCGCTGGCCCGCTTCGGGCGGCCGCTCGTACAGGCCCTCGACGTCGGTCAGGATCACGAGCAGATCACCGCCGACGACGTTCACGATCGTGGCGGCGAGATTGTCGTTGTCGCCGAAGCGGATCTCCTCGGTCGCGACCGTGTCGTTCTCGTTCACGATCGGAACGACGCCGAGCCGCAAGAGCTCGAGCATGGTGTGTCGCGCGTTCATGAAACGCTCGCGGTTCTCGAGCCCGGCGCGGGTCAGGAGGACCTGGCCGACATGCAGGTCGTAGCGGGCGAAGCGGCGCTGGTAGAGCTCGACGAGGCCGATCTGGCCGACGGCGGCGGCGGCCTGCTTCTCGCGGATCGTGCGGCCGTTGTGGTCCCAGCCGAGGCGTCCGGAGCCGATCGCGATCGCGCCGGAGGAGACGACGACGACCTGGTAGCCCAGCTCGCGGACGCGGAACACGTCGCGGGCGATGGCCGTGAACTTGGCGGGGCGGAGCTGGCCATCGCGAGTCAGCGTGCTCGAGCCGATCTTGACGACGATCCGCTTCGCGCGGGGGACCTGCTTCCAGGCGTCTGCTTGCGCCATCACGCGTCCTTCGTTTCTTCCGCTTCCCTCGCCGCGTCCTCTTGGCGCGCCCGATCGACTGCCTCGAACATCATCGCGAGCAGCGTGTCGATGCCGAGATTCGTCGCCCCGGAGATGCGGAGCGGTCGGATTCCCTGCGCCGCGAGTCGCGCTTCGACATCGGCGAGCTGCGAGGTGTCGTGGATCAGATCGCATTTGCTCAGCACGGCGATCTCGCGTCGCTCGAGGAGCTCGGGCCGGTAGCGCCCGAGCTCGCGGCGGATCGCGGCGTAGTCGGCCTGCAGATCGCGCCCTTGCATCAGCATCGCCTCGACGTCGAGCAGATGGATCAGGACGCGTGTGCGTTCGACGTGGCGGAGGAACTGGTGGCCGAGCCCTGCCCCCTCGCTCGCCCCCTCGATCAAGCCCGGGATGTCCGCGACGACACAGCGCTGCTCGCCGCGTTCGACGACCCCGAGCGAAGGCACGAGCGTCGTGAAGGGATAGTTCGCGACCCGCGGTCGCGCCGCCGAGATCCGGCGCAGCAGGCTCGACTTGCCGGCGTTGGGAAAGCCGACGAGGCCGACATCCGCCATCAGCTTGAGCGAGAGCCGGATCCGCTTCAGCTGGCCTGGCTTGCCCGGTGTCGCGAAGTCCGGCGCCTGGCGGGTGGAGGTCTTGAAGCGCGCGTTGCCGAGGCCGCCGCGTCCGCCCCGGGCGATCACGATCTGCTGACCGGACCTCGTCAGGTCGGCGATCGGCGTCGCATCGTCGTCCGCCGGTGTGGAGTGGGGCAGCTCGAGGGCGATCGCGCCGTCGGCGTCGCGCTCGTCTTCGGCGCGTTCGATCTCGATGAGGTCGCTGTCGTCCTCGTCTTCGTCCTTCCCATGGAGGTCGCCTTCGAGCGCGGCCGCCGCGTCGTCGCTCTCGGCGTTCTTGTGGTGCGCGGCGCCGGTGTAGGTTCCGATATGTCGCGAGGCCGCGCGCGGAACGGCGAGGTTTTCGATCTCGTAGACGAGGGTTCCGACGGGAACGCGGATTTCGATCGCTGTGCCGGAGGAGCCCTTCTTGTCCGATCCCCCGCCCGGCTCGCCGTGGGCGGCCTTGATGCGGCGTGCGGATTTCAGATCGAGGAGCGTCGCGACGTTGGTGTCGGCGACGAGGATGATGTCGCCACCCCGCCCGCCGTCGCCGCCGTTGGGCCCGCCGTTCGGGATGAACTTCTCGCGCCGAAACGAGACGTTGCCGTCGCCGCCCGATCCGGATTGGACCTCGAGCAGGGCTTCGTCGACGAATAGGTGTGCGTGCTTCATGATCGTCGCCGGAGGCGTCGCCTCGAGAAGCCTGTCACGAATGACTTCCGACTGGAGTGCGGCAGCCATCTTGATATAAAGAGAGGACGAGCCGGGGCGCGATCAGTTCGCGTTGGGCTTCCCGTCTACGAGACTATCCACGTGCGCGATGGTTCGGCCACGCGATGTGCCGAAGCGAAGCGTGCCGTCCTTGAGGGCGAACAGCGTGAAGTCCTTGCCGCGACCCACGTTGCGGCCGGCGTGGATCTTGGATCCCACCTGTCGGATGATGATCGAGCCGGCGTTGATGGCCTGGCCGCCGAAAACCTTGACGCCCCGCCGTTGGCCGTCGCTGTCGCGACCGTTGCGGGAGCTGCCCTGACCCTTTTTATGCGCCATCTCGGATACGTCCTGCTTCCCTTGATAGTTAAAGAGGGAATCTAGCCCTGGATCTGGTCCACGCGGATTTCGGTGTAGTTCTGGCGATGGCCGTACTTGCGGCGATAGCCCTTGCGGCGCTTCTGCTTGAAGGTCATCACCTTGGCCGCGCGATCCTGCGCGACGATCGTGCCGACCACCTGCGCGCCCGTGAGCGTCGGCGCACCGATCCGCACCGCTTCGTCGCTTCCGATCAACAGAACGTCTTCGAGGGTCACCTGCGCGCCCACCTCGCCCGCCAGACGTTCCACTCGAAATGAGCCACCGGGGCTCACTCGATACTGCTTCCCACCGCTGCGTACGACAGCGTACATAATCGACCTCGATTCATTCAGAGCGCGGGATTATCCGCGATTCCACTTCCCCGTCAACCGTTTGGAGCACTTCGTCCGCTTCGGCCGGACGACTCGCGGCGAGCTCGGGCGCCGGCTCGGGCTCGATCTCGGGTCGCTCGACGGGTTCCGGGCTCGCCTCGAGGCTGCTCCCGCCGTCTGCTTCGATGCCCTCTTCGAGGGCATCGATCGCCTCCTCGATCTCGTCCCCGAGCAGGTCCGCCTCGTCCCCGGAATCCCCCGCGTCCAGCGCGCCGTTCGAATCGCCGAGGCCGTCGCGCCCGCGACCGCCGCGCCG
>JANMTD010000203.1:0-3552 GCA_031390075.1 Deltaproteobacteria bacterium | reverse complement strand
GCCCTTCTTCGAGAATGGAGGGCGCGAGCGCATTGCCGAGCCGAGACCTGGCCTGCATTTTCGCCGCTCTCTTTCGCGCCGGCATCTCGCGCTCCCTCCATCGGTACAGGCCGCAGCGTCGCCGCTGCCTCGCTCATCGCTACATGAGTACCGTGACGGCGACGGACACGAGTCGAATCCAACCAATACCACTCGTATTGCGGTTGCACCGCACTGTGAACCGGCGTTCTCGTAACGACGCCATGCGCAACGTGAGCTTGCTCCAGGCCGGACTGCTGGGGGCACCGCTGCTCAGCGACCAAGCGATTCTTGCGATCGCATCGATTCTCGCCAGGAGTGAGGTGATCGAAGAGTGTTCGGCGGAAATTGCGATTCGGGCTGCATCTCACGAAGCGATGCTTCGCTCGAACTGGACGTACTCGGCCGTCTGCATGAACCCCATGCGCGCGTACACCGGCCGCCCGAGCTCCGAGGCCTGGAGGCTCCCGACCGTACACCCGAGCGCCCGCCCCGCATCGAGAGCCGCCCATGTGAGCGCCTCCGCATAACCTCGCCGCCGATGCGTCTCGAGCGTCGCGACCCAGTAGACGCCCGCGATGCGGCCCGTCGCCATCAGCATCGAGGTCGCGACGGCCTCGTCACCGACATAGCCGACGAGCAGGGCCGATTCGGGGGAGTCAAGCAGGCGCCCCGTCAGGAATCGGGCGCCGAACGCCACCGGCATCCCGAACCCGCTGAAGGCGGTCCGCTGGAAATCCGCGAGGACGAGATCGGACCCGACGCGCACGATCCGAAGCGCGGCCGGCATCGGCGGCGGTGCGGGCAGCGGCTCGATCGCCATGCCGGGCGTCGTCTTCGCCTGGCGGAGATGCCCTTTCGCATCGAGGATCGCCGCGCAGGCGGGGGCGAGATCGCTGCGGACGATGAACCGGAACGGGAAGCTGCGATCGCCGAAATAACGTTCGGCGCGCGCGACGGCCCGTTCGAGCGAAGCGTCGAGAGAGGGGTCGCGATCCCGGCCGGGGCGCAGACCCGAGAGCTTGAGAAAGGCCCAGTTGAATTCCGCGAGGGGGTAGCCGCAGGTCACGCAGTGGAGATCGCTCGACTCGCAGGACTCGCCGCGCTCAGCCGCCGCGAACATCTCGCCCGAGGCGAGCCGGTAGTTGCGGTCGAGGGCGTCGCGATTCTGCGCGTCCATCGTCAGGCGCGACTCCGGAATCCGTCTTCGTGGAGCACGCCGCGCCCGGCGATGACCGGCAGGTCGAGGGCCGAGAGGATGCCCGGCGCTGCCGCGCAGACGACGGGAATCGCGTTGAAGACGCGCATGCCCGTCGCGAGACAGCCGCCGCCGTTGCCGTCGCCGGTATCGGCGTCGGAAAAGACCGTCTCCTGGACGATGTTGGGCCGGCCGACGATCTCGATGCGATTGGCGTGGACTTCGTCGAGCTTCGGGCGCGGCCAGTCGGGGGCCGCATCGGGGTACAGGCGGTGGACGTGGTCGATGATGATGCGTGGCCGGCCGGCGACGATGCCCTGGAGCTCGATGCGGTGGGCGGCGCACTCGCCGGGCAGCACCCGGCCGTGTTCGAACTCGACGGCGCGCGTGCCGGTCCAGCGGGAGTAGTTCTCCTGCGTTCGCTCGACCTTGGCGCCGACGGCCTGCGCGATCATGTAGAGCGGTCCGCCCCAGATCCCCGTCATCATGCCGGGGTTCGCATCGAGGGGCGGCTTGTCCTCGAGCTTCGAGTAGAGCCCCATCATGCGCAGGCTCGCCTGGTCCGGGTAGCTCCCGCCGTCGATGAACTCCGTCGTGCGCACGCTCTCGACCTGACCGCAGAGCCCGAGCAGCGTCATCGGGAAGAGATCGTTGCCGAAGCCCGGGTCGATGCCGTTGCTGAGGAACGAGGTCCGGCCCGCCTCGCACGCCTTTGCGATCCGGTCCTTGAAGACGGGGGGCGTCAGAGGGGGGTAGTGGAGCAGGCCCATGCTCGTGTCCACGACGTTCTTCCCCGCCCGCAGCGACGCCTCGATGTTCGCCATGTTGGTCTCGGCGTGCATCATGTTCGGTCCGAAGTAGGCGACGGCATCCGCCGGCCCCGCGAGCAGGGACTTCGCATCCCGCGTCGCGCGGATGCCGGTCTTCGGCCCGCCCACGATGTCGCCGACGTCGAGGCCATCCTTCGCCGGATCGTGGACGACCACGCCCGCGATCTCGAATTCCGGATGCCCGATCAGGCTCTTCAGCACCGCCTTCCCGACGAACCCCGTTCCCCAGACGATCACGCGATTCATGCGAGCCCCGAGAAGTCGAGCTGTCCCGTCGTCATGAAGGCATTGAAGCCCAGGTCGACGTTGAGGTTCACGCCGTTGACGTAGCGCGACGCATCCGAGCCGAGGAACGCGAGCGCCATCGCGATGTCCCGCGGTGTCGCGATCGTTCCGCCGATCTGGTTGATCGTCCAGTTCATGGTCTTCTCGGTCATCGTCTTGTTGAAGTCGGGGAGCAGCGGCGTGTCGATCGGCGCCGGGCAGACGCTGTTCGTGCGGACCTTGCGCGCGAGGGAGTCCTTCGAGCTCTTCATCGTGTAGACCTGGACGCACTCCTTCGAGAAGGAGTAGCCGTCGCCGACGAGCTGCGGATGCTCGCGACACCAGCCGAAGAGCTCCTCGCGACTGTCGAGGGAGATGCACTCGAGCACCTCCTGGAGATGCCCGGGCCATTGCCCACCGGCGATCGACGCCGTATTCGCGATCGCGCCGCCCTCGCGGATCTTCGGCAGCAGCAGCTCCGAGAGCTGGCGCAGGCCCAGCCAGTTGACCGCCATCACGTCCTCGACCGGGTGCGTCGCGGCGATGCCCGCGTTGTTGAAGAGCACGTCGATGGGGCCCTTGATCTTGTCGGCGGCGGCCTTGACCGAGGTGGCCTTCCCCATGTTCGTCTCGATGTAGCTCGAGATCGGTCCATCGGGCTTGCGGATATCGAGGGCGATCACCTCGGGGCGACCGAGCTCGGCCAGGACCTCGAGCAGCGCTGCGCCGACGCCGGAGAATGCGCCGGTGATGACGACGCGCTTGTTCGAGTAATCGAAGGGATGGGACATGGGGGACTCCGTATGTGAGGGAATTGAGGTCGGATCAGTCGATGCGAGCGACGGTGCGGCCGACGGTCTGGCGATCCCGCATGCGGGTCAGCGCCGCCGGGATCTCCTCGAACGAGACGACCTGGCCGATGACCGGGCGGACCTTCTTCGCCAGCACGAGCTCGACGACCTCGCGCATGATCTTCACGCCGAGCTCGCGGGGGCAGAAATTCCAGCCCATGGCCTTCTTCATCATGACCTGGACGGGAGGCTCGGCGTACGAGAGCAGCGCGCCGCAGAGCTTCATGTTCCCCGCGATGACCCGCCGCGGCACGATCAGCTTCTCGTCCGCGAACTTCTTGTCCGAGGCGAAGCCCATCATGACATAGCGCCCGTCGTACGCGAGGGCCTTCATGGATTTCTCCATCACGCCCTCGCCGACGTTGTCGAATACGACCTCGACGCCGCGCCC
>JANMTD010000190.1:0-3197 GCA_031390075.1 Deltaproteobacteria bacterium | reverse complement strand
CGACCCCCCCCCCGCCCGGTCGTGGTGAAGCGGGTCTCCGCCATCGGATACCCGACCTAATTTTGGGGTCGCCGGCCCCGCTGGGCCCGGACGACCCCGAATGCCTATTCCTCGCTGGTCTCTCCGGCACCCTCTCCCTTGGGAAGGGTTCCCTGTCCCTTTTCGGAAAGGGCAGAAACCACGCGCGCGATCTGTGCTCCGGGCTCGTTCAAGATCCGCGCGAGCTTGCTCGCCGGCGCCATCAAGAGACCGATGAGCTTGCCGCGTAGCTCGTCGAGGGACGGCAGCGTGGCGAGCTTCGAGATTCCGGCCGCATCGAGCACCTCGCCGTCGAGGAACGCGCTGCGGAGCTGGAACTGTTCGTTGTCCTTCGCGTAGTCGACGAGCGTCTTGGCGAGGGCTGCCGGGTCCCCGAACGAGATCGCGACTGAGGTCGTGCCCTTGAAATGGCCCTTCAGCCCTTCCATCGGCCCGCCTTCGGAGGCGCGCTTCAGCACGGAATTCTTCGCGACTCGGAACTCGCAGCTCGAAGCCTGGGACTTGCGCAGTCCCACGCGGAGCTTCTCGAGCTTCTTCACGGGAATGCCGCGGTAGTCGGCGACGAACACGCTCGTCGCGCGCCCGAACTTCTCACGCAGCTCGTCGATCTGCTCTTCTTTTTCCTTACGAGTCAACATGATCGTTTACACCCCACCTTCATCCGTCCTTGTCCGTCAACCGACCTTGTCCGTCAACCGACCTTGAGAGGCGACGTCGGGTCGACCTTGATTCCCGGTCCCATCGTCGACGACACCGAGATCTTCTTCATGTAGACACCCTTGCTCGCCGCGGGCTTGGCCCTCTGGATCACGTCGATCAGCGCCGACGCATTCTCCCAGAGCTTCTCCGCCTCGAACGAGACCTTGCCGATGCCGCAGTGGACGATGCCGGACTTGTCGACCCGGTACTCGACCTTGCCGGCCTTCTGGTCTCGTACCGCGTCGGCCACGTTGGGCGTCACAGTTCCGAGCTTCGGGTTCGGCATCAGGCCGCGGGGGCCGAGGATGCGACCGAGGCGACCGACGACGCCCATCATGTCGGGCGTGGCGATCACGCGGTCGAAATCGAACCAGCTCTCGTCCTGGATCTTCTTCGCGAGCTCGTCGCCACCGACGAAGTCGGCTCCAGCCGCCTTCGCCTCCTTTTCCTTGTCACCCTTCGCGAAAACGAGCACCCGCGTCTGCTTTCCGACGCCGTTCGGGAGCACGATCGCGCCGCGCACCATCTGGTCCGCGTGCTTCGGGTCGACGCCGAGGTTGATGGCGATGTCGACCGTCTCGTCGAACTTCGCCGCCGGCGCGGCCTTGATCTTCTTCATCGCCTCTTCCAGGGAATAGAGCGTGGTCTGCTCGATGCCTTCCTGGGCCTTGCGGTATCGCTTGCTCTGATGGGGCCTCTGTTGCGACATCGTGATCAGCCCTCCACCACGTCGAGGCCCATCGACCGGGCGGTGCCCGCGATGATCTTCTTGGCCTGCTCGACGTCGAAGGCGTTCAGGTCTTCCTTCTTCAGCTCCGCGATCTCGGCGAGCTGTGCCTGGGTGACCTGTCCCACCTTCTTCTTGTTGGGCTCGCCGGACCCGCTCTGGATCTTCGCCGCGCGCTTCAGCAGCACGGCCGCCGGCGGCGACTTCAAGACGAACGTGAACGTGCGATCCGAATAGATCGTGATCTCGGCGGGAATGATGAGCCCCGCCTTGTCCTGCGTACGTGCGTTGTACGACTTACAGAACTCCATGATGTTCACACCGTGCTGGCCTAGGGCAGGGCCCACAGGAGGGGCGGGATTCGCCGCCCCTGCCGGACACTGCAGCTTCACGATGGCTACGATCTTCTTCGCCACTCTTGTTTGCTCCTACCCTGGCGGTCCTGCGGCCGACTTCTCATCGAGGAAACTCGAAAGACGTCGACCTCCCGCGCGCTCCATGGGCCCCTGCCCTGGGTGTCGTCTTTTCGTTCAGTGCAACCGGACGCCTGCCCGGCTGCGTCGCCCGACTTGCGTCAGGCCTTCTCCACGTTCGAATAATCCAGCACCACCGGCGTCGCGCGCCCGAAGACCTGGACCATCACGCGGAGCTTCTCCTTGTCCGGCATCACCTCGTCCACGAATCCCGAGAAATTCGCGAAGGGCCCGGTCGTCACGCGAACGTTCTCGCCCTCGTCGAAGCGGATCAGCGGCTTGGGCTTGACGGCGCCTTCCTTGATCCGCTGCGTCATCCGCGCGACTTCCTCGTCCGAGATGGACGGCGGATCGGTCGCGTTGCCGACGAAGCCCGTGATCTTGGGCGTTCCCTTGACCACGTGCCAGGTTTCGTCGCTGAGCTCCATGTGGACGATGATGTAGCCGGGGAAGAACTTCCGCTTCGTAGTCCGCTTCTGCCCGCCCACCATCTCCACGACCGACTCTTCGGGAACGAGCACCTCGTCGAACTTCTCTTCGAAGCCGAGGGTCTTCGCTCGCTCGAGCAGGGCCTTCTTCGCGCGACCTTCCTGACCGGAATAAGTGTGCACGATGTACCACTTCTTCACGGCGACCTTTTCGGTATTCTTGTCACGAGAGTCCTTCGTATCGTGTTGACCCGAAGCGCCCGCACCAGTCGAGGTTCCCATCAGCCCAACACCATTCGCATCACGCGACTCAGTCCGAAATCGACGATGCCCAGGAAAGTTGCCATCACCGCGACGATCACCACGACGGCGATCGTCCCATTTATCATCTCCGGTTGCGGCGTCCATGTGATCTTCTCGAACTCACCCTGGACCTCGCCGACGAATGCTCGAGAGCGCGCAAACCAACCCCTCGGCTCTTCCGTCATCTCCGTCATTGCCACTCCATTTTGCCGCTCGTCATTTTGCCGCTCGTCGAGTTGGCAGGGCCGGAGGGACTTGAACCCCCAACCCCCGGATTTGGAGTCCGGTGCACTACCAGTTGTGCTACGACCCTACATACCCGAACGACCACACCCGAATGACGCCTGACACCCCGGAGCGGCACCGCCGCCCGGCCGTTTCGGCGCGCGACCTACTCGATGACTTCCGCGACGACGCCTGCGCCCACCGTTCGGCCTCCCTCGCGGATCGCGAAGCGAAGCTCCTTGTCCATCGCGATCGGCGTGATCAGCTGCACCACCATCTCCACGTTGTCCCCGGGCATCACCA
>JANMTD010000189.1:0-12965 GCA_031390075.1 Deltaproteobacteria bacterium | reverse complement strand
CGGATCCGGATCGTCTTCGGACCTTCCGTGTTCATGCGAACGCGGACGTCCTTCAACGCGAGGATGATCGTCGCCACGTCTTCCATCACGCCCGGGATGGTCGAGAACTCGTGGAGGACGCCGTTCACCTTGATGTTGGTGATCGCCGCGCCCTGGAGCGACGAGAGCAGGACTCGCCGCAATGCGTTGCCGAGCGTCGTCCCGAAGCCGCGCTCGAGAGGCTCGCAATAGAAGCGCCCGTAGGTCGAGGTCAGCGTATCCAGCTCGACTTCGAGTCGCCGCGGTCGGATCAGCTCTCGCCAATTTCGCGCAATCACATCACTCTGCATGGGAACCCCCTAGATGACCGACACGCTCGTCGTGGCCCGTCGCGTGAATCGTTATCGTGACTCTTACCGAGACTCTTATCGTGAATAGAGCTCGACGATCAGCTGCTCGTCGATCGGCAGCGTGATGTCCTCGCGCTGCGGCATCGCCTTGACCAGGCCCTTCATCGCTTGCTTCTCGACTTCGAGCCACTGGGGCACGGCGCGGCCTTCCGCGGTCTCGAGCGCGCCACTGATGCGCGCGACCTCCTTCGAGCGGTCGCGCACCTCGATCGTGAAGCCCGGCTTCACGAGCGTCGACGGCGTCTGCGCCTTCTTCCCGTTCACCGTGAAGTGGCCGTGCTTCACGAGCTGGCGCGCCTCGGCGCGCGAGGTCGAATAGCCGAGGCGGTAGATCACGTTGTCGAGCCGTCGCTCGAGCAGCATCAAGAGATTCTCACCCGTGCGGCCCTTCATGCGCGACGCGGCCTCGAAGGTCTTGCGCAGCTGCTTCTCGAGCAGCCCGTACATGCGCTTGACCTTCTGCTTTTCGCGCAGCTGGACGCCGTAGTCCGAGAAGCGTGCGCGGCCCTGGCCGTGTTGGCCGGGGGGATAGGCGCGGCGCTCGATGGCGCACTTCTCTGTGAAGCAGCGATCGCCCTTCAAGAAGAGCTTCGTGCCCTCGCGGCGACAGAGGCGGCAAACGGAACCTGTATATCGTGCCATTTCTTCTTCCTGCTCTTCGAACTCGCTCTTTAAGCTAGAGAGTCGAACTAGACGCGGCGCCGCTTGGGCGGGCGGCAACCGTTGTGGGGAATCGGCGTGACGTCGCGGATCATCGTGATCTTCATGCCTGCGGCCTGGAGGGCGCGGAGCGCGGATTCGCGGCCGCCGCCCGGACCCTTGACGTAGACGCCGAGCGAGCGGACGCCGTGCTCCTGGGCCTTGCGGGCGCAGTCTTCGGCAGCGACCTGGGCGGCGAAGGGCGTCGACTTCTTAGAGCCCTTGAACCCCTGGGTCCCACAGCTCGACCAGGCCACGGCGTTGCCGCCGACGTCGGTGATCGTGATGACCGTGTTGTTGAAGGTCGATTGAATGTGGGCGATGCCCGACTGGATGTTCTTCTTGACCTTCTTCTTCGTCTTCTTGGCAACCATGCTCTCTTCCGTTCAATTCTGGGGACGATTACTTCTTGGTCGCGAGCTTCTTGCCGGCGATCGTCTTGGCGGGGCCCTTGCGCGTGCGCGCATTGGTGTGGGTCCGTTGACCACGCACCGGGAGCCCGCGGCGGTGTCGCAGCCCGCGGTAGCAGCCGATGTCCATCAGCATCTTGATGTTCTGGTTCACTTCACGGCGGAGGTCGCCCTCGACCTTGTAATCCCGCTCGATGATCTCGCGCAGCTTGATCAGCTCCGACTCGGAAAGATGCTCCGTCCGCGAGCCGGGATCGAGGCTGGCCTTCGAGCAGATCTCGAGCGCTCGGACCCTACCGATTCCGAAGATGTAGGTCAGCGAAATCTCGATCCGCTTGTTGCGCGGGAGATCGACGCCGGCGATACGAGCCATAACTAGTCCTCCTAACCCTGCCGCTGCTTGTGCTTGGGGTTTTCACAGATGATCCGCACGACCCGCTTGCGGCGGATGATCCGACACTTCTCACACATCTTCCGAACCGATGCTCGAACCTTCATCTCTACTTTCCATTCTCGTCAGGAAAACGGCGCGAGCCGTTTTCCGATGTCAGTCAGCAGCCCGCGATCCGTGTCAGGACCTCTGGCCCGTCGTCCGTGATGAGCACCGTATGCTCGAAATGGGCCGACAGCGATCCGTCCACCGTCACCGCCGTCCATTCGTCCTCGAGCACTCGCGCCTTCTCGCTCCCTCGATTCACCATCGGCTCGATGGCGAATACCATCCCTGACTTCAACCGCGGCCCGCGCCCGGGCTGCCCGTAGTTCGGCACCTGCGGCGCTTCATGCATCTGCCGTCCGATGCCGTGTCCCACGAACTGGCGAACGACTCCGTAACCCTCTCTCTCCGCGCGTGTCTGCACCGCGTGGCCGATGTCCGACAGCCGATTGCCGGGAAGCATCTGTGCGATGCCGAGATCGAGAGCGGACTGCGTCGTCTCGATCAACCGCCTCGCTTCCGCATCGATGTCGCCCACGGCGATCGTCACGGCGCTGTCGCCGTGCCAGCCCCCGGACTCGACTCCGAAGTCGAGACTGATGATGTCGCCCTCGCGGAGCTCGCGCGGTCCGGGGATCCCGTGCACGATCACTTCGTTGATCGAAGTGCACAGTACACCCGGATAGGGTTTTACCCCCCCGGGACCATAGCCCAGGAATGGAGAATTCAACCCCCTTTTTTCCAACGCCTTCCTCGCGATCTCGTCGAGCTGTCCGGTCGTCACCCCTGGTCGGGCCCGATCCCGGAGCTCGAGCAGGATCTCGGCCGTGAACCGGCCCACTTCCCGCATCCGCTCGATTTCTCGACGGCTCTTGATCGCGATCCGCTCGCCCAAGCTCACGTCCTCACCCTCGCGCCTGCATCGCCTGCTCGGCTACTCCAACGCCTCCCGAATCCTCTTGCCCACTTCCTCGATCGTGCCCATGCCTGAAACTTCGACGAGCCGTCCCCGGCTTCGATAGAAGCTGAGAAGCGGCGCGGTCTGGCTGTCATACACCCGCATCCGCTCGCGAATCGTCGCCTCGTTGTCGTCGGCACGGGCCTCGATCTGGGCGCGCCTGAGAAGCCGCTGGACGACCGCTTCGTTGTCGACCGTCAGGGCAAGACAACGATCGAGCGGGGTCTCGAGCTTCGCGAGCAGCCGCTCGAGGGCCTCGGCCTGCGCGAGCGTGCGCGGGAAGCCATCGAGCAGGAATCCCCGCTTCGCGTCAGGCTGACCGAGACGCTCCTCGGCGATCCCGATCACGATCTCGTCGGAGACGAGCTCGCCCGCGTCCATCACGGCCTTCGCCTTCTTGCCGATCGGCGTTCCGGCCTTCACCGCGGCACGCAGCATATCGCCGGTCGAGATATGGGGCACGCCCTTCGCCTCGACGATCGCCGTCGCCTGGGTGCCCTTGCCGGCGCCCGGCGGGCCGAGCAGCACGATGCGCGTCTTTCCGACGCTCTGCCCGACGCTCTGCCCGAAAGAGGCGCTCATCGCCCGAGTCTCCCGCGCACGCGGCCGCCGCCCGTGCCGAATCCCTCGTAGCGCCGCGAGACGAGATGCGCCTCGATCTGTCCCATCGTGTCGAGGGCGACCGAAACCACGATCAGGAGCGCGGTGCCCCCGAAGTAGAAGGGCACTCCCATCTGCTGCGACAGGATGACCGGCAGCACGCAGATGCCGGCGATATAGATCGCGCCGACCACGGTCAGCCGCGACAGCACGCCGTCGATGTACTCGGCGGTCTTCTTGCCCGGGCGGATGCCGGGGATGTAGCCGCCGGAGCGCTTGATGTTCTCGGAGACATCGTCGGGGTTGATGACGATCGCCGTGTAGAAGAAGCAGAAGAACACGATCAGCGCGACGTAGATCGCGTTGTAGGCGAAGTCGCCGGGATTCATCCAATCGTCGATGAACTTCTGGACCGTCGCGTTTTCGGTGTACTGGCGGATCGTGAGCGGGAACATGAGCAGCGAGGACGCGAAGATCGGGGGGATCACGCCCGCGCTGTTCACGCGCAGCGGGAAATAGCTCATCGCCGCCGAGGAGGCCGTTCCGCCGCCGCGCTTCGCGTGCTGGATCGGGATCCGGCGCTGGCTGCGTTCGACGTACACGACGAAGGCGATCGCGCCGATCACGATGGCGCCGAGGAAGATCACCTGGAGGATGCTGAACTGATCGGTCCGGACGAGGTCGAGGACGTTCGAGAGACCCGAAGGGAGCCCGACCACGATGCCCGAGAAGATGATGAGCGAGATCCCGTTGCCGATTCCGCGTTCGGTGACCTGCTCGCCGAGCCACATGATGAAGGCTGTGCCCGAGGTCAGCGTGACCATGGTCGTGATGCGGAAGGCCCAGCCGGGCTCGAGGACGGCGCCTGTGCCGAACTGGCCGTTCTCGAGGGCCATCGCCATCAGGAAGCTCTGGAAGAGCGCGAGCGCGATCGTGGCATAACGCGTCCACTGCGTGATGCGCTTCTGCCCCTCGCTCCCCTCTTTTTTCAACTTCTCGAGAGCGGGGACCACGATCGTCAGCAGCTGGAAGATGATCGACGCGCTGATGTAGGGCATGATGCCCAGCGCAAAAATGGAGAGCGACTCCATCGCGCCCCCCGAGAAAACGTTCAGCAATCCGAACATCGTTCCGGACATGGATTCGAAGAACTGACGGATCACATCGCCGTTGATGCCCGGCGTCACGACGATGCAGCCCACGCGGTAGACCGCGAGCATCGCTGCCGTGAAGATGATTCGCGTCCGGAGCTCTTCGATCCGGAAGACGTTCTGGAGAGCCGTGATCACTCGACCGTCTCCACGCTGCCGCCCATCGCCTCGATCTTGGCGCGAGCAGCACTACTGACCTTGTGGATCGCGAGCTTCAGGCCCTTCGGCGCCTCGCCGTCGGCGAGGACCTTCACGGGCTTGCCGGTTCCCCGGATCAGGCCGCGTGCGACCAGAGCTGCCGCGTCGACTTTCGCGTTGTCGCCGAAGACCGCGAGGTCGCCCACGTTCACGATCTCGTTCTCCGAGCGGAACTTGTTGTGGAAGCCCTTCTTCGGAATGCGCTGGAAGAGCGGCATCTGGCCGCCCTCGAACCAGGGCTTGATCTTGTGTCCGCTACGCGTGCCCTGGCCCTTGACGCCAGTACCGCAGGTCTTGCCCTTGCCCGAGCCGGGGCCGCGTCCGACGCGTTTGCGGCGATGGCGCGCGCCCGGGCGCGGCGAGAGTTGATTCAACATCTCACTCGTTCTCCAACACCACGACGATGTGGCGCACTCGGAAGATCATGCCGCGTACGGCGGGGGTGTCCTCGACTTCGACGACATGGCGGATCCGGCGGAGCCCGAGGCCCCGCACGGTCGCGCGCTGGAGCCGGTCATAGCCGATCACGCTCCGCACCTGCTTCACCTTCAACATCTTCTTGCCCGCCATCAGCGAATCCGTCCGAGCTGCGCGAGTCGCTCTTCGGGATCGCGCAGCATCTTGAGGCCCGCCATCACGGCGTTGACCACGTTGCGAGGTGTACGCGTACCGAGGGTCTTGGTCAGCACGTCGCTGATCCCCGCCGACTCGACGACGGCCCGCACCGGCCCGCCCGCGATCACGCCCGTACCGGCCGAGGCCGGCTGCATCAACACGCGTCCCGCGCCCGCGACGCCCACCACGTCGTGCGGCAGCGTCCGGCCCTCGAGGAGCGGAATCTTGATCAGCGACTTGCGCGCCTTCTCGACACCCTTTCGGATCGCCTCGGGAACTTCGCCCGCCTTGCCGAGACCGACGCCGACGACACCCTGCCCGTCTCCGACGACAACGAGAGCCGAAAAATTGAAGCGCCGACCGCCCTTCACGACCTTCGACACGCGGTTGATGTGAATCACCCGGTCGTTCAGCTCGTAGTCGTTCGGGTTCAGGCTCGAGGATTGAATCACGTTTGCCATATCAGAACTGAAGCCCCGCCGCGCGTGCGCCTTCCGCCACGGCCTTCACACGCCCGTGGTAGAGGAACCCGTTTCGATTGAAGACCACTTCCTCGATCTGCTTCTCCCGCGCGATGCGCGCGATCGCCTCGCCGACCTTCTTGGCGGCTTCGACGTTCGCCGTCGAGCCCTCGCCCGCGATCGCTGCGTCGAGGGTCGATGCCGTGGCGAGCGTATGGCCCGACTCCCGGTCGACGAGCTGGGCGTAGGTGTGCTTCCCGCTCCGGAAGACCGTGAGCAACACCCGTTCGCTTCGCTCGAGCGCCGTCCGGGTCCGCGCTTTTCGCGCGAGCCACATTCGCCGCTTTGAATTCAGAATCTTCTTCTTCATCTCTTCCTCGCGGTCTATAAGGAATTCAGGCTCCGGCCTTGCCCACCTTGCGGCGAATCCGTTCGTCGGCGTACTTGACGCCCTTACCCTTGTACGGCTCGGGGGGCCGCAGCGAGCGCACGTTGGCAGCGAACTGCCCAACCACCGCTTTGTCCGCACCCGTGATCGAGAGCTTGGTATTCCCGTCGGCCGTGACCGTGAGCCCTTCCGGGATCGGGACTACGATCGGATGCGAATAACCGAGCAGGAGATGGAGCTCCTTGCCGCGCACGTCCGCCCTGTATCCCACGCCTTCGATCTCGAGGCGCCGGGTGAACCCGGTCGTCGCACCGATCACCATGTTGTTCGTGAGGGCACGGGCCAGACCGTGGAGGCGTCGCGCCTCTTTGGTATCCGCGCCGCGGACGAAGCGGATCGTCCCGTCCTGGACGTTCGCCTGGATGCCCTCGGGCACCTTACCGCAAAGGGTCACTTTCGGACCCTTCACCTGGATCTCCCCGTCCGCAACGTTCACCGTCACGCCGGAGGGAATCACGATCGCTCGATTGCCGATTCGACTCATTGCCTACCAGACCTCGCAGATCACTTCCCCACCAACATTCGCGGCGCGTGCTTCCCGATCGCACATCACGCCCTTCGAAGTCGACAGGATCGACATGCCGAGACCGGCACGCACACGCTTCAATTCGTCGGCCGCGCGATAGATCCGCCGGCCCGGCTTCGAGATCCGCCGCATTCCTTCGATCATCAGCCGCCCATCGTCCTGGTAGCGGAGCTCGACCTCGAGCGTCGGTCGCTTCGCATCGCCTTCCGTCCGGACGGCGCCCACGAAGCCCTCGGCGGAGAGCACCTCCGCCACGGCGAGCTTCAGCTTCGACGCCGGGCAGCGCATCTGCGCATGGCGCGCACCACCCGCATTCCGGATCCTCGCCAACATGTCACCCAAAGGGTCTGTCATCATGGTCTCTACTCCAAAGCCACTCTTGAAAGAATGATCTCGCCTACTCCCGGAACGGAACACCGAGGTGCGTCAGCAGCGACTTCGCTTCCGCGTCGGTGTTGGCCGTCGTCACCAGCGTGATGTTCATGCCCTTCACCTTCTCGATGGCGTCGTAGTCGACTTCCTGGAAGATCGTCTGTTCGCGGATGCCGAACGTGTAGTTCCCGCGGCCGTCGAAGGCCTTGGGCGAAACGCCGGAGAAGTCGCGCACCCGCGGCAGCGCCACGTTGAGCAGCCGATCCAGGAACTCCCACTTGCGATTGCCCCGAATCGTCACGCTCACGCCGATCGCCTGGTCTTCCCGCAGCTTGAAGTTCGCGATGCTCTTCTTCGACTTGCGCACGACCGGCTTCTGGCCGCTGATCCGGGACAGCTCTTCCACCGCCCGCTCGACCAGCTTCGGATTCGTCGTCGCTTCGCCGAGGCCGATGTTGATGACGACCTTTTCGACCGTCGGGATCTGATTGACGTTCTTGTACCCGAACTCCGTCTGGAGCTTGGGCACGATGATCTCGTTGTACTGCTTTCGCAGCCGCGGCAGCTCGTGGACCTGGTCGGTCGCATTGCTGCTCGCATGGCTGCTCGCATTGTCGTCGGCCTTTGCGCCCGCCTTTGCTCCCGCCTTGGCTCCCGGCTTCGTTCCCGCCTTTGCAGCCGCCATGGTCAGAGAACCTCCGGAGCCAGCGAGATCACCCGCATGAAGCCCGCACCGCGCAGCTCGCGCGCGACCGGTCCGAAGATGCGCGTGCCCACGATCTCGTTGTCCTTCGCGATCAGGACCGCCGCGTTCTCGTCGAACTGGATATGGGAGCCGTCGGCGCGCGAAATACCCTTCTTGGTCCGCACGATCACGGCGCGCCGGACCTCGCCCTTCTTGACGCGTGCGTTCGGGATCGCCTCCTTCACGGCGACGATGATGACATCCCCCACCGTCGCGAAACGCCTCCGCGAACCTCCGAGAACCCGGATGCACTTCACCTTGCGCGCACCGGAATTGTCGGCCACCTGCAACGTCGACTCTGCTTGAATCATCTCTTCATTCCCCCGGCTCGAGCCGGATATTCGTCACGCCCGATCGCTTCACTAGGCGGTCTCCAGGCCTTCTCTAGGCCTTCTCTAGGCAAGAGTCGCCTTCACGATCGTCTCTTCCACCTTCCAGCGTTTGCGCTTGGACAGCGGTCGATGCTCGATGATGCGGACCTGATCCCCTTCAGTACACGTGTTGGCCTCGTCGTGCGCCATGAAACGCGAGTAGTGCCGCACGTACTTCTTGTATCGCTGGTCCTGGACGAGCCGCTCCACGCGGACGACGACGGTCTTGTCCATCTTGTTGCTGACCACGGTCCCAACCAATGTTCGTCGATTACCCCGTTCGCTCACTTGCCCGCCTCGCGCTTCTGGGTCAAAACAGTCTCCACCCGGGCGACGTTCTTGCGCAGCCGTCCGAGCGATGCCGTGTCCTCGAGCTGTTCGGTCGCGCGACGGATGCGCGCGTTGAACAGTTCGTCGCGGAGCTCGACACTCTTTCGTTCGAGCTCGGCCACGGAAAGGGAATTCAGTTCGGACGCTTTCATCGCCTTCATGACTAATCCTCCCGCTGCAGGAAGCGCGTCTGGATCGGCAGCTTGTGCGCTGCCAGTCGCAACGCCTCCTTCGCCGTCGTGATGTCCACGCCTTCCATCTCGTAGAGGATGCGTCCGCGCTTGATCGGCGCGACCCAGCCCTCGGGATTGCCCTTGCCCTTGCCCATGCGGGTTTCGGCGGGTTTCTTCGTGATCGGCTTGTCCGGGAAGACGCGGATCCAGACCTTGCCACCGCGCTTCACATGGCGCGTCATCGCCACGCGAGCCGCCTCGATCTGACGCGCCGAGACGTATCCGCTCGACAGCGCTTGCAGGCCGAACGTGCCGAAGGCGAGCGTATTGCCGCGAAGCGCAGCGCCGCGCAGCCGGCCCTTGAACATCTTGCGATGCTTGACTCTCTTGGGTTGCAGCATTGACTACCTCGGGATCTCCGACCGGTGATCCGGGGAAAGCGTGCCGCGCTTCAGCACGCGATCACCGACCTCACCCTTGAAGATCCAGCATTTCACGCCGATCACACCGTAGGTCGTGTGTGCTTCGGCGAAGCCATATTCGATTTCGGCGCGCAGCGTATGGAGCGGAACGCGGCCGTCGCGGTACCACTCGCGCCGCCCCATCTCGGCGCCGCCGAGGCGCCCCGAGCACTGGATGCGGATGCCCTCGGCACCGAACTTCATCGTCGAGATCATCGCCTTCTTCATCGCGCGCCGGAACGCGACTCGGCGTTCGAGCTGGGTCGCGATGTTCTCGGCGACGAGCTGGGCGTCGAGCTCCGCCTTGCGGATCTCCTTGATGTTGATGAAGACCTCTTTGGTCGTGAACGCCTTGAGATCCTTGCGGAGCACGTCCACTTCGGCGCCGCGCTTGCCGATCAGGATGCCCGGGCGCGCGGTGTGGATGTTGATCACGACCTTGTCGCCGGTCCGCTCGATGATGACTTTCGAGATGCCGGCGTGGTAGAGCTTCTTCTTGATGAAGGCGCGCATCTTCACGTCTTCGTGGAGCTGCTCCGCGTAGTTCTTGCCGGCGAACCAGTTGGACTGCCAGCCGTAGAGCGTGCCGACTCGGAAGCCGTAGGGATGAACCTTTTGACCCATGAATTCGTCCTTACCGTTCCGAGAGAACTACGTTGATGTTGCTGCTGCGCTTCTGGACCCAGGTCGCACGGCCCTGGGCACGCGGGCGGATGCGCCACATGCTGGGGCCCTCGTCGACGTAGATCTGGGCGACGACGAGGTTGTCGAGCTCGATCCCCGCACGCGCTTTCTCGTTCTTCTGCTCTGCATTCGCGACCGCAGAGCGAAGCAATTGCGCGATCGGAATCCCGACCCGCTTCGGCGAGAGATCGAGGAGGTTCAGCGCGGCTTCGACGCCCTTGCCGCGGATCTGATCCACGACGAGTCGCGCCTTGCGCGGACTGACCCGGTAACCCTTGAGCGCAGCCTTGACTTCCATCAGCGCTTGATCCTCTTGTCCCCGGCGTGACCCGTGAACTTCCGCGTCGGCGCGAATTCACCCAGTCGATGCCCGACCATGTTCTCGGTCACGAAGACCGGCATGAACAACTTGCCGTTGTGCACATGAAAAGTGATGCCGACGAAATCGGGCGTGATCATCGATCGCCGCGACCAGGTCTTGATCACGGCCTTGGGACCGCCCACCGTGATCTTGTCGACCTTCTTCTGGAGACTCGGGTCCACGAAGGGACCCTTCTTGAGCGAACGTGCCATGGCTCTTCCTTACTTCTTGCCGCGTCGCTTGACGATGAACTGGTCGGTCCGCTTGTTGTTCCGCGTCTTCGGGCCCTTGGTCACCTTGCCCCAAGGCGTACACGGATGTCGACCACCCGAAGATCGTCCCTCGCCACCACCCATCGGGTGGTCGACGGGGTTCATCGCGACGCCGCGAACGACCGACCGGAAGCCCAGCCAGCGCGATCGGCCGGCCTTGCCGATGCGTCGGTTCTCGTGCTCCGCGTTGCCGACCTCGCCGACGGTCGCGAGACAGTCGACGTGGACCATGCGCATCTCACCGGAGGGGAGTCGCAGGGTCGCGAGGTGGCCCTCGCGAGCCATCAGCTGCGCGCTCGTTCCGGCGGAGCGGACCATCTGCGCGCCCTTGCCCGGCTTGAGCTCGATGGCGTGGATCTGGGTACCGAGCGGGATCTTCGCGAGCGGCAGCGCGTTCCCCGGCTGGACCTCGGCGTTGATCGACGACATCACCTGATCACCGACCTTGAGCCCGTTCGGGGCCAGGATGTAGCGCTTCTCGCCGTCCACGTAGTGGAGTAGCGCGATGTTCGCCGAGCGATTCGGGTCGTAGTCGATCGCGGCGACACGGGCCGGCACGTCGATCTTGTTGCGCCGGAAATCGATCTGTCGGAAGAGCCGCTTGTGGCCACCGCCGCGGTGATAGGTCGTGATCCGACCGTTGACGTTGCGGCCGCCGGACTTGGCGACGAGCCCCTTCGTCAGCGAGCGCTCGGAATGGCCGCGCGTGAGCTCGCCGAAATCCGAGACGCTCATGTTGCGTCGGCCGGCGGAAGTCGGTTTGTATTTCTTGACCGGCATGGATCAAACTCCCTCGAAGAACTCGATCGTCTGGCCCGGGGCCAACTCGACGATCGCCTTCTTCCACGTCGGCCGTCGGCCGATGAACTTCCCGACCCGCTTCTTCTTGCCCTGCTGCTGCATGGTCCGAACGCGCTGCACCTTGACGGAGAACAGCTGCTCGACCGCGCGGCGGATGTCGTGCTTGGTCGCCTTCGGGTCGACCCGGAAGGTCGCGACATTCGAGGTCTCGCGCGCGATCGCGCTCTTCTCGGTCACGATCGGCCGGTCGATCACGTCGTGGAGACTCATCTTCATCGGTCACCTCCCGCCGCGTCGGCGACGGCCCCGCCCGAGAGCCGCAACTGCAGCGCCTCGAGGGCGCCCCGCGTGATGAGCATGCTCTTGTGTCGCAGCACGTCGTAGACGTTGAGTCCCTCGCTGCGGATCACGGTGACCTGCGGCAGGTTGCGAGCGGAGGCCTCGACCGTCGGATTGGGCTGCTCGATCACGATCAGCGTCGAGCGGTCCTCGAGACCGAGACCCTTCAGGACCTCGCGCATCCGTTTAGTGCTGTATCCGTCGATCGCGAGGGCGTCGACGACCGTGACCGCCGATTCCTGGACACGCTGGGTCAGCGCCGAGGTCAGAGCCGCTCGCCGAACCTTCTTGGGCAGCTTATGGGAGTACCCGCGCGGAACCGGGCCGAAGACGACACCGCCGCCCGCGTATTGCGGAGCGCGGATCGTGCCCTGGCGAGCGCGGCCGGTACCCTTCTGCTTGTACGGCTTGATGCCGCCGCCCGATACGCCCGCGCGATTCTTCGTGCTGTGCGTGCCGGCGCGGCGGTCCGCGAGCTGACGGCGAACCTCGGCGTGGTAGAGATGCGGCCGAATCGCCGACTCGAACACGGCGGGCACGAGGTCCACGGACCCGGCCTTCTTGTTCGGCTTCCCGTCCTGCTTCCCGTCCTGGATAGTGACGACTTCGATCGTGGCCATGATTACAGTTTGATCTCCACGTCGACGCCGGCTGCGAGCTCGAGCTTCATCAGCGCGTCCACGGTTTGCGGCGTCGGGTCGAGGATGTCGATCAGGCGCTTGTGCGTCCGCAGCTCGAACTGCTCGCGCGACTTCTTGTCGATGTGCGGACCGCGGAGCACGGTCCACTTGTTCTTGTTGGTCGGAAGCGGAATCGGCCCCGCCACGCGGGCGCCCGTGCGCTGCGCCGTGTCCACGATCTCACCCGCGCTCTGATCGAGCAGCTTGTAGTCGTAGGCCTTCATTCGAATCCGAATCTTCTGCGTCGAGGTGTCCGCCATGAAATCTCACTCCAATCCCGGTCGTATCCAGGTCATTCGCGCGTCAGCGCCGTCGTCGTCCGCGACGGCGGCGCGATAAAAAGCCGACCTACTCGATGACTTCCGCGACGACGCCTGCGCCCACCGTTCGGCCTCCCTCGCGGATCGCGAAGCGAAGCTCCTTGTCCATCGCGATCGGCGTGATCAGCTGCACCACCATCTCCACGTTGTCCCCGGGCATCACCA
>JANMTD010000168.1:0-2630 GCA_031390075.1 Deltaproteobacteria bacterium | reverse complement strand
ACATCAAATCCGTCAGCCTGCTGCCAAACGTGCACAAGATCGGTGCGAGCGCGTGATGACAAACCTTGACCTCGCGATCCCAGAGCTCCACCTCTCCGCCCCAGTGCTCGTCCCATTCGGAATTCAGATAGATCAGGATGTTGAGCCGTCGGAACCAGTCGTTCTCTTCCGAGTAATTGAAGTCGAGATGAACGTCGAGCCGGCCATGGGGTCCCGTCACGTGCATGCCGCCGCCGAGCAGCGCCGGATCGGCCAACAGTTTCGGGGTGCCGGTGATGTACTCGAGGTCGGCGAGGAACGCAGGCGATGCCAGGGCGCGGTGCAGCTCGGCAATCGGCGCGGGGAAGCGCGCCGCGTCGGAGATCTGGACCTTCTTGCGCTCGTTCACGAAGTTGAACGCGAACCCCTGCGCGATCGCGTCGTCGAAGGTCGGGTAGGCGTTCGCCAAGGCCTTCGCGAAGTCGGGGTCGAGGAAGTCGTCGATCACGATATGTCGAAACGGGATCGCCTGGTCGAAGCGTTGCTTCAGAGCGACTCGATCGAAGGGCTGGAACAGCATCGGGACTCTCCGAACGGGAGGAAGAACGTACCGCTCGGGTGCGCCCCCTGACAGGGACGAGGCCCGTACCCTGTGGTACGGACCTCGTCGATTCCTGGTCTTCCTGTCCGATTTCGTCCGACGGATCTCCGTTCTTGAGAACCCAGTCCCTTTAGCTATTGGGCAGCAGGACGGGCGCCGGGAGGCCTCCGCTGGGCGTGCAGGCGCCCCCATCCAGACGGACCTGCGCGGGGAGTCGACCGTAGCTCCCGGCCGTATCCGACGGGGCTCCGATGTTCGGGAACGCCCCGCTCTCCTCGCACCACCAGGACGGGGCCTGGCTCCGGTACAGCGACGCCGGGAAGTTCAGCGTGCTCCACGCCGGCAGCGGATTCGTCCGCACGTAGTTCTCGCTCAGCGTCGAGCGGACCGCACGACTGTCGAAGAGCTGAGCCGACCGGCTGACGTTGTGGGAAACCCAGGTATCCCGATGCTGATGGGTGGCGTCGGCTGAGAAATCGAGTCCCAGGCCCGTCGGGAAGGGGCCTCCCATCAGCTCGTTGGCGTGGTTTGCGATCACCGTCATGTTGCGGTGGATGAAGGAGCCCTGCGACTCGGCGCCGAGGCGACCCCGGTAATAGCCGCCGAAGGATTGGCCCGTGGCCGGGCTCCCCTGGAGCCGGTTGCGGTAGACGGTATTGAAGTACCCCTGACCGTCGCGGTAGCTGTCCCACTGGATCATGCAGCTCACGTCGTTGCCCTCGATCAGCGATGCGCGAACACCCTGGCCGTGCAGGAAGATGTGCCGCTCGCAGGCCACGGTCGGACTCGAGCGCATGTAGTTGTAGGCGACCACGTTCCCGCCGCCATTCTGCAGCAGGGGCCCGCTGGGCGAATTCACGATCGAGTTGTTCTCGAACACGTTGTCGTAGGCGTGGTCGTTGAAATACATCGCCCCCTTGTTCCAGTTGCAGGTCACCCCTTCGTCCGTGCACTGGTTCGACCCGAACGAGTTGCCCCGCACGACGACCCGGGCTGAATACTGGATCGAAATGGTCGCGTTGCCGGCGTCGCCGAAGCTCGAATCGGTCACCCAGCACTCGTGGCAGGCCTCGATCATGATGCGCGCGCGATAGCTTTCGATCTGGGTGGGCGTGCGGTGTTGGATGCGCACGCGTTCGATCCCTGCGAATTCCGTGACGCTGCTCGTCATCCGCTCGAGCACGTTCCCGCCCTGGGTGAACACGCTGTTGAGGGGACGATCGATCCGAACCTGGTTGGTCGCGAGCGTCGCGCACGCCGGATGCGAGCCGGTCCGCCCCACACACTCGAGCTTCGCGGAGTACCCGTTGCGCGAATTGATGTGCCAGTCGGGCTCGTTGTTGGCGAGCAGTCGGACCCAGCCCCCGACCTGGAGGCCGGTCGTCGAGGCCACAGTCAGGTTCTGGTCTCCCATCGCGAAGCCGGCGGTCCAGGTCCGCCCGTCGCCGAAGGCCTGGCTGCGCATGCCGAGCGAGATCGCCGCTGAATCGTTGTTTTCGAACTCGAGCACGGACGTGTTCCCCGGCGCGCCGCGCAGCACCACGCGCGAGCGGCTGAGGCCCAACATCGCGCCGGTGTTGCCCGCGCTGTAGGTGCAGTTCGCGGCCAGCTGGACGACCGTATTCGGCTCGGCCGAACTCAGGGCGCTCGTGATGCCCGCATAGCTGCCGCAGGGGACGTTGACGACCCGCCAGGTCGACGTATCGAGCGGCAGATGATCGAGCGGATACCACATCGGCACACGCGAGGCGGGGATCGACAAGCTCCCGAGGCTCGCCTGCTCGCGCGCCTGGGCGTGCGCGGTCGTCGCACCGATGGCGAATAGCGCACCGATGGCGAATAGCGCCGCGATCGACACTGCGATTCCGCGTTTTCGGGCGCCTCTCCTCTTAGCCAAAGGATGAGCCAAAGGATGAGCCAAAAGATGATCCGACTGGTTGGCGAAGGCGTTGTATTCCGTCATGTTGCTCCACATCCGATCAAATCCTTCCCGGGCGGAAGATGCCGCCAGCGAGACGAGGTCGAGAGGTCATGCGTACTTTCGGTCGCG
>JANMTD010000117.1:0-2212 GCA_031390075.1 Deltaproteobacteria bacterium | reverse complement strand
TCTCGACAAGCGCACGCCCCCCGAGTGCCCGGGCCGGGCCGCGTCGCGGGGGAGATCCGAGGACGGGCGCGCCGCACAGCGATCGCCCTTGGGTCAGGGACCCACCACGCCCCTCGTCCGACACGCGAGCACGCGGCGAGGCCCGGCCCGGGCACCTGGCACGGCCTCCACTCCTCGCGAACGGGCCCGTGCTAGGCCCCCGGTTCGCGGAGCTCGCGTTTGAGGATTTTTCCGGTCGGGCCCTTCGGCAACGTCTCCCGGAACTCGATCAGCCGCGGGTATTTGTAGGCCGCCAGCCGATCCTTGCAGAAGCCCTGTAGCTCCTCGGCCGTGACCTTCGCGTCGGGCTTCAGCGCGACGACGGCCTTCACCTCTTCGCCGAGGCTCTCGTGTGGCACGCCGATCACCGCCGCCTCGATGATCGCCTCGTGCTGGTACAGCACTTCCTCGACTTCACGCGGATAGACGTTGAAGCCGCCGCGCAGGATCATGTCCTTCTTGCGGTCGACGATCCAATAACACCCATCGGCGTCGCGGTAACCGATGTCGCCCGAATGGAACCAGCCGCCGCGCAGCGCTTCCTTGTTCGCTTCGGGGCGACCCAGATAGCCCTTCATGACGTTGTGGCCGCGAATGCAGATCTCGCCGTGCTCGCCGTCGGGAAGCGCCTGGTCCGCTTCGCTGACGATGCACATCTCGACGCCCCAGACCGGGTAGCCGATCGAGCCCGGCTTGCGCGGCTTCGAGAGCACGTTGAAGCTCGAGACGGGCGAGGTCTCCGAGAGGCCGAAGCCCTCGAGGATCTCGACGTTGAACTTCTCCTCGAAGGCGTAGAGAACCTCGACCGGCATCGGGGCACCACCGGTCATGCAGCCGCGCAGACTCGAGACGTCGTAGGCGCGGTCGCCGCGGTGGTGGAGCAGGGCGAAATACATCGTGGGCACGCCGGCGAATAACGTCAGGCGATCGCGCTCGATCAGCTGGAAGGCCTGCTCGGGATCGAAGCGCGGGAGCAGCGTGTAGCTCCCGCCCTGGGCGATCATGCCGTTCTGGATCACCGTCTGCCCGAACGAATGGAAGAGCGGCAGCGTCGCGAGCGCGCGGTGCGCGGAATCGGTGGCGGGCAAGAGGCGCGGGACGACGACGGCGCAGTTGAGGAAGAGGTTCGAGTGGGTCAGCTCGGCGCCCTTGGGCTTGCCGGTCGTGCCCGAGGTGTAGAGGACGACGGCGGTGTCCTGGGGCGAGGTCGGGTGCAGCTGGTCGACGGGATCGGCGGTGGCGAACTCGCCGAGCGTGTCGGGTCCGACCTCGCTCGTCGCGAGCACGACGGAGATCGAGAGGGGGGCCGCGCCGGCGCGGCCGATCTCCTCGAAGAGCGGGTGCACGATCAGCATGCGCGCTTCGGAGTCCTGCAGGAAGTAGCTGACCTCGGGCGCGGCGGCGAGGACGTTGATCGGGACGACGGCCGCGCCGGCGTAGAGGATCCCGAAATAGGCGATCGTGAACTCGGGGACGTTTGGGACGAGGAGCGCGACTTTGTCGCCGGGCCCGATGCCGCGCTGGCGCAGGCTCGTCGCGACACCGCGGGCCGCGCGGTCGAGCTCGGCATACGAGATCGCCCGCTCGCCGGCTCGCATCACGATGGCTTCCGGCGTCTCGAAGGCGCTCGTTCGCAGGATCAGTCCCAGATTCAGGTGCATCGACAACTCCTCGGCTCTGCGGATCTCGGGCTGCTCTCGGGCTCTCAATCTACTGGGTTATGCTCTGCGCGCCGCTCGCATACGGCTTGCCGGAGAAACCCGCCTGACTGCCTCGCCGCCCGAGCACGCTCCGCCTTCGGGTCGCATGCCCTGGCTTCTGCTCGCCGGCGCCGCCGTCGGACTCGCGCTCTCGGCATGGGGGCTGCTCGAGAATCGTGGCGAGCGTCACGTTCTCTCCGCCGAGACCGCGGCGATCGTGGGCGATCGGGTGATCCGTCGGGTCGATTACGAGCGGATGCTCGCGGGGGTCGAACGGGACCGGCGCGGTCCTATCGACGACGCGACCCGCCGGCACGTGCTCGAGCGCATGATCGACGAAGAGCTCCTCGTCCAACAGGCGCTCGCCCTCGGACTCGCCGCCGCCGACCGACGCGTGCGCGGAGAGCTCGTGTCGGGCCTCGTCGATTCCGTCGTGTCGGAGGCCGACGCCGAGGCGCCGACGACGGCGGACG
>JANMTD010000116.1:0-6835 GCA_031390075.1 Deltaproteobacteria bacterium | reverse complement strand
GCGAGCTCGACGAGGGCGCCCGAGCCCTTGTCGTAGATGCCGTCGACCTTCGTCCGAACGAGCACGTCGCCGTTCGGCTCGACCCTGCCGAAGAGCTCGAGACGGATCTGGCCGAGCACGATCTGGTGGACGGCGTAGTCGCCGGTATGGAAGCCCGGATGCGACCACGAGGCCGACTCGCGCGCCATCACGCCCGCCAATACGAAGGTCGGAAAGACCCGCTGCGGATGCAGGGTCGCTTCCTCCGCGACGAAGGCGAGCTCGTCGAAGCCGGCGCCGAGGGAGAGCGCGTAGAGGCTGCAGTCGGCGGGCGACCAGACGATCCGCCTGGGCTCCGACTCGAAGCCCACGCGCCCGAGGTCCATCGTCACGACCGACCGCCTCCGGCCTCGATTGCGTCCATCGTCGGCCCGCGGTGACCCCAGAGCTCCTCGGGGCCGACTTCGCGAACCGCCCAGCTCGCGTCGTCGACGAGGGTTCCGCCGCAGCCGAACTCGATGCCGCAGCCCGACGGGCTCGTCACATAGAACGAGAGCATCGGGTCGTTGGCGTGCTGGCCGAGGGTCATCATGACGGGCGTCTTCGATTTCCCGAGGCGCTCCCAGGCGCGGCCGACGTCCTCGAGGCGCTCGGCTTCGAACATCACGTGGTGGAACATGGGCTCGGGGATCACGTCGGTCACGGCGACCGAGTGGTGGCGGTCGTTCGTGCGCATGAAGATCGCGCGCTTGCCCGCACCCATGTCCATCCGGTCGGTCGTGCGCAGACCGAGGACTCGCGTGTAGTAGTCCTCTGCGGCGTGGGCGTCGCGGACCACGAAGAGCACGTGGCCCATGCCGTTGGCGGTCACGAAGCCGGAGACGCCCGCCGGCGAGACGAAGCGGTCGTTGAGGCTCGTGGGCGCGCCGTAGAAGATCTCGTGCTTGTTTCCGTCGGGGTCGGCGAAGGCGATGAGATCGCTGACGCCCCGCGCGGCGGCCGCGCTCTTCGCGGCCGGGCCACTGTGCTCGATGGCGACTCCGCAGCGGTCCAGATGTTCCGCGGCGGCGGCGAGGGCATCGCGGTCGGCGAGCTCCCAGCCGATGTAGGCGAGGCCCGGCTTCTCGTTCTGGTGGACCGCGATGCGCCAGCTGCGTTCGTCGAGGCGGTAGAAGAGGGTGTCCTGCGTGCTGGCGCCGGTCGGGGCGACCGCCGGCATGAAGCCGAGGAGGTCTTCGGCGAAGGACCGCCAGGGGGCGAGGACCGTGGCGTGGAATCCGATGTAGCCGAGTCCGCGGATCTTCATGGGTCCTAGCCTAGCCAAGCTCCCGCGCGGCCTGCTCGCGGAGCGCGAACTTCGTGACCTTGCCCGTCGCGTTCATCGGCAGCGCGTCGACGAGCCGCACGGAGCGGGGAACCTTGTAGTTGGCCATCTGGTCGCGACACCAGGCGATGATGGACTCGGGTGTCAGCGCCGCGCCGGGCTTCGCAACGACGAAGGCCATCCCGACCTCGCCCATCCGCTCGTCGGGGACACCGATGACGGCGACCTGGGCGACGCCGTCGAGCGTGAACAGCAGGTTCTCGATCTCGGCCGGATAACAGTTGAATCCGCCCATGATGTACATGTCCTTGATGCGGTCGGTGATCCGCAGGTAGCCGGCCTCGTCCAGCGTGCCGACATCGCCGGTATGCAGCCAGCCCTCCGCGTCGATCGTCTCCTTCGTAGCCGCCTCGTCCTCGAAATAGCCGACCATCACGTTGTAGCCGCGGACGACGATCTCGCCGGCCTCGCCGCGCGGGACCTCGTTGCCCTCGGCGTCGACGCAGCGGACCTCGACGTCGGGGAGCGCGCGGCCGGAGGTCGTCGCGATCGTGACGGGATCGTCGTCGTGACGACACATCGAGACGGCGCCCGAGCACTCGGTCAGCCCGTAGCCCGTCACGACCGACTCGAAGCCGAGCTCGTCCCGCATTCGCTCGACGAGAGTCACGGGGATGACCGCCGCGCCGGTGACGGCGAGGCGCAGCGAGGAGATGTCGTGGTCGGCGAGATTCGGGAGCGCGAGGATCGATTGGAAGAGGGCGGGGGGCCCGGGAAAGACCGAGATCTTCTCCTTCGAGATGCGGCCGAGCACGACCGCGGCGTCGAAGACCTGATGGGGCAGCATGGTCGCGCCACGCATGATCGCGGCGAGCCAGCCCGCCTTGTAGCCGAAGGCGTGGAAGAAGGGATTCACGATCAGGTAGCGGTCGCCTTCGCGGAGTCCCACGACCTCGGACCAGGCTTCGAAGACGCGCAGATTCTGGCGGTGGGTCGAGATCACGCCCTTGGGCTTTCCGGTCGTGCCCGACGTGAACATGATGTCGGCGTAGTCGTCGGGCTTGATCGCATCGATGCGCGCGCGCGCGTCGGTTGCGGGGATGGCGCTTCCGGCGGCGAGGAATTTCTGCCAGGGCTCGCCTGCGAGCGAGCTCCCCTGGAAGGTGATGATCCGCTCGAGGGTCTTCGGGCGGTGATCGGCGAGGGAATCGGCGTAGTTCATCCCGAGGAACTCACCTGTCGTGAACAGCAGACGCGCGCCGCTCTTCGCGAGGACGTAGCCGGCCTCGGCCGCCTTGAAGCGCGTGTTGACGGGGACGAGCACGGCGCCGGCGGATTGCAGGCCGATCGCGGCGAGGATCCACTCGCTGCAGTTCGGGGCCCAGATCGCGACGCGATCGCCGGGCTGGATGCCCGCCGCGAGGAAGGCTCGCGCCGACTCGAGGCAGGCGGCGGCGAGCTCCGCGAAGGTCATCCGCAGCGCGCCCTCTTCGATGGCCGAGCGTTCGGAAAAGAGCGCGGCCGCCCGCTCGACGAGCTTCGGGATCGTGGGGACCGAGGCGAGCGGGATCTTGGCGGTCATTGGGTCTTTCGAGTCCTCGTCGGGTGTCGGTCGACCTTCGGCCGATCGGCTGTCGCTCATCTGTCAGTCGTCTGTCGAGCCAGGGTATCCCGGCCCGACACGCGCGGGAAATGGGCAATTCTGCGCATGCATTGGGCGCAATTCGCGCTGTACGCGGGCGGTCCGTTGGCGTAGGTTCGGATCGACGCCGGATGGGCAGGGCGAGATAGATAGAGAGGGACTTCGATGACCGATTCGATGACCGATTCGAAGGTCGAGACGCCGAGATGAAGCTCGAGGTCCTGCTGAGCGGGCTGCGCTTTCCTGAGGCGCCGCGCTGGCGCGGGGATCGGCTCTGGTTCTCGGACATGTACGCCTGCGAGGTCCGCTCGGTCGACCTCGCCGGTCAGTCCAAGGTCGAGGTCCACCACGCCGAACCGACCTCGGGCCTCGGCTGGCTGCCGGACGGAACGCTCCTCGTCGTCTCGATGGCCGATCGCAAGCTCATGCGCGTCGACGCGGGCCGCGCATCCGTCCATGCCGACCTCTCGAAGCTCGCGCCCCATCACTGCAATGACCTGGTCGTCGACGCCCGCGGCCGCGCCTACGTCGGCAATTTCGGCTCGGACATTTCAGGTGGCGGTGCGCCGACGCCGACCTGCCTGATCCTCGTCGAGCCCGACGGCCGTGCCCGCGTCGTCGCGGAGGACCTCGTCTTCCCGAACGGCATGGTGATCACCGCCGACGGCCGCACGCTCATCGTCGCCGAGACCTTCGCATCGCGTCTCACGGCCTTCGAGATCGCCGCCGACGGCTCGCTTTCGAATCGGCGCATTTGGGCGGAGCTCGGTGGCGCAATGCCCGATGGGATCTGTCTCGACGCGGAGAACGCGGTGTGGCTCGCCTCGCCTTTCAGTCGCGAGCTTCTGCGCGTTCGCGAGGGTGGGGAGGTCGTGCAGCGAGTCGCGACGGAGCAGCTTCCTGTCGCGTGCGCGCTTGGCGGGAAGGATGGCCGCACGCTCTTCGTACTGACGACGCTGCACTTCGAGCCCGAGAAGACGATCGAGCGGACCGGCCGGATCGAGATCGCGCAGGTCACGGTGCCCGCCAGCGCCTGACCGCCCGAGGCGCGGGCGATCGGTCAAATGCCCGACGGGCCTAACGACCCAGCCGGCTCTGCTGGAACTTCGCCGCGTAATCCTCGACGATCGTCCCTGCGAAGAAACGTGGGTTCGTGTGGGCGTGGAGCCGGATCGCGTTGTCGCAGACGAAGTCCCGGAAATCGTCCTCGCCGACGAGGCCCCGTTCGACGCCCTCGTAGGCCTCCTCGACGACCTCGCCCATGTCGGTCACGTCCCTGTGTCCGACGTCGGAGCCGAGGATCGCCCGGAGCTTCACGCCGAAGGGATTGCGCCTGGTGTCGAAGGCCCAGGCGTTGATCGGGTCGTCGGCCTCGCAGCCGAAGAAGAAGCTCTCCACGAAGAGCGACGGGATCTCGTCGAGCTTCTCGATCCCCGTCGCCTTGAACTCGTCCCGCTCGCGGGGGGCCGAGCCGGTGTAGGCGCGGAGCGCCGCCATGATCTCGGGCGTGGCGAAGCGCGGGCTCTCGGCGCGCAGCAGCGCCTCGACCTCCTGCCAGTCGAGCCGCGCCGGATCGAGCCCGTCGATGTTGGGCCCGCCGCGTTTCGCCCAGCGATCGGCCAGTCCGGCGAGGAGCTGGACGCCCCAACCGACACCGCCTTCGAGGAGCGCGAAGCGGAGCTCGGGAAAGCGCCGCGTGACGCCGCCCATGAAGAGGCCCTTCGCGAAGGCTTCGCCGTTGGCCGCGAACTGGCCGATGTGGTTGTACATGTAGCTGGTCGGCGACTCGCGGTGGTCGAAGCCCATCGAGCCGCCGTGACACGCAATCGCGACCCCGAGATCGACGCAGCGCTGCCAGAATGGGTCGTAGTCGTACTCGCTGTCGAAGCCGAGGACGTCGATGCGCGTGTTGCGCGGGTACGGGACCGAGGGGTCGCCGCGGAGCTCCGGCCGCACGCGGCGGGCATTGCCCATGATGACACAGGTCCGGCTGCCGAGGGTCTCGACGCAGTACTCGAGCTCGGCGATCGCTTCGTCGGGGGTGTGGACCGGGAGGATCGCGGGCGCGAGCAGGCGATCGCCGAGGCCCTGGAGCAGATCCGCCGCATAGCGATTGAGCGCGCGGCAGCCGGCGCGCCGCATCTCCTCGTCGGGTACGCCGGCGACGATCAGGCCGAGGCTCGGATACAGGATCGAGACGTCGATCCCGAGCTCGTCGAGGCGGCGGTAGAGGATGGCCGGCACATGGGCCGTCGCCCGGTCGAGAGCCGTTCGCGGCGCGCCCCACCACGGCGTGCGAGGTCCCCAGCGCGCCGCCCCCCGCACGTCTGCGGGATTCGCGGCTCGACCCGGATCGAGATCGATCAGCTCACACAGCCGCGCGGCCGTCTTCGCGTCGGCCGTCTCGCGCACGTACTCCGCGAAGATCGGCACGAGCTCGACATAATGCCCGTCGACGTCGATGACCGGATGGGAGAGGCGCTCGCGGATCTGGGCGGAGCTCTGCATGGGGGGATCACCTCCGTTAGACGAACTTGACGCCACCATCCTCGAGCGGAAGCGAGCGGAGACGCCGGCTCGTCAGCGCGAAGACGGCATTCGCGAGCGCCGGGGCGACGAGCGGCGTTCCTACCTCGCCGATGCCGCCGGGCGATTCGCCGCTCTCGATGCGTGTCACGTGGATCGGCGGGACCTCGTAGATCCGCGGGATCGGGAAGTCGTCGAAATTGCTCTGCTCGACGCGGCCCTTCGAGAGGGTCACCTTCGCACGCAGAGCGCCGATGAGCCCCGTCACTGCGGCGCCCTCGATCTGGGCGACGACCTGATCCGGATGGATCGCGATGCCGCAGTCGAGCGCAAAATGCAGCCCCTCGATCGTCAGCGAGTCCGGCCTGCCCGAAAGCTCGGCGACGAGGGCGACGTGGCTCCCATAACACTGCATCGAAGCGACGCCGAACGCCCGGCCAGCCGGGGGCGTCGGTGTATAGCCCGATTCCTTGACGGCGCGCTCGAGGACGGCCGCCTGACGCGGCAGCGATTCCAGCATGCCGAGCCGGAAGGCGACCGGATCGAGGCGCGCCGAGTGCGCCAGCTCGTCGAGGAAGCACTCGATCGCGAAGGCGTTCTGCGCATGCGAGACCGAGCGCCAGTAGCCGACGCGCAGGCCGACCTCCTGGATGACAGTCCGCAGCGCGAGGTTCGGGATCGAGTAGCTGAAGTCGGCGGTGCCCTCGGTCATGAAGGGATCGAGGCCTTCCTTCACGAAGCCCGGGAAGAGTCGCGCCGTCACGGAGGGCGAGATCAGCTTGTGCTCGAAGGCATTCACACGGCCCTTCGCGACCGAGCCGCGCAAGACGTGCAGGCTCGGCGGCCGATAGAAATCGTGGGTGACGTCGTCTTCGCGCGTCCAGATCAGCTTGACCGGCGTCCCCGGCACCGCCTTCGCGATCTTCACCGCCTGCCCGACGAAGTCGTAATCGAGCCGCCGTCCGAAGCCGCCGCCGATCTGCTGCGAGTGGACGCGCACGCGATCGGGCGCGACGCCCGCCGCCTCCGCCGCGATCGCCTGCGCACCCTGCGGAATCTGCGTGCTCGCGTAGACGTCGACGCCATCCGGCCCGACGAGGGCCAGGCAGTTCTGGGGCTCGAGGGTCATGTGGGCCAGGACCTGAGTCGAATAACGCGCAGAGATCGCCATGCCCTTCGCGAGCGTCGCGCCCGCATCGCCCGCCTGCCGCACGATGGCGCCGGGCACGCTGACGGCGTGCTCGAGGGCGGCCTGGATCGCGCCGGAATCGAGCGGGGCGGCCGGCCCTTCGTCCCAGCGGATGTCGAGGTCGGCGAGGGCGGATGTCGCCGTGAAATAATGATCCGCGACGACGGCGACGCCC
>JANMTD010000115.1:0-1576 GCA_031390075.1 Deltaproteobacteria bacterium | reverse complement strand
TCGAGCTCGACGAGGGCGCGACGGGCCTCGAGATGTGGATGGCTCGCGAGGTCGGCCATCGTGTAGACGGCGGTCGCGGGGCAGCCGTGGGCCTGACAGGCGGCCATGATCTCCTCCTTCGAGAGATCCCGCGTCCAGACCTCGAGCAGCGAGTAGATCAGCTCCGCATTCCGGCCGCGTTCCCACATGTCGTCGAAGAGCTCGGGCCGGGCCCATTCGGGATCGCCCATCGCAGCGCGCAGGCCATGCCACTGCGCCTTTTCGAGGGCGATCACGAGCACGTGGCCATCGCGGCATGGCACGATGCCCGCCGGCGCCGCGAGCCCCATGCCCGCCCCGCCGACGCGGCGATCCGAGCGCCCGTCCTGCGCGTACCCGCCGACGTTGAGCGCGCCGACGAAGAGCGCCGCCACGACCTCGGCGGAGGAGACGTCGAGCTGCTGACCGCCGCCGATCCGCTCGCGGCCGAGCAGACAAGCGAGTCCCCACGCGGCCGCCGCATAGCCGGCGAAGAAATCCGCCGAGAACGTGCCGTGCTCGAGGGGCTCGCCGTCCGTCCGCCCGCAGTAGCGGGTTCCGCAGGCGGAGAAGTGATAGGCGTTCAGGTCGTAGCCCCGCCAATCGGCCAGCGGGCCGGTCAGGCCGAAGGGCGTGAGCGAGATCGCCACGAGCTCTGGATGGCGCGCGGCGAGCGACTCGGGGTCACAGCCCCATTGGCGCAGACGAGCGACGGAATGGCTCGACACGAAGACGTCGGCCGCGTCGATCCACGCGAGCAATCGCGCGCGATCCGCCGACGTGTCGAGATCGAGGACGACGCTCTGCTTGTTGCTATTGAGAAAGAAGAAGGTTCCGCTCTGCTCGGGGTCGGGCACGTCGCCCGGATAGGGTCCCCAGCCCCGGGTCTCGTCGCCCGATCCCGGCGCCTCGATCTTCACGACCTCGGCGCCGTAGTCCGCGAAGAGCCGTGCGCAGAAGGGCCCGGCGACCCCCGAGGCCAGCTCGACGACGCGGACGCCCACGAGCGCTTGCCGAGGACTCGTCATGCCCCCAGTTGTAGAGCATTCAATAGTTCCACTGCACCTGGGCGCCGATGCGCTCGGCCTTCTTGGTGTCGTCGTAGGGCGCCGAGCGCGTATTCGTGCGCTCGAAGGAGTGGGTGTACATCAGCGTCAGCTCGAGCTCGGGCCAGGGGGCGTATTCGAAGCCGGCGTCGATCTCGTTGACGGTCTCTCCCGGCGCGTTGTTCGCGAACTTCCGGCCGCCGGCGTAGTAGTTCCAGCGCGTGAAGGGGAAGAACGTGCCGATCGTCGTGTCGCGCTTGTAGTGGAGCTGAACGTAACCCCCGTGGAGGAAGCGGGCCTCGACACGATCGCCGTCGGGATTGAGCTCGGGGCCTTCGCCGACGTTCCATTCCGCTTCGAAGCCGAAGGGCTGGGGGTACCAGACGAAGGTGAGCGCGCCGCGCTGGTCGATCGCGCCGTTCGAGGGCTGGTCCGGTGTGAGCGGACCGCCCCCGAGATCGACCTCGGTAGCCGAGGTCACGAAGCGGCCGTAGTGGTACTGCGCGCCGATC
>JANMTD010000102.1:0-9413 GCA_031390075.1 Deltaproteobacteria bacterium | reverse complement strand
GGCGTCGGCCTTGTTGTAGAAGTTGGCCATCCACTCCCGGCTGTAGGACTTGTCGAAGATCTCGACGTGGGGCGCCGAGGTCCGCCCGGCGAGTGCGCGCAGGACGTGGTTCGCGTGCGCGATGGTCATGCCAGGGCAGTGGAGATGGAGCCTGGCTTCGCCCAGCCGGAACTCCGCCAGGAAGGCGTCGAGCAGGATGTCGACGCCCTTTCGAAAGCCGAAGCCGCCCTGGAAGAGGAAGGTGAACTCGCGCTTTTCGGGGCGGCGCTCGCGGCCGCGGGGACGGAACAGCGCCGGATCGAGGACGGGCGGGACGACCCGCACGTCCCGGAAATGGTCGTGGAGAAAGCGCTGGTTGTATCGATTGGGGACGAGCAGGAGATCGGGGTCGTGCGCGCACATGCTCGCCAGCTTCTTCGGTGCCAGGCGACTCGTATCCAACATCGTGTAGAGCACGGTCGGGCGTGCATAGCGAGTGCGCTCCCCCGGCTGACCGAACTGGAATACGACGTCGGCCCTGTCGGGATGCTTGATCACCGGGACATCGGTGAGGAGCGCGTGTTGCAGGCCGATGTCGTCGAACTTCGGCGCGTCGGGGAGGATCGAGACCTCGAAATCGCCGCTCTCCGCGAGTGCCAACAGGATTCCGCGGGCGAACTCGCCGTAGCCGCTCGATTGACGATGACGATGTCCGTCGATCAGGACGACCTTCGGCCGGTTCATCGAGAGGAAGCTCCTTCAATCCGCGTCCAACAGGGGGTCGCGGGATAGTACCTCGCCTCGAATACGATCGAGCGGCGCACGCGAGGGCCGGATTGCTCCTGCTACGCTGCGCGCCCATGCCGCCCGCCCCTGACGCTTCGCTCCCGATCGTGACGCTCCGCGCCCGCGATGCCCGCCGTGTCCAGGCCGGGCATCCCTGGGTCTTCGACAGCGCCGTCGAATCGGAGTCCCCGTCGATCGCGGACGGGGCGATCGTGCGGGTCGAGGATGCGTCGCACCGCCTGATCGGCGTCGGGCCCTTCAACGCGAAATCGCGGATCCGGGTTCGCGTGCTCGCCCGCGAGCCGGTCGAGATCGACGGGCCCTTTTTCGAGCGCCGGATTCGCGCGGCCCTCGCCCTCCGCGAGCGCGCCCTGCCGACTGCGACCTCGTGCCGTGTCTTGAACTCGGAGAGCGATCTCGTCTCCGGGCTGATCGTCGATCGCTACGAGGACGTGCTCGTCCTGCAGATCGCCTCGCTCGGCCTCGACCAGCGAAAGGCGTCGATCGTCGCCGCCCTCGAGAAGGTCTTCTCGCCGCGGGCGATCCTCGAGCGAAGCGACGGCGCGTCGCGGCGCTTCGAGGGGCTCGAGCCCGCGAATGGCCTGCTCGCGGGATCGCTCGGAGCCGATGCCCGTCGCTTCGACGTCCGCTTGAACGGCCTGCGCTTCGAGGTCGATCTCGAGGCGGGCCACAAGACCGGTCTCTACCTCGACCAACAGCTGAACTACGAGGCGGTCGCGCGTTTCGCGAAAGACGCGCGAGTCCTCGACTGCTTCAGCTTCCTCGGCGGCTTCGGACTCCACGCGGCGCGGGCGGGGGCGCGCCACGTCCAGATGCTCGACCAGAGCGAGGACGCGGTGGCGGCGTCGCTCCGCAACGCCGAGGCGAATGGCCTGGCATCGCGCTGCGAGGCGCAGGCCGCGAACGTCTTCGACTGGCTGAAGGCGAAGAGCCGGCGGGATGCCGCGGGGGCCGCCGTCGACCCGGGGACCTTCGATCTGATCGTGCTCGATCCGCCCTCGTTCACGCGCAGTCGAAGCTCCATTCCCGACGCGCTCCGCGGCTACAAGGAAATCCATCTCCGCGCGCTGCGGCTGCTCGCGCCGGGGGGCGTGCTCGCGACCTTCTGTTGCTCGCACCACGTCGACACGAAGACCTTCCAGGACGTGATCCAGACAGCGGCCGTCGACGCCCGGGTCCTGCTGCGGCGGGTCGCGAGCTATTCGCAGTCGCCGGACCATCCGGTCATCCCCGCGATCCCGGAGACGGAGTACCTGAAGGGCTTCGCGTTCGAGCGGGTCGACGAGTCGCGCTGAGAGAGTCGAGGCGGTGTAGTCGTCGGCGGCCTCGGCCGCTCGACCGGAAGGAGAGCGGGGCATGTCGAAGCGGATGGGGGTCACCCTTGCGTTGGCGCTCGCGCTCCTCGGGCTCTGGAGCTGCCGGGCGCCGATTGCACTGCGCGTGATGGAGCGCGGGCTCGCGCGCAACATGGCGGCCGATCCGATCGGCGATCTGCCCGACGGGCTCCACGTGCTGCTCTGCGGCGCCGGGGGGCCGCTTCCGGATCCCGTGCGCTCGGGGCCGTGTGTGGCCGTCATCGCGGGCGAGACGATGGTCGTCGTCGACGCGGGGACGGGTGGGGCGCGCAATCTCCAGCGCACGGGCTTCGTCCCGGGCCGCGCCGATGCGCTCTTCCTGACGCATTTCCATTCCGATCATATCGACGGCCTCGGCGAGCTGGCGCTGCTGCGCTGGACCGGGGGCGCACACGCCGATCAGCTCCCCGTCTACGGGCCCGAAGGCGTCGAAGAGATCGTCGCCGGCTTCACAGAGGCCTACCGGAGCGACGTCGGCTATCGCGTCGCCCACCACGGTGACGCGACGGTCCCGCCTTCCGGGGCGGGCATGCGCGCCGTGCCCTTCGCGCCGCCGGCGGAGGGCGAGGCGCCCGTCCTCTTTGAATCGAAAGGTCTCGTGGTGCGCGTCTTCGACGTCGACCATTCCCCGGTCGAGCCCGCGGTCGGCTACCGCTTCGACTATCAGGGCCGCTCGGTCCTGGTCAGCGGTGACACGGCGAAATCCGCCAATCTCGAGGCCCAGGCGACGGGTGTCGATCTGCTCGTCCACGAAGCGCTCTCGCCCGAGCTCGTCGGCCGCCTGAATGCCGCCGCCACGACCGCCGGCCGCAGCAACCTCGCGAAGATCACCGCCGACATCCCCGACTACCACGCGAGCCCCATCGAGGCGGCGGAGGTCGCGCAGGCGGCCGGTGTGCGCCATCTCCTCTACTACCACATCGTGCCGCCGCTCCCGGTCCCGGGCCTCGAGGGCGTCTTCCTCGCGGGCGTATCCGACACCTTCGACGGGGGTGTCACGCTCGGCCGCGACGGGACCTTGATCTCGCTTCCGGCGGGCAGCGACGCGGTCGAGGTGTCGAAGCGGTGAAGCGGGCGCCGCGCGGAGGGCGAGGTCGCCGGATCTCGCTCCGGCTGATGGCGATCGCCTTCGGTTTCCTGCTCGCCGAGGGCATGCTCCGGATTGCGGGCATCGCCTATCCGGCCTGGGATCGGCCGACGGCGGGGCTCGGCGAGTGGGGCGTTCCGAATGCCCGGGGCTGGGCAGTCGGGGAGGCGCGGCAATACGTCGAGCTCAACGCCGAGGGCGCGCGCGACGTCGACCACGCGGTCGCTAAGCCGCCCGGGGTCCACCGCGTCGTCGTGCTTGGCGACTCGTTCGGTGCCGCGTTTGAAGTCGAGCGCGAATTGACATTCTGGGCCGTGATGCGGTCGCGGCTCGGCTCCTGCCCGGCGCTCACCGGCCGCGAGGTCGAGGTCATCAGTCTCTCGAAACGCGGCTTCGGGACCGCCGAGGAGCTCCTCGTGTGGCGCCAACTCGGCCGGAAATACGCACCGGATCAGGTCGTGGTCGCGTTCTACGCGGGCAACGATTTCCGCAACAACAGTCCGGAGCTGAAGGCGTCCGGTCGGCCCTATTTTCGTCTCGAAGGCAATGCGCTCGTGCTCGACGAGTCCTACGCCGACGGCTTCCTCTATCAGCGCTGGATCGGTTGGCCGGGGGATCTCTGGTTCGGGCTCGTCCGGCATGCCCGCCTCGTGCAGGTCGTGCGCCACGCGCGGCGCCAGGTGAAGGTGCTGCTCGATGCCCGCAGGGCGCAGTCGAGTTCAGGCGAGCCGGGGCGCGCGGTCGAGGCGGAACTCGACGAGCAGATCTATCTCGAGCCGCGGGACCCGGTCTGGCAATCGGCCTGGGCACTCGCTGAGCGGCTGGTCGAGCAGATGCGGGACGAGGTGGCGGAGGCGAACGCGCGCTTCCTCTTCATGACGCTGTCGACGGCGATCCAGGTCCATCCCGACGCCGTAGAGCGCGCGGCCTACGCCAAGGCAATCGGCGCGGAGGACCTCTCTCTCCCCGAGCGCCGCTTCGAGGCATTCGCGCGGGCGCGGGGCATCGACTGGCTCTCGGTGGTTCCCGAGCTGCGGCGCGCTGCCGAGTCGAGCGGAGAGTGTGTCCACGGTTTTCCAGGGCCCTGGGAATGCCAGGGCCACTGGAATGCCGTCGGTCACCGCATCGCCGGCGAGGCGCTCGCCCGGGCGCTGTGCGCCCAGCTCGAGACTCCTCACGGGCTGAGGGCTCCTCATCGGCTGAGGGCTCAGGCGACTTCGCGCAGCCCCGCGTCGATCGAGACGTTGAGCCGTCCGTAGAGGGCGATCTTGGCGCTCTCGAGGATCGCATAGGAGACGAGCGCGAAGATCGTCGACGAGAGGGCCATCGCGAGCCCGCCGAGCTGCAGGGCCCCGTCCGACACCTGCATCGAGTAGAGCCGGATCGCCAGGCCGCAGACGGTCCCGATGAATCCGATCGGCGGGAGCAGATTCGAGTACATCGAGATCGGCTCGGCATAGCTCGACTCGTATTCGCTGACCACGAGCTGTTTGGCGGCATCGCGGATGAAGGCCTCGGGCTCGGTCGAGGCCGTCGACGCCGGCGATTGTCGGATCTCGCGGACGAGCTCCGCGATGCGGCTGCCCGCGCCGGGCTCTTCTTGTCGATCGCCCCGCGGCGCGCGTGTGACGGCCCGGGCCCGCCAGCAGAGAATGGTGCCCTTCGTGAGCGGCCAGGAGACCGCGAGCAGCGAGAGCACGGAGACCGCGAGCGCCACCCGGGCCTCGCCGTTGATCAGGCCGGCCAGGGTCGAAAACAACGACGACTCCATCTTCAGATCTCTCCCGTTTGTCTGCGCAGCAGCGCGATGCCCTGTTCGAGGGTGACCGCTTCTCCGGTCGGATACAGGACCAACATGCTCGTCAGCGAGGCGAAATCCCGCTCGAGGCGATCGATCGTCTGGCGCACCGCCCGGCGATCGTCGAGCTCGTGCATCAGGATGCCCTTCGAGAGCAGCAGCTCGGCCCGGAAGGGGCGAAGCTCGGGGTGGAAATGCGAGTCGTCGGCGTCGACGAGGGTGTCGACCCGTGTCGCGAGGTAGGGACGGACGAAGAGCTCGAAGCGGTCGATGCCCTCGCTCTTGCCGTGGCGGCGGAGCTGCTCGAGGGTCTGGCGGAAGCTCGCCAGATCGCGGCGCAGCCTGCGCATCGAATACTTCTGTTGCGCGAGGGCCTCACCGGTCAGCTGGCTCTCGACGGCTTCGCGGCCGGAGAAGCGATCGAAGTAGGCGCTCGGTTCACCCTTCGAGAGCGTGCAGCCCGCGCCGATCGTGAGCGAAGCCAACAGGAGCACGGCTTGCAGCCAGGCAAGGCGCGCACGCGCCGGCGCGCACGCCTTCAGATTCCCCTGGTCGTTCGACGTCTGGTCTAGAGAGTTCAGCGGGTTCATCGGTTTCGTCCTCCGATCATGGCCTGGAGCTCCTGCTCGGTCGTGGTGCTCTTCTCCGAAACGGTCGCCGGCGCCGGGACGCTGCCCGCGACCTCTTCGGCGAGCCGCCGCAGCAGGGCGTGGACCGGGTGGTCGCGCTGCACGGCGAGCTCGCGGATCAGCCCCTCGTGGCCGAGGGTCGCCTTGAAGATCGGCAGCGCCTCCTCGATCGCCTCGAAGCGGGCGTCGAGGCGATCGCCTCGCAGGCCGAGGCGGTCGAGGTCCCGGGCGATGCGTTCGATCTCGTAGCTCTCGGCGGTTCGGCCGGCGGCAGCGACGACCGGCGGGGCCGGTTGCGCATTCTCGCCGGAGACTTCCGCGGCGAGCCGGTGGGCGATGCGGCGCTTCTCGTTCAGGGAATCGCGCTCGCTGCGGTTCTCCGCGATCGAGCGGGCGATCGTCTCGCGCTCCTTCGCGATGCGGGCGAACTCCGCCTCGAGGGCGCCGATCTTCGTCTCGTCGGCGAATCCGAAGTAGACGAGGCTGCGATCGTTGGCGAAGGCACGGCGGAAGCTCTCGAGCACGGGCGCTTGCGCCAGTCGATTCGCGATCCAGCGATCGAGATGGCGCGAGTGGACGACCCGGCCCGCGAGGGGCTGCGCCACGGCGAGGAAATCGGCCTCGCGACCCGAGCGCTGGAGCGCCACGGCGAGGGTGCCCCAGAGCGCACGGTCGAAGGGGAAGTAGGCGAGGGCGCGCTGGTACTGGGCGATGGCTTCGGCGACCTGCTCGGGCGAGGCATCCCCGGCCGAGAAGAAGAGCACGCCGTCACCGATGCCGCGGGCCGCTTGATAGGCGCCGAAATAGGCCGAGTCGGGGAGCGACTCGCCGGTCGCGTCGCCCGAGAAGCGTTCGAAGGCGTGGAGATAGCGCGAGTAGTGGTTGATCGCGTGCACGATCGACTCGTCGTCGATCTGGCCGGCCTCGTTCTCGTGCGCCGTGTAGTAGCGCGCGGCGTTGAAGCTCGCGTCCTGGATCTCGGCCCACAGTCCCTGCATGGCCGCGACGTAGGCGTCGCGTCCCTGGTCGAGGTAGCCGAGGCGCTCCCAGCCCCCGGCACGCGCGGCGTGCAGGGCTTCGTAGAGCTCGATGCCGCGGTCGAGGCTGAAGGGGATGTCGATCTCGACGGCCCGGCCGCTCCGCTCGCCGGTGGCGAAGACCTCGCTCTGCTGGCGCAGGGCGCGGGTGTAGATCGCGACCTGACCCTGGAGCGTGGAGGCGAAGCGCATGGCGCGTTGATAGGCGGCCACCGAATCGCGGATCGCCGCCAGCGCCTCGTTGCTGAAGCCGTCCTTGGCGAGCTTCGCCCGGGCGATCTGATGGGCGCGCTCGGCGGAGACCAGCGCCAGCGTGTACGAGAGGCTGCCGCCATCGCTCTCGGGGCCGTCGAGGCGGGTGACGAGATGATCGAGGAAATCCTTCGAGGAGGCGTCGACCGGCACGGTTTCGGGATCGGCGCCGACGCGCTCGTCGGCCAGTACGCGGACGATGGCGACGAGGGGATCGATGTCGCCGTCGAGGGCTTCGCTCTGCGAATGCACGAGGATCAGGCGCGCGACGCTCTCGTAGAGATGGGGCAGGGTCCGGACGAAGCCGGCGTTGCCGTTCTCGGTGAGGGCGAGGGTGCGATAGGTCTCGAAGGGCACTTCGAGGGGCGTGATCACCGACAGCCAGAGGGCGAGGATCTGGTCGACGAAGGCCGACGCGTCCCCGGCCGCGAGCGCGCGCTGCGCGTGGATCGTGTGATACCAGTAGCGGTTCTCGTGACGGTCGAGGCGATCCTCGAGGCCGTCGATCGTGGCGGTCGCGAGCTCGAGGCCGTTGGCGAGCTCGCCGGTGCGGTAGAGGAGCAGCTCGGCGATCGCCTTGCGGCGGTTCTCGAGCTCGCTCTTCAGGGGGGCACGCGCCGCACGCGCGCTGAACGCCTCGGCGTGGTAGTCGGCGAGGCGGGTGCCGACGGCCTGCTCGGCGCGCTCGATCAACGTCCGGAGATCCACCGTATCGGCGGCGGAGTAGACGTAGGCGTGATCGAGGTAGTCGTCCCAGCTCGGCTCTTCGCCAAAGGCGTCTCCAAACGGGGCGAGGGCCGTGGCGGCGGTCGTCGCGAACGCCAGCAGGGCGAGGCGAAGGCCGGTCCACTGCGGGGTACTTCGTTGCGGTCGCAAGCGTGTCTGCATCATCTCGGCGAAGACTCCTGGCTCGATCGATCGCCGATGCAGGCCAGTGCCCGTTCGAGCACGTCGCACGCATCGCGGTCTCTCGGTTGTCCGGCCCATCCGTCCGGATTCGGTCGTGACCACATCAGGAAGGCGCCCAGGTTCCGCGTCTCGACGAAGCGGTAGCTTCCGCCCTGGTGCGAACATTCCCGTTGGAACGGAGCGGCAAGCAGGATGCGTTTCTTGAGCAGGTCCTGTCGGCCGGGCGGACTGCAGTCCGGCAAAGCATCGAGAGGCACCTCCTGCCAACCGTCGACGCCATCCCCATTTGAGCCATTCGAGCCGCTGGACAGGGCAGGCAAGGCCGCTCGCGCCGCCGACACGACCGGTCGTCGCGTCGAAGGCGCCGCACCCGTCCCGCGACCGGACGCGCCCGATTCGCGCTCGACGGTTGCGAGGAACGCACTCCGCTCCTGATCGCCGCGGCCTGAAGCGGCGCGTCCGGCCGACGAGCTCGAGCCCGAGGCCGAAGCCTGCGGTCGGCGATCGCCGGTGCCTGCGAATCGGGACGCATCGAACGCGGCCGAGTCGAGGGACGGCGCCGGGAGATGTGAGCGGGGCGCATTGGCGAGGCCGGCGGGCATGGGGCCCGAGCCGTTTGCGCGCGTGGACTGGCCAGCCGCAATGGCGGGACGGCCTGCGCTTCCCGCTTCGCGCGGCGCCGGCAGGATTGTTTCATCGGACCATTCGGGAGCGCGGGTCGCGAGCGCGCCGGGATCGAATTGCGCGCGCGGTGCGGACTCGCTCGGAGATCCTGCCGGCGGCGCGGGCGAAGGCGTGGCTCGCCGAGCGACGGCGAGGGGCACGGGCGATGCGGGCTGCGGGCGGGCCGGCGTGGCGCGCGGACGCGGAGACGCGAGCTGCGGGCTCGCACCCGGCAGCGGCTTCGCCGACCACGTATCGAGCACGATCTGGATTTCTCCCGCCGCCGGCGGTGACTCGGTTCGCACGGGCTGCAGCACGCTGACGACGAGCGCTGCGACACACGCTGCGATCAGGGGGAGGGCGAGCGTGAGTCGTCGTTCGTGCTGGACCGGTCGGCGCGCGCGCTCCGACAGACGCTCGGATCCCGGCGGCATGCCGAGCGGCAGGCGGGCGGCGCCGTGGCCAAAGCGGCGGCGGATCGGATCGCGTGTCATCGGCTCGCGGATTCACTCGACTTCGGCGAGGCGGAGATGGCGGGCGTCGGGAGGACCGTGACCCCGCGGCCGTTCTGCCAGATCCGCTCGAGCAGCGACACTGCGACCAGCAGGTCTTCGCTGCGGGCGTCGCGGTGGGGCGTGAGCAGCGGACGCGGAAGCGAACGCTCGTGCAGGACGGTGAGCCGGGCTTCGAGATCTCGGGTGTCGAAGGCCTTGGAGGGGGCGGCCTCGGCTGGCGCGCTGGGCGTCGAGCCCGGCTCGATCAGCTCGAAAGGCGCCCGTCTGCGCGCGGGATCATCGCCCGCGGCGAGCGGATGGATTCGCAGCTGCCAGGCCGGCTCCCCCGCCGCGCCCGTCGGCGCCGCCTCGAGCTGCTCGATCCGGGGCAGCTCGAGCTCGG
>JANMTD010000058.1:0-7551 GCA_031390075.1 Deltaproteobacteria bacterium | reverse complement strand
CCGCTGCAGGCGCGTCGGACTCCGCCAGGCTGACGCCCTGCGCGCGCAGGCGATGGAGCGCGCGCCGAAGCAGCTTCCGCCCCGCCTTCGGCAGCTCGGCTTCGGGCACCGCCGCGAGGATCGAAGCCCCCTCCGGAAATTCGCTCCACGCCTCGAGCAGATCCTCGCCGGCCTCTTCGTCGTCGCCGAGCACCCAGGCCAGGACGCGCGCCGCGTCCGCCGAGGGCAAGAGATCCAGTAGGCGTCGCGGATCACCGTTCGCGGGACGGATTCGATCGGCCAGGGGTGACAGCTCGCTGGCTGCGCGTTCGAGACACTCCGGTAGGCTCATTCATCCTTCTCGATTCCCGGTCGACGCCGTGCGCGTCCGGGCGGAGCCGGCACTCAGATCGGAGCGTGGGGATCGAACAGCTTCTTGTGTTCGTCCATCGCAAATCGATCGGTCATGCCGGCGATGTAGTCCGAGACGGCCCGCGGCTCGCCCTCCCGGGCGAAGCGTGCACGCACGTCCGTGGGAAGCAGGTTCGGGTCGTCCCGGTAGGTTCGGAACAGGTCGCCGACGATCCACTCCGCCTTGCGCACGCGGCGCAGGACGTCGGGATGGCGGTAGAAATTCTCGGACAAGAAGCTCTTGAGCTCGCGCTTGCCCCGGTCGATCTCGGGCGAGAAGCCGACCGTCTCGGTTCGCCCCTCTCCCCCGAGGTCTCCCCCGAGCTCTCCCCCGAGATAGCCCCTACGTTGCCTCAGATCCGCGAGCGACGCCGGGGGATTCGCCGCGAGCCGCCGGCTCGTCTCCTCGATCAGGTCCCCGATCAGCCCGTCGCCCAGGCTCCCGATCGTGCGGGCCCGCGCCACGGCCTCTGACATTTGGACGGGCATCTCGACGTCGCGCCCGGCGCGCGAGGCCCGCGCCGACTTCCAGAGCGCCGTCGTCTCGAGCATCCCGACCCCGATCAGGCCGGAGCGGAGCCCGTCGTCGAGGTCGTGGTGGAGGTAGGCGATCTCGTCGGCGTGGTCCGCGACCTGGGCCTCGAGGCTGCGCTGGGGATGGCTCGGCGGGAGCGGGAGCGGGTGGCTCCAGGCGGCAGCGTGCTTCAGGATGCCCTCGCGCGTCTCCTCCGTCAGATTCAGGCCGCTGAAATCGGGGTAGCGATTCTCGAGCAGGTCGACGATGCGCAGACTCTGGCGATTGTGGTCGAAGCCGCCGTGGTCCTCCATGCAGCGGTCGAGGACGGCTTCGCCGGCGTGGCCGAAGGGCGTGTGGCCGAGGTCGTGGGCCAGCGTGATCGCTTCGGCGAGGTCCTCGTTCAGGTACAGGGCGCGGGCGATCGTGCGGGCGATCTGGGCGCCCTCGATCGTGTGGGTCAGGCGATTTCGATAGTGATCATTCTCGAGGTAGACGAAGACCTGGGTCTTGAACTCGAGGCGGCGGAAGGCGCGGGCGTGGACGATGCGATCGCGGTCGCGCTGGAAGGCCGTTCGGTAGGCGTGCTCGGGCTCGGGGACGAGACGACCGGCGGAATCGCCTGCACACGCCGCCCAGGGCGCGAGCCTCTCCCGCTCCTCCTGCTCGTAGCGCTCGCGTGTGCGAAAGCGAAAACCGCTCACCAATCCGGTTCCCCTGCTTTTTCTTGGGTCTCTTCGCCCGCCGATTGCCGCAGGAAATCCCGCATCGCATCGCGGGACTCGGCGTCGATCTGTTCCTGGGGCACCCCGCCCGAGTCGGACACCGCCTGCGGCGCCCCGCCCGGGCTCGCGTCCCGCTGGCTCGGGCTCATCAGCATGTAGGACGCCGTCGCCGCGGCGGCGATCGCCGTTCCGATGACCAGCCAGCGTGCTGCCATGTCTGCCGGACCTCTCCCCTCGTCGATCCCGTCGACCTCGCCGATCCGCAGCGAAATCGCTCCCGGTGCCGCGCGGGCGGCGGCCGTCTCGATTCCGAATCAATTCGAGGGTTTGCGTAACCCGACCGCGCCCGGCGCCGCCGCAGCGACGACCGCAAAGCCCTGGGGGATCGAAGGATCGGAAGCTAACGGCGGCGGCCGGACGCTGTCAACTCGCGCCCTCTTGTTCACACGAGAGGGTCCACGAGACGGGCGCGAAGAGTCGCTAGCATGCGCCGCATGGCGATCCTGCAACCGATCCACGAACGACTCCTGCTCGGCCCGGGCCCTTCGAATGCCCACGCGAGCGTGCTCGAGGCCATGAGCCGGCCGCTCCTCGGCCACCTCGACCCGGAGTTCCTCGCCCTGGTCGACCGCGTGAAGGAGGGCCTTCGCACGGTCTTCTCGACCGCGAATGCGATGACGCTGCCGCTGTCCGCGACGGGCAGCGCCGGGATGGAGGCGGCGCTCGTCAACCTGATCGAGCCCGGCGACCGCATCGTGGTCGGGGTGAACGGCGTCTTTGGCGGGCGGATGGCCGAGGTCTCGCGCCGCGCGGGCGCGGACGTCACGACCGTCGAGGCGCGCTGGGGCACGGCCCTCGACGCCGGCGCGATGGCCGAAGCGATCGCCCGCGTGCGGCCGCGAGTCGTCGCGTTCGTCCACGCCGAGACCTCGACCGGCGTCTGCCAGCCCGTCGAAGACATCGCACACAGCGCCCGCGATGCCGATGCCCTCGTCGTGCTCGACTGTGTCACGTCGCTCGCGGGACGCCCCGTCGAGCTCGACGCCTGGGGCATCGACGCCGCCTACAGCGGAACCCAGAAATGCCTTTCTTGCTCCCCTGGACTCTCGCCCGTCTCGTTCTCGGAGCGCGCGCTCGAGCGTGTGAAGACGCGGACCCGGCCGGTGCAGAGCTGGTATCTCGACCTGTCGCTGCTCGCGAGCTATTTCGCCGGCGCGAAGCGCGTCTACCACCACACCGCGCCCATCAGCGCGATCTACGGCCTCGCCGCCGGCCTCGACCGCGTGCTCGAAGAAGGTCTGCCGGCGCGCTTCGCGCGGCATGCGGCGGCCGGCAAACGCCTCGTCGACGGCCTCGAATCCCTCGGCTTCGAGCCCCTCGTCGCCGAGTCCGACAGGCTTCCCATGTTGACTTCCGTGCGGCTCCCGGCGCGCGCGCGCACGCTCGGCGAGGCCGCCGTCCGGGCGCGGCTGCTCGACGAGTTCGGCATCGAGGTGGGCGGCGGCCTCGGCCCGCTGGCCGGGGAGATCTGGCGCATCGGGTTGATGGGCGAGAACGCCCGACCCGAGGTCGTCGACCGCCTGCTCGAGGCCCTGCGCAAGGTCCTGGCCTAGCGTCGAGCGCCGCTTAGCGCTTCCCGCCCTTGCCCTTCAGCTTCTGATCGAAGAGCGCGAGCGTCTTCTGCCATGCGTCCTTCGCGGAGGCCGCGTGGTAGCTCGCGCGCTGGTCGCAGTGGAAGCCGTGGTCGGCCTCGGGATAGACGTCGACCGAGTGGTCGACCCCGGCTTTCGTGAGCGCGCTGCGGACCGCGTCGACCTGGTCGAGGGGAATCATCGCGTCCTTGGCGCCGAAATAACACTGGATTCGGCCGCGGATCTTCGCGGTCCGCGAGAGCGTGGACGGCGCGCCGCCGGGCCCCTGCGGCGCCGCGATCCCGCCGCCGTAGTACGCGGCTGCGGCGGCGATGTCGGTCTCGCAGGCGACGAGATAGGTCATGTGGCCCCCGATGCAGAAGCCCATGGCGCCGATCTTCGCGCCCTCGACGTCGGGGAGGCCGCGCAAATACGCGAGCGTGTCCTTCGCATCCGCGATCATGTCGTCGGCGGAGAGCTTCATCAGGTTCTGGATGCCGGTCTCCATGCCCTTCTCGTCGTAAGCGAGCTGGATGCCGGGCGCCGTGCGGTGGAAGAAATCCGGGGCGATCGCGACGTAGCCCTCGGCGGCGACACGGCGGGTCACGTCGCGGATATGATCGTTCACGCCGAAGATCTCCATGAAGACGATCACGGCAGGCAGACGCCCGGGCGTCCCGGGCCGCGCCAGATAGGCGCCCATCTTCGCGCCCTTCGAGGTCGTGATCTGGACTTCTTCGGTCGAAATGCTCATGTCCGTTTCCTTTCGCGGGTGGGCGTGGTGCAGCTTGCTCCAGCCGAGCCCTGCCTGACAAGCCGCCTCGAGAGGAAGCGCGCGGCTAACCGGCGTGCAAGCGGACCCGGTCGCAGGGCCGCGCGACGATCTCGGCCTCGGCCTGCGCAAGGGTCGCGAGACGTGCGTCGCGGACGGCACGGGGGACGAGCCCGCCGGCGAGCTCGTGGTAGAGGCCGTGGTGGCGCGCTTCGCAGGCGAGCAGACTCCGGTACAGCTCGGCGAGCGCCGGATCCGGCACGCCGTCCGCCAGGATCTGGAAGCGCTCGCAGCTGCGGGCCTCGATCAGGGCCGAAATCAGGAGCACGTCGAGCAGGCGATCGGGCTCGTCGCGGCGGACGAGGGCGTGGAGCGCCATGCCGTAGGGACTCGGCTTCAGGGTCGCATAGCGGACCCCGCGCCGATCGAGCAGAGCGAGCACCTGCTGGAAATGCTCGAGCTCTTCGCGTGCGAGCTCCGCGAGAGGCTCCTGCAGGAAACGGTGGTGGGGATACGAGAAGAGCAGCTTGAGGGCGGCGCCCGCGGCCTTCTTCTCGCAGTGCGCGTGGTCGAGCAGCAGCTCGTCGAGTGCTTCGCACGCGCGCGGGAGCCAGGCGGGGGGTGTCTCGGAGGCCAGGTGCAACACGGCGGCCGATTCTACCAGCGCGCTCCCCGGGCGCTCGCCCGCCTCACTTCGATCTCGGAGTCGTCCCGGCGTTTTCCCGGAATCCCCCCGAGTCGCCCCTGTTCGACCTGCTAGATTGGGCGACATGCGAACGCGCGCATTGGGCCGCAGCGGTCTGCGAGTCAGCGAATTATCCCTCGGCTCGTGGCTGACCCTCGGCTCGAAGGTCGACCGGAGCCAGACGACACGACTCGTCGCCCATGCCTTCGAGCTCGGCGTCAATCTCTTCGATACCGCCGACGTCTACGCCGAGGGGGAGGCCGAGCGCGCCCTCGGCGATGCGATCTCCGCCCTGCCCCGCGACCAGCTCGTCGTCGCGACCAAATGTTTCTTCGCGATGAGCGAGATGCCCAACGATCGCGGGCTCTCGCGCAAGCACATCGTCAAGAGCGTCGAGGGATCGCTCCGGCGTCTTCGCACGGACTACATCGATCTCCATCAATGCCATCGCTTCGATCCCGAAACGCCCCTCGACGAGACCGTCCGGACCTACGAAGAGCTGATCCACCAGGGAAAGCTCCGGCACTGGGGCGTCTCGCATTGGCAAGCGGACCAGATCGCCGCGGGCTGTGCGGTCGCGGATCGCCTCGACGCGGACCGCCCGACCTCGAATCAGCCGAGCTATTCGATGCTCGACCGCGGGATCGAATCCGGGATCCTCGCGACGAGCGCGCGCGAGGGCCTCGCACAGATCGTCTTCAGCCCTCTCGCCCAGGGCGCACTGACGGGGAAGTACGGCGCCGGTCGACGGCCCGAACAGAGCCGTGCCTCCGATCCGAAGCGAAACCGCTGGATGCAGGACGTACTCAAGGACGAGGTCCTGGCGCGCATCGATCGCCTGCGCCCGATCGCCGACGAGCTCGGCTGCTCGCTCGCGCAGCTGGCGCTGGCCTGGTGTCTGCGCGAGCTCGGCGTCGCGAGCGTCCTGATCGGGGCGACCTCGATCGCGCAGCTCGACGAGAACGCCGCGCGCCTCGACGTCGAGATTCCGGCGGCGTGCCTCGCGCGCATCGATGCGCTCTTTCCCGGACCGGGCGGTCATGCCTGAGCCTGCGCAGCCCGCGAGAAGGCCGGTGATCCGCCTCTACACGCAAGCCGTGAATCCCTTCTCCGAGAAGGTCGCGGCGGCGCTGGCGTTGAAGGGTCTGTCCTACGAGCGCGTCGTCTCCGACCAGCCCGAGGACGTCGCGCGCTGGAGTCCGATCGCGCGGACCCTGCCGGTCCTCGAGATCGACGGTCGGCGCAAGTCCGACTCGCTCACGATCGTGGCCTGGCTCGACACGCTCCATCCCGACCCGCCGCTCTACTCCTCGGACCCGCGCACGGCCGTCGCGCAAAAGAGCCTCGCCGAATGGTCGGACGACTCCTTCGTCTGGTACTGGAATCGCTGGCGCACCGCCCGCTACCCGCGCCCCGACGACGAGCAGCCCCCCGAAGACTCGCGCCTCGGCCGACTCTGGGAGCGCGTCGAGCGCCGCCTCGGACGCAAGCCCCAGTCGCGCGCCGATCAGCGCGAGCTCGAGGTGATCGCCGAAATCCAGGATCGCCTGTCGGATCTCGTGGGCTTCCTCGGCACACGCCTCTTTTTCCACGGCTCGGACCCGAGCGTCGCGGACCTCTCGATCTACTCGATGCTGCTCGTGCTGCGCGGCGGCGCGATTCCGGGCTGCGCCGAAGCGATCGCCGAGCGGCCTACGCTGACGGCCTTCATCGATCGCATGGCGACGCGCATCGCATCGGTCGAGGAGCGCCGGCTCGTCGACGATTCGACAGGCTGATTCGATAGGCTGAGGCGACGGGCTGAGGCGCCGGGTCAGATCCGGTAGACGCGCTCCGCATTGCCGCTTAGCAGTGCGATCTGCTCGTCGGCAGAGAGCTCGGCGATCGCCTCCCGGAAGACCTGCCAGGGCGTGTCGTAGTCGATCATCAGGCGGTCGACCGGGAAGTTGCTGCCGAACAGACAGCGCGAAGAGCCAAAGCAATCCAGGGTCTCGCGCACGAGTTGGCGACTCTGGTCCGTGTTCCATCCAGTCGCCGACATCCCAAGCCCTGAAATCTTGATCGCGACGTTCTCGAACTGCGCCAGCGTGGCGAGACCCTTGCGCCAGATCTCGAGGCCGGCTTCGGAGCGATCCATGGGCATCAGCGTGTGGTTGACGATGAACTGCGTGTCGGGATGGGCGGCAACGAGCTTCGCGGCATCCTGCGCCTGCCACGGAAAGAGCTGCATGTCGAAGGACAGGCCGTACCGGCGCAGCAGGGCGAACTGCGCGAGGAAGCTCGCATCGGCGAGCAGGTTCTTGCGCTTGTCGAGTGGACCGTGCCCGGTGCCCTCTGCCGCGCGCGGGTCGAAGTTCAGCATCTGTCGGATTCCGCGCAGGTTGCGATGAGCGCAGTGGCCTTCGAGGATCTTCTCGACTCCGTGTTCCGAAAGATCGGCGAAGGCCACGATGGCGTGCGGAAAGCCGCCGGACTCCGGCCGATCCGCGACCGCCTGGAGCCACGCGGTCTCGCGCACCGGATCCGCCTCGTCGTGCTCGGCCTGGACGTGGACCGACTTCACGATCGCCTGGCGCGCGCCGTCGGCGCGAAAGTCGGCGACCAGATAGTCGCGGCAGAGCGTCTCGAAATTCGGAAAGGGCGGCGGCCCCTCTCCCGGCATCAACCAGGGATAGCGGTTCGCCTCGAGATCCCAGAGATGATGATGCGCATCGATGGCCGGAAGCAGCGACACCACCCGTCCTCCCGAGCACGGCCACCGGAGTTGGGCGCCTCCCGCGCGGCGCGATCCTCGGCAAGGCAACCGGTCCCTGGACCGCAGGACCGACCAGGAA
>JANMTD010000042.1:0-2518 GCA_031390075.1 Deltaproteobacteria bacterium | reverse complement strand
CTAGAGTTCGGACATGGACACCGATCTGCACTTCGGAATCCTGCTGAAGCGCGTCTTCTATCTGTGGCACCAGGTGATCAACGAACGGCTGCGGCCGCGCGGTGTGTCGCACTCGCAGTGGCGCGTCGTGCTCGAGCTCTCCCGAAGCCCCACGCCGATGACGCAGACCGCGCTCGCCGCGGAGCTCGGCGTCGCGGCGCCGACGATGGTGCGCCTGATCGACCGCCTCGCGGACAAGGACTGGCTCGCGCGGGAGGCCTGCCCGGCCGATCGCCGGGCCCGCCTGGTCCGACTCACCCCCCGCGCGCAGAAACTCGCACGCGAGCTCGAAAAGGTGGTGGGCGAGGTGCGCCGCGAGCTGCTGCACGACCTCGGTGTGGCGGAGCTCGCCGGCTCCATCGCCGCGCTATCGAAGATCGAGGCGCGCGCGCTCGAAGCGCTCGGCGTCAGCCGCGGTCGCGCCCTCATCACGAAGGAGGCGCAGGCGGTGCTACAGGCGAGCGGCTCACGCGCGAAGACCCCGCGCACGAAGGCGGTCCCCCCACGACGCAACGCGCGCCGTGGACTCGCCGAGCGGAGCGCGCCGCGCTGAGGGGTGTGGGCGCGCCGGCGCCGGATGGCATCCGCGCCCGATCACGCTGCTCAATCCGTCACGATCAGCTGCGGGTTCCAGACGACCTCCCAGAGGTGGCCATCGGGGTCGGCGAAATAGCCCGCATAGCCGCCCCAGAACGTCGTTCGGGCATGCGTGACGATCGTTGCGCCCGCGCGCTCGGCCCGGGCCAGCACGATCTCCACCTCCGCGCGGGTCGAGACGTTGTGGCCGAGGGTGACCTCGGTCGCACTCTTCGGGCCTTCGGGCAAGCCGCTGTCGTGGGCGATGCTCCGCCTTGGCCAGAGGGCGAGGCGAAGTCCGGCCTGCAGCTCGAAGAAGACGACGGCGCCGTGCTCGTACTCCTGGCCGACGATGCCCTTCGTCTCGAGGCCGAGCCCGTCGCGGTAGAAGCGGAGCGCGCGATCGAGGTCGTCGACGCCGAGCGTCAGGACGGTGAGCTGGGGATTCATGGCGCGGCGGAGCTCCCGGATGCAGCGAATGGTCCGACGATAGTCCAGGGGAGCGGCCGAGTCGGCATCACACACGAGGGATACCCGGATCTGACGGTTTCCCGCTCGCTGAGCGAGTAATGACCCGTCACCCCGTTGCGCACTCCCGCCGATCGCCCGTAACCTGCGGGCGCGCGGGATTAAACCCGATGCTTGGAGTATCAATGAAACGCACTGGAATCATTCGCATCGTGTACGCCGGCCTGATGGCGGCTCTCTTCTTCTTCGCCGTTCAGCCGATCGCCGCCCGGGCGCAGGCTTTCGATGAGAGCAAGATCCGTGGCTACGACTACACCGGCTTCTACGGCCAGCTCGGCGCCGCCGTGGGCGAGGTCCATGCTCGCGGAGACAGCGACGATGCGAGTGGTGGTTTCACGATAACGGGTGGCTACCGGATGCTCCCGTGGCTCTCCATCGAGGGAAACTTCACCTACCTGGGCAACGATGACGACGAGTACTTCGCCTTCACAGGCGGTCCGAAGTTCTATCCGCTCGGGGCGTTCAAGGTGGAAGCCGTTCCCCATTTCATCCAACCCTACGGTCTGATTGGCCTCGGAGGCGGTCAGTTCGAAACCGATCCCCGCCGAGGCCGCCCCGACGTCCATGACAAGGGCTCCTTCGTCGCCCGCTTCATCGTCGGCTCCGACTTCTGGGTGACCGATCACTTCGGCCTGTTCGTCGAGGGCGGCGGCCACGCCGCGAGCCAGGACCACGTCGACGGGGCTGGTATTTTCACGCTCGGCGGCCAGTACCGCTTCTAGCGACGATCAGGGCTCTTCGAAGAGACCAATCGAGCGGTAGGGCTTCGGGGTCCAGCGCGCGCGGGGTGTCCGGCGCGGCGTCGCTTCGTCGGGAGCCCGCGCCGGCGCAGTGGCCGCGATCGGCGTCGGACTCGACGCCCCCTCGCTGCGTTCGATCGACTCGTGCGCGGAATCGATCGCCGCGGGCCCCGGCGCCGATGCGGCCGCGCGACCCGGCATCGCGAGCAGACTCGAGAACCCCATCAGCCCGGCCATCCCCGTGCGCGCGGTGAACCCCGCCGGCACCTCGAAGAGCGAGTCGTCTGCCGCGATCCGCTCGACGGAGGCCACTCGGATCGAATTGTCCCCGGCGACCTGGCCCGCGCGTTCGAAGAACACCGGAAAGCCGCCGAGCTGGACGATCAGGTCGAGCGGCTGTCCCGGCACGAGCTCCTTCGGGATCGGCGAGCGAGACGCCATCGCATCCCGCGCGAGGAGCGCGAGCGATCGGAAGACGTCGACGTCCTCGGGCGTGAGGCCGACCGTCTGCCAGTCGGCCACGCAGCCCGCCGCCAGCACGCGACTCGAGCGGCTGAGCGTCACGCGCCGACAGGCGTAGCCGGCGACCGTGTCCATCTCGTCGCTGCGCCCGACGATCAGCGGATCCTCGGGCC
>JANMTD010000028.1:0-2417 GCA_031390075.1 Deltaproteobacteria bacterium | reverse complement strand
CGCCGCCCTCGATCGCGCACTCGCGGAGTGGGGTCAGATCGACGTCCTCTTCAACAACGGGATCTATCAGGGCCCGGGCGTGATGGACCCGCTGATGAGCGTGCCCGAGGACAAGTTCCGGCTCGTGCTCGAGGGCAACCTCTTCGCGCAGTTCTATCTGACGCGGCGCGTGCTCGCACCGATGCTCGAACGCAAATCGGGCACGATCGTCAACATGACCTCCAACGCCGGTCAATACGATCCGCCGAACAAGACGGGCGACGGCGGCTGGGGCTTCGCCTACGGCGCCTCGAAGAGCGCGTTCCACCGCATGGCGGGCTTCATCCACGTCGAGCACAAGGACGACGGCATCCGCGCCTACAACATCGATCCCGGCTACGTCCCGACCGAGGCCCAGATGGCGATGCTAGGCCCAGACAATCCCATCCATCAGCAGTACATCGCCCACGGCGCGCCGCCCGAGGTCCCGGCGGCGACACTCGCCTGGATCCTGACGACGGAGGAGGGCAAGAAGCGCAGCGGCGAGACCTTCCACGCGCCGCGCCATGCGAAGCAACACGCCCTCGTCCCGGGTTGGCCGCCGCCGAAGCCCGCCGCGAGGGAGACGCGTTGACGCGATTGCTCGAGGGCAAGGTCGGACTCGTGACGGGCGCGGGCAGCGGCATCGGCCGGGCGACGGCGCTGGTCTTCGCGCGCGAGGGCGCCCGCGTCGCGGTCGCGGACTGGAACGAGAAAAGCGCCGACGAGACCGTCGCGGCGATCCAGGCGGAGGGATTCGAGGCGGAGCGATTCGTCACCGACGTCTCGGACGAGGCGAGCGTCGAGGCGATGGTGCAGGGCATCGTCGCCCGCTTCGGCCGCCTCGATTGCGCGTCGAACAACGCGGCGCTCGGCGGCGGCTTCCACCCGACGACCGAGCTCGATCGCGCGCGTTGGGATCGCTGTCTCTCCGTCACGCTGACCGGTGTCTGGCTCTGCCTCAAGTACGAGATCCCGGCGATGCTGGCGGGCGGCGGAGGGGCGATCGTCAACATCTCCTCGCAATCGGGCATCAAGGGACAGGTTCGCCAGGCCGCCTACGCGGCGGCCAAGGGCGGCGTCATCGCGCTCACGAAGACGGTGGCCGCCGAGTACGCGACGCGCGGGATCCGCGTCAATTCGGTGGCCCCGGGCGGCATCGAGACGCCGGGGATCGCGTCCTATTTCGAGAACAACCCTTCGATCCGCGAGAGCACCCTCGCCGTCCACGCGATGCGCCGGCTCGGCAGGCCCCATGAGATCGCCGACGCCGTCGCCTATCTCTGCTCCGATCGCGCGTCCTTCATCACCGGCGACGTGCTGCTGGTCGACGGTGGCATCGGCGTGAACGCTCACGACGCATAACGCATAGACGAGGAAACCGATCCATGCCGACCGAACCCGTCCTTCGAATCGAGCGCGAGGCCAAGGTCGCGATCGTGACCCTGAACCGGCCCGAACAGATGAACGCGCTCAACGCCGAGCTGCGGCTCGCGATCGGGGCCGCGTTCGTCTCCCTCGAAGCCGATCCCGAGATCCGCGCCGTCATCGTGACGGGTGCCGGCCGGGCCTTCTGTGCCGGAATGGATTTGAAGGAGATCGGGGGCGGGGGCGACGGCGTCACGGGCTTCGATCTCTCGGTGCAGGGCCAGGACGAAATGCGGCACGGCATCGAGGGATTCTCCGGGCCCGTGATCGCCGCCGTGAACGGCGCCGCGGCGACGGCGGGCTTCGAGCTGGCCCTCGCCTGCGACCTGATCTTCGCGGCCCGCGGCGCCAAGTTCCTCGATACCCACGCCCGCGTCGGGATCGTTCCGGGCTGGGGCCTCAGCCAACGGCTTCCGCGCCTGATCGGCATCGGCCGCGCGAAGGAGGTCTCGCTCTCGGGCAACGCGCTGACGGCGGAGCGCGCCTGCGACTGGGGCCTCGTGAACCGCATCTGCGAGCCGGACCGGCTGCTCGACGAGGCGAAGGCCCTCGCGCGGGACATGTGCAGCTGTGTCCCGGGCGTGATGGAGCAGGTCAAGCGCATGATCGACACGGGCTATTCGATGCATTTCGACGACGCGATGGCCTACGAGCTCCGCGTCGGCACCGAATCCGCCAAACAGATCGACAGCGCCGAGATCGGCAGGCGCCGCGTGTCGGTGATGGAACGCGGGCGCGCCCAGTAACGCCGGAGAAGGAGACCGAGATGGCCCTCGAACTGACCAGCGTCGCCCACGTGAACGTGAACTGCTCGAATCTCGAGCGCTCGCTCCATTTCTACCGGGATCTCGTCGGCCTCACCCAGACGACGCATACCCGCCCCCTGCCCCAGGAGGGCGCGGGCTTCGGACTCCCGGGCAAGGTCGTCTGGGACGCCCACATGCTGCAGGACGGCAGCGCGCCGCTCGGCC
>JANMTD010000016.1:0-6548 GCA_031390075.1 Deltaproteobacteria bacterium | reverse complement strand
CCTCGACATTGTCGTGACCGGCTTTGATACCCCCGGAACGACCAACGCGATCAGCAGCAATCTGCAGCTGGTCGGTGGCTCGTTGGCGACCTCGGCCCTCAACAACGTCAACGTTCCCGCCGTCGGGTCCTTCGGCGGCCTCGCCAACATCCGCACTGCACCGACCCAGGTCTGGGCGATCAACCTCCTCAACCCCCAGCCGGTCCGAACGTCCCTCTTCGCGGGCGCCTCGCTCTCGTCGTCAGTCGGCGACGGCAGCTTGGACATCGGCGTCGGTGGCAATCTGATCGCCAACGGCGACGTCCACTTCCGTGTGACCTACCGCCTGGTCATCGTCGGCAACCGTGGCCCGGACCAGAACCTGGTCCTGAACTTCGGCACGGATGCGGCCCTCGGCCATCCCGCCATCGGTCCGAGCGGTGACGAGATCCCGTTCCAGAATGCGAGCTACGCGCTCACCGTCATTCCGGAGCCGGGCACGGCCCTCCTGATGGGCCTCGGCCTCGCGGCGCTCGCGACGCGACGACGCTAGTCGAAGCGAAGCCCGGTCCGCGCAAGTCGCGCACCGAGCCTTCTAGAGCGGCCGCCCTCTTCACGAGAGGGCGGCCGTTTCTGTTTCAGCTCCGCTCGCGCCGGAGGTGGACGCTTCCCACCTCGTCGAGGGAGACCGACCAGCCCGGCGGCACGACGACCGTGTCGACATCGGACTCGACGAGCACCGGCCCCGAGAGCGGACCGACGACCGCGAGGTCGCCGCGCGACAGGACGCGAGTGCGCGAGGCCTTCTCCGGACCGAACCAGGCATCCCGCCATTCCGGCGTCGGGATCGAATTCGGATCGACCGTGACCCGCGAGAGCGGCGCGCGCACGACGGGGATCCGCAGCCTCACCCGAAAGGCTGCGTACTCGACGGGATTGCCCGATTCGATGCCGTAGAGCTCGCGGTAACGCGCCCGGAACCGGTCGGGGATCGTGGCCAGCGCAGCATCTTCGGCGCCCGGCGCCGGGTCGAAGGGAATCGAGAGCTCGTGGGACTGACCGACGAATCGCGCGTCGATCAGGCGCTCGACGACGAGATCGCGCGCCAGGCCACCCTCACCGCGCCCGAGGCCCATCTTCTCGCGTGCGACGTTCAACGTCCGCTCGAAGATCGCCGACAACTCCGCCGGATCGAGGTCGGCGGCGGCGATCCAGCGCGTCTGGCCGTGCTCGATCGTCAGGTCGGTGGCCTGCATGCCGATCGCCGAGGCGACACCGGCCTCGGGCGGTGCGACGACATGATCGATGCCGAAGCGGCGCGCGAGTCCGGCCGCGTGCATCGGGCCGGCGCCGCCGAAGCAGACGAGCAGGTGGTCCCGGGGATCGATGCCCTGCTGCACCGTCACGACGTGGACGGCAGAAGCCATGTTGGCGTTGGCGATCTCGTGGATCGAGTAGGCGGCGCGCACGACACTCGTGCCGAGGGGCTCGGCGATCGCCTGCGCGATCGCGGCATGGGCCCGCGCGGGATCGAGGGCCATCGTGCCCCCGGCGAAGCGCTCGGGTGTCAGGTAGCCGAGTACAAGGTTGGCGTCGGTCACGGTCGGCAACCTGCCGCCCCGCGCATAACAAGCGGGGCCGGGATCGGCCCCCGACGAACGGGGCCCGACGCGCAGCACGCCCTCCGGATCGAGCCACGCGATCGAGCCGCCGCCGGCTCCGACCTCGGCCAGATCGATCGTCGGTGTCTTGATCGGCATGCCCGTCCCGGCTCGGCGGCCGCCGTAGCTCCCCCTGCCCCCGACGTGCAGCTCGCGCACGACGCGGGGCTTGCCATCGTGGACGACGCCCGCCTTCGCCGTCGTGCCCCCCATGTCGAAGGAGATGACGCGCTTCGCCCTGGCGTGCTCGGCGAAGCGCGCCGCCGCCATCACGCCCGCAGCGCCCCCGGACTCGAGGGTCGCGACCGCCCGCTCCGCGGCGACCTCGGCCGACATCACGCCGCCGGAGGACTCCATGATCTGGAGCGGGCCCTTGATCCCGAGCGCCTCGAGGCCTTCGCGGAGCCGCGCGAGGTAGCGGGCCATCAGCGGCGCCACCTGGGCCGTGTGGAGCGTCGTGCTGGCGCGGTCGAACTCGCGCATCTCGGCGTGAACCCGGGACGAGAGAACGATGAGTGCGCCGGGCAGCGCCTCGGAGAGGATCCTCCCCATCGCCTCCTCGTGCTCGGGCCGGGCGTAGGAATGGAGGAAGCAGACCGCCACCGCCTCGGGCGCGTAGGCGGCGACCTGCCGCGCGACTTCGCGCGCCTGCGCCGCATCGAAGGCGACCAGGACCTCGCCCCTCGCATCACACCGCTCGACGACCTCGAAGACGGCGTCGCGGCCGAGGACGGGAGGCGACGGCTCGAAGAAGAGGTCGTAGCGGTCGTCTTCGACGCGCGCCTCGCGGCCGATACGCAGCAGATCGCCGAAGCCGCGGCTCGTCACGAAAGCGACGCGCGCGCCCTTGTGCTCGATCAGGGCGTTGGTCGCGAGGGTCGTACCGTGGACGACGCGTTCGATCGAGGCCGGGTCGACACCGGTCATCGCCAGCAGTCGTTTCGTTCCGACGAGAATGCTCTCCTCGGGGGCGCCGGGGGTCGTCAGCTGCTTCACGACGTGGAGGCGCCCGTCCCCGCGTGTCAGGACGATGTCCGTGAAAGTCCCGCCGATGTCGGCGCCGAGTACGCAGCGCTCGCTCATCGAACACCCCCTTGTACAGGCGCACGGCGCGAACCGTCGCCCTCGACCGCGAGATCCGACGCCGCATCCATCCCTGCATCCGAATGAGAATGGTGATAGTCGCGGCGCGCCGCCTCGGCGCTGACGAATCCCTCGGCGAGATCGGCCTCGATCCGTTCATGCTCGCGGTCTTCGGGGCGACCGAGCCCACCGCCTCCCGATGTCCGCAACACGAAGGTCTCCCCCGCGAAGAGCGGCTGATTCGCCGCCTTGGGCAGCAGGGGCCGCGTCGCACCGCTCAGCGTGACGGCGAACTGCTCGCCCGCGCGCCCGTCGAATCCTCCGGCGCGGCCCCGCGGCGCGAACCGCACGCGCTCGCTCCGCAGCGCGAGCTCACAGTCCGAGAGCACGCGGATCCGCGTCTCGACGGCGAGTCCGCCGCGCCATCGCCCGGGCCCGCCCGAATCCGGGATCAGCGCCTGCGATTCGAAGACGAGCGGAAGTCGTGCCTCGAGGGCCTCGACCTGGGGCACGACGTTGCGCCCACCGAGAAAGAACGAGCCCGTCGCACTCGGGCCGTCCGAGGTCGCCCGCGCGCCGAGCCCACCGTATTCGTAGGAGAGGAGCAGCCAGGGATTCTTCCCCGTCGGCTTCGCCAGCGTGAAGGGATGGATCACCGCGGAGGCCGCGGTCGCCCGGTCGGGCCGTGCCTTCGACAGGGCGTCGACGACCGCTTCGCAGACCGCCGTCACCGACACCACACGCCCGCCACAGGCGGCCGGCCAATGGGGATCGAGCAGCGACCCCTTGCGGAACACGACTTCGATCGGAGAATAACATCCCTCGTTCATCGGGATCGTCGGATCGACGAAGCAGCGCACTGCGTAGATCGCGCCCGTCAGCGCCTGCGAGAAGCCCGCATTGATCGCGCCGCGGGCCTGGTCGTCGCTCGCGGAAAAATCGAGATGCACCGGCGCCCCCGCGCCCCCGACGGTCACCGCGACACGAATCACGGGCGAGCGCTCAAGGTCGAGCCCGTCGTCGTCGATCGCGTACTCGCCGCGGTAGACGCCGGGGGGAAGCAACGCGAGCTCTTCGCGCATGCGGCGCTCCGCACCCGCGAGATAGGCCGCGACGCCGCGGTCGAGGGCCTCGGCACCGTACTCGACGGCCAGCACCTCGAGGCGGCGCGCGGCGACGTGACACCCGGCGACGAGGGCCTGGAGATCGCCCAGTACGCGATCAGGGGTTCGGCTGTTGAGGGCGATCAGGCGGTGTAGGTCGCTGACCGGCCGGCCTTCGGAGTAGATCTTGACCGGCGGCAGCTGAAGACCCTCGGCAAAGACATCGGTTGCGCCCGGCACGATGCCGCCCGCCGACGAGCCGCCGAGATCCGAGACGTGGATCAGCGTGCCGGTGAAGAAGCGGACGCGGCCCGCGATGAAGACGGGGCGGAAGACGAGCAGATCGTTCGCGTGGATGCCGCCGCGAAAGCAATCGTTCATCACGAATACGTCGCCTTCGCGCATGCTCTCGAGGGGGTGGTCGGCGAGCACCGCGGGCAGCGAGCAGCGCAGACTCGACGCGTGCATGAGGTTCGTCGCGGTCGAGAGCGAGACGAGGCGACCTGCGTGGTCGAGGATGCCGGCGCAGGCATCGGCGCCTTCGACGATCATCGCCGAATGCGCCGACTTGACGACGACGATGCTCGCCTCCTCGGCCGCGATCCGCAGCGCGTGGCGCAGCACTTCCGCCTCGAGCCGCGAGGCGGCGTCTTGATCTCGATCGTCCATGGTCGCTTCTCCTGACTGGGTACCCGGCGACTCTACCGCGTCGGAATCGACGGTTCGCCCGCGACGGCGCCGCCCATCCCGGAGGCGAGCCGGACCTCGGCGAGGTCGGCGCGCACACTCCGCGCCGCGAAGAGCGAATGCACGACGGCCCACAGACTCGTCGCCCCGGTCAGCAGGAGCGAGTAACGGATCGCCTCCGCGCCGAAGCGCGCCGCCAGCGCGTCGTTCAGGACTCCGACCGCGACGGGGGCGAGGCCGAGCCCGATCAGATTGATCGAGAAGAGCAGCAGCGCCGCCGCCTGCGCGCGCATCCGCACACGCGCGAGCGATTGCACGAGTCCGTAGGACGGGCCGATGAAGAAGACCGAGAACACCATCGCGACCGCGTACCCCATCAGGGCGCCCGTCCGCTCGGGCCACAAGAGAAAGAGCCCGAGGAACGGCAGCGCCATCGCCCCACCGACCGCCGCGACCCAGACCGCGAATCGCTCGTCCCGGCGCGAGAGCAGATCGCTCATCCGCCCGCCGAAATAGGTGCCGAGTCCGCCGCCGATTCCCTGGACGAGGCCCATCGCGAAACCGGTCTCGCCGAGGGTCCTGTGGTGGACGCGGACCAGGAAGGTCGAGCCCCAGATCGTGAAGCCGTAGGCGCCGAAGGAATAGAGCGCGCTCGCCAGCGCCAGATGCCGGAACGTGCGCTGCCGGAGCATGAAGGTGAAGACCTCGCGGGTGCTCGCGATGCCGGCTTCGACCTGCAGACCCTCGAGCACACCGCGGGGCGGCTCGACGAGGACGAAGCGCGTCGCGACCGCTGCGAGCAGACCCGGCAAGCCCACGACGAGAAAGGCCGTCCGCCAACCGAACGTCTCGCCGATGAGGCCGCCCAAGATGAAGCCGATCATGATCCCGATGCTGCCGCCCACGTTGTAGAGCGCGAGGGCCGTCGCCCGTTTCTCGGGCGGAAAATAGTCGGACAAGAGCGAGTGGGCCGCGGGGTTGAGCGTGGCTTCGCCGATGCCCACGCCGACCCGTGCCAGCCCGAGCTCGATGAAACTGCGAGCGAACCCGCACACCGCCGTCATCACGCTCCAGACCGCGACGCCGACGACGATCACATCGCGGCGCACGCCCGCGTCGGCGAGCCGCGCGATCGGAATCGCCGCGAGGGTATAGAAGACCGCGAAGGCGGGGCCGGTGAGCAGGCCCATCTGCGTGTCCGAAGCGCCGAGATCCCGCTTGATCGGCTCGAGCAGGACCGCCAGGATCTGGCGGTCGACGTAATTGATGACGTAGAGCGCGATCAGGAACCCGAGCATGAGGTAGGGGCGAGGCGCGCGGTTCGACACGCGCCGACGCTAGCGCGATGGGCAGAATCGCTGCGGTATGGTTGGCGCCACCCGATGCACGCACCCTCGCCCCCGACACCCGCCCGCTCGCCGCTCGCCGCTGCGGCTGCCCCCCTTACGGGGCAGATGACGGGGCGGTATCCGTACTACGTCCTGTTCATGCTGGGCCTCGTCAACATGATGAACTACGTCGACCGCAACATCCTCTCGGTGCTCATCACGCCGATCAAGCAGGAGTTCGGCCTGAGCGACGAGGCGATCGGTCTCTTGACCGGCCTCGCCTTCATGATCGTCCATTGCCTCTTCGGCCTTCCCCTCGCCCGGCTCGCGGATCGGACCACACGCAAGACGGTGATCGCGATCGGCGTCGCGGTCTGGAGCGCGATGACGGCCATGATGGGGCTCGCCTCGACCTTCGGGCAGCTCCTCGTCATGCGGATGGGCGTCGGGATCGGCGAGGCGGCGGGTGCCCCGCCCTCGCATTCGCTGCTCTCGGATTATTTTCCGCCGGAGAAGCGGGCGACGGCGCTCTCGCTCTTCGGGATGGGCATCTACGCGGGCACGATGTTCGGTTATTTCGCCGCCGGCTGGATCGGCGAGCAGTTCGGTTGGCGGCTCACATTCGTCGCGGTCGGAATTCCCGGGCTCGCCCTCGCGGCCCTGGTGGGAGCGACCGTGCGCGAGCCCGCCCGCGCAGCGCCGGCGCC
>JANMTD010000639.1:0-8593 GCA_031390075.1 Deltaproteobacteria bacterium | reverse complement strand
CACGACCGGCACCGTGTCGATCGTGGTCGTCGCGTATCGCTACGGCATGACCTACAGCACGACGCTGACGGGCATGGGCTACGACACGGTCGGCGTCTCTGTGATGGGCGGCCCCCAGCGCAACGTCGGTCTGGTCGCGGGCTCGTACACGGTGCGCACGTCGTCGGCGGGAAACCCTGGGGAGACTATCCACATCAGTGCTGAGATGCTGGGTGTCAATCTGAAGTTCGCGCCCGAGCCAGACGCCACGGCGGCTCTCGTGAGCGGCCTCGGTGCGCTAGGCCTCCTCGGCTACCGCCGACGGAGCAGATGAGGGCTCCCCGGACGGGCCTCGCGTGGCCGCGGAGCAGTCCAGTCAACGTAATGGTCATTAGCAGCGGTGCGAAAAACGCGGCTTGTACTTCCTATCCGTCCTTACGGAGCCGGGCCAGTTTCCCTGGAAATGGGACATCCCCACCCGCATCATCTGCGTCGCTTCGCACGCTTCGGCGCCCAGACGCGCAAAGCGCAATGCCGGGCGGCGAGCTTGAAGTCGTTATCTGTGCTCAACAACGTCAGGTCGTGGCGAATGCAGAGTTGTGCAAGTACGGTATCGATCGTGCCGACCTGGACGCCGGCGCGGCGGCACGTGTTTCGCAGCTCCGCAGCGGCGATGTGGTCTTCGCGGTCCGGCTGGAGAAGAGGCAATGCCGCAAAGCGTTCGATGATCTGCGCACTGGATTTCGCGCCCGAGAATCCTTGCAGCAATTCCTGAAGCACAAGCCCGGTGGTCACGACGACATCCGCGCCCAGCAGCGCGTCCTTCAGCTGGTCGACTTCAGGCCCGACGGCCTCGGCATCGCGCCGCAATGCAAGCGACCACACGCTCGTATCGACGAAAAGGGTCAATTGCGAGACCGCTCGACTTTGTAGTCGAACGAATCGTCCCACTCGAGCTTGCCCATCAGCTCCACGACCTTGCGTTGTTGGCGGCGCGCGATGAACTCCTGCAGGGCTTTGGTCACAACGGCCTTCTTCGTGCGCTCACCGCTGATGGCCACGGCGCGTTCGAGAAGGTCCGGGTCGATTGCCAGGTTGGTTGCCATGTGCGACTCCTCGCACACGAGTCTACACACTCGACCCCGAGGTGTCAGCGCGCAGTGCTCGCGATGGGAGCCTCCGGCGATCCTGGGGCGGTTCGAAGTCTCGGCTGAGCCGTCATGAGTGCACAAGCTCGAGCCGCGTCCTGCCGACGCCGCCCGCATGAGACGAAACGGCCATGGGTGGGCTCTCGGCCTATGGCTTCTCACCGCCTGCCACGGCGGATCGGTAGACGTCGCTCCGGTCGCGATCGAGCGATCGCCGAAGGGGCGACCGTTCCCCGCCCTCGTTTCCCGACTCAGTGCTATTGGGAGCGGACCTGGCGCCGATCCGGAGCCGGAATGTCCTTCGCCTTGATGACCTTGAAGGTCGCCTGCATCAGCGGATTCGCGAGCAACGTCCGAACCAGGATCTGCCCGTGCGCATAGCCCTGAGTGCTGATCCAGTTCGTCGTGCCCGGGTCCCCGTCCGCCGCATAGATCCGGAACGCACCGTCCGCGTCCTTCACGACGTGGCGGTTCGAGATGCCGACCTTGTGGTGGCGGTAGTCGCCGCTCTCGAGGTAGCGGGTCAGGATCTGGAGGTTCCAGTAGCGGCAGGGGACGTCCGTGCCCGTCACGACGATGACCTCGTCGGGGGCGAGCTTGAAGGTCCCGCCGATGTACTGGATCCCCGGGCCCGGGAGATTGTTGCGCACGAGCTTGGGGTCGATCATCGCCGCGAGCTCCTGCGGCGTGTACTGCTCCGACGAATCCTCGTCGAGCACGATCTCGCCGTCCTGGATCCGCGTCATGCTGCCCTTGCGCTCGCTCGTTCCGCCTTCGCCCGCGCCCTGGTATTCGATGCGGTTGAGTCCGATGAAGATCGAGAGCCCGAGGGAGACGTTCGTCGCGTCCTCGACGAAGTCGACGACACGCTGGAGCCCCTGCTCGAGCTGCGTCTCGTCGTAGGCCGCGGGCGGGGCGACCTCGGAGAGACATTCGATCTGCATCGCGGCGGCACGTCGCCGTCCCGAGTCGACGGCGTCGACGAAGTCGTCGAAATACTCGCGCGTGAACAGGATCGGGCGCCTGCCCTTGAGCGCGATCCAGTTGCGTGCGCCGTCGGGGCGCTTCTCGGAGAGATAGATCTCGGCGATCCGTTCGCCGAAGATGTTGTCCCAGACGATGGCGTCGTCGATCAGGTGGTCGACGATGTAGTAGGTGTCGTTCTCGTCGTAGGCGTAGATCGTCGCCGAGAAGAAGAGCTCGTCGCCGCGGCGGAGCGAGAGCTTGTAGACGAGGCTCTCGTCGAGCTTCGCCTCACGGTAGAGGGTGTCCGTGCCGTCGCCCTTGAACTTGCGGATCGTCGTCATCATGCGGCGCAGCTCGGGGCGGCTGCGTTCGGCCTCCATCTCGAGGTCGTGGCCGGCCGACAGGAGCCGAAGCAGATAGCGGTAGCCTTCGGCGCGCTCGCGGCCGCCGCGGGCGCCGGTGGGCGCGACGATCTTGTCGCCGATCTTCTTCAGCGCGTCGGCAAAATCATTCCAGGCGATCTGGGAGCGGGAGAGCGAAGACATCGGGGACCTCTGGATGCGCGATCGCGCGGGGGCGCGATGGGCATTATTTATCGCGACAAGGCGGGAAGCGCATCCGGGGATGCGACGGCGTCCCGCAGGCCGCGCATGGCGACGAGCGCGAGCGCACCCGTCAGGGCGAGGCCGGGGAGGGCGCCGAGGGCGGCTGCGGATGGACCGAGGAAGGGGCCCTCGACCTCGTAGGTGGTCCCGGGATCGCGCTGGCTGCTGAAGTAGAGGCGCCGGCCGTTCGGGGAGAGGGCGGGGCCTGTGATCTCGCTGTTGGATTGGTTCATGACCTGGACGATCGGCTTGACCTGTCCCGTCGCCGTCAGCGCCACGATCTGGAGATCCCCCGGATCTTCCGCGACATAGATGTCCCCGCCCGCCGCCACGTAGACGTTGTCGACGCCGGCGAGCGCATTCATGGCGGAGGTCGCCCGGTCGTAGCGGATCTCGATCCGATCGGTCGCGGTATCGATCTTCCAGACGCGATCGTTGCCCTTGGTCGAGAAGTAGATCTGGCCCGCGTGATAGTCGATGCCCTCGCCCCCATCGAAGCGCGTCGCGGCGGCGACCTGGAAGCGCGTGCTGGTCTGGCTCGCGAGGGGATCGGGAACCACGTGCCAGGCGAGCGGACGGCTCTGGCCCGGTGCGATCGCTCCCTGGCCGTTCGGGTCGAGGATCTGCGCGGCCTCGAGGACGCCCGCCACGAGACTCGGGTACTGGCTCGACGTGAAGCGATAGAGGAGGCTGTCGGTTCGGTCTTCGGTCAGGTAGATCTTCTGGTGGATGGGATCGACGGCAGCGGCTTCATGTTGGAAGACGCCTAACGCAGGTCTGGCCACGCCCTGCGAAGACCGCGCGAATGGATCGCACTCGAAGACCCGCCCGGTCGGGATCTCCTCGCACGAGAGCCAGGTCTGCCACGGAGTCCGGCCGCCGGCGCAGTTGTTCGTCGTTCCCGAGAGGATGCGATAGGCATCGACGATGTTCGCTCCGGCATCGAAGCGAATCGTACCGACGCCGCCTGCCCCGAGCGTGGTCGCCTCGGCGTTCGAGACATAGACCCAGCCGCCGTCCGGCGTCGCGAAGGTCGCACCGCCGTCGGGATTCGAATGCCAGACATGGCTGGTATTCGCGACGGCCTGCCCCGAGCGGGCGACGATCTGCGACTGGAAGCCGGGCGGCAGGCGAAGGCCGTTTGCGTCGGGGGGCTGGAGATCGCCGAAGTCGTCGGCTCCGCTTGCCCGCGCGGACGCGGGAAACGCGAGGGCCGTCAGCGCCGAGCCGCCGAGGCCGAGGCCGACCGCGCTCGCTGCGCTGCGGGCCAGGAATCGGCGTCGGGAGATGAGGTTCCGAATCATGATCGAATCCTCGGTCGTGCGTGGAGCACAAACAGAGAGCCGAGTCACACGGTCACGGTTCCCGTGTGGCTCGATGTCCCAGCCGCCCGGGCATCGAGCTCGCGCCGGATCCGCGCATGCTCCGCCTCGGAGAGCGAGAAGCGCGCGAAGGCGACCGCACCGAGCAGATAACAGACCAGTGGCGCGCCGCCCATCAAAGCCACCATCGTCGTCCGGACCAGCTCGCTCTGGCGCTCCGCGTCGGGGTCGAAGGCCGACCACGCGAGCGCCTGCCCGACGACGAAGATCATGAGCCCGGCGGCGAGCTTCTGGACGAAGGCCCAACCGGCGAAGTAGGCGCCTTCCTTGCGCTCGCCGGTGCGATATTCGTCGCAGTCGATGATCTCGGACTTGAGCGTGTATCCGAGCGTGTTCGAGCAGCCGACAGCCATGCCCGAGGTCAGCGCGGAGATCGCGACCAGCACCCAGTCGCCCTCGCCGACCAACAGGATCGAGCCGAAGGCGAAGCCGCTCGCGATCATCGACCAGAGCATCAGCCGACGCTTCTCGAAGCGCCGGGCGAGCCAGAGCCAGATGGGTACAGAGAGGAGCGTCGCCAGGAAATTGGCTCCGAGCAGCACCTGGAGCAGGTCCTTGCGGCCCACCACGTGATCGATCACGAAGGGCGTCAGCACCGCGATGCCGCCCGTGCCGATCGAATCGATGAAGATGACGGTCAGCAGCAGCCGCGCATGCGGGTTGGCGAGCACGTCGCGCAACGCGCGGAACGGATTGGCGCCGCCGCGCCCGCGGAACTCGCTGCGTTCGGTCGGCAGCCACGACACGCCCAGGAGGACGAGCGCGACGGTCAGCACCGAGACGACCACACTCATCGACTGGGTCGTCTCCCGACCCTGCTCGATCAACCGGCTGCCGACCAGAGCGGCGACGAGGGACGAGATGACGCGCACGACTTGACGCCACGCGAACAGCCGATTGCGCCCCCCGGCGTCGAGGCTGATCTCGGCGCCGAGCGCCATGTGGGGCACTTCGAAGATCGAATACGCCGTATAGAAGCCGATGATGGAGATTGCGATCCAGACGATCAGCGCCGGCTCTGCGAGCGAGGTCGGCGGCGCCCAGGCCATGTAGCCGAAGATCGCGGCCAGCGGTCCGCCGACGAGGAGCCACGGCCGCCGGCGCCCCATCCGTGTCTCGGTGCGATCGGACCAGTTGCCGATCAGCGGGTCGCCGACTGCGTTGATCACCTTCGCGATCAGGAAGACCGTGCCGATGGCGGCGGGGGAGACGGCGAGCGTCTCGGTCGCGTACTTCAGGTACATGACCAGGAACAGCAGGAAGCTGAAGCTCGTCGGTGCGGCCGAGAGGCTGTAGCCCAGCAGCGTCCCCAGCGAGGGCGCCTGATCCGTCCGCGGCGATGCCATGACCTCTCCGTCCTGCGCATCCCCGCGTGTCTCAGCGATCCGCGGCGCCCAGCATAGACGTTTTCGATCACGCTACGCTGCCCGCCGTCCCCGGATCTTCATCCAACGGAGGATGCCCTTGCGATCGATCGCGTTCGTTCCCGCTCTGCTCGCCCTCGCTCTGACGCTCGCCCTCGTCGTCGGATTCCCGGTCGCCGTCCCGCGCGCCGCGCGAGCCGTCGAGGTCGAATCCGACGTGCCCGTCCGCGTCGACGACCTGCAATCGTTGAAGGTCGGCGTGGTCCCGATCAGGCCGTCGATCTACAAGATCGAGGGCGAGGGGGCGATCTTCCTCGTCAACACGCGCGAAGGCTCGGTCCTGATCGATGTCGGCTACGACTCGCCCCAGGCCCTCGAGCAGAAGAAGGCCATCGAGAAGCTCGCGACCGGCCCGATCCGGAAGATCGTCCTGACCCATTCCCACATGGATCACGTCGGCGGTCTGCCCTATTGGGAGAAGGAGATCGCGGCCGGCGCCGAGACCATCGGTCACCATCGTTATGGCTACATGGCCCGGCTACAGGCCGAGCCGATGGAGTTCTTCAAGCGCCGCTACCACGTCCTCTATCCGACCCGGGTCGACCTCGACGACCACGAGGTGCCGTCGTACTGGAAGTCGCGCCCGGCCCGCGAGGTCTACCCCGGCAGCAACTACGAGTTCGAGCTCGGGGGCACGCAGTTCGTCGTCATCGCGCCGGAGAACACGGGCGAGGGCGAGGACGGCGTCCTCGTCTGGCTCCCGAAGGAGCGCGTCCTCTTCACGGGCGACCTCTTCGGCACGCTCTACCCGATGTTCCCGAACCTCTACACCGTCCGCGGCGAGAAGTACCGCGATCCCCTCGACTACATCGACGCCCTCGATCTGGTCCTCGCGCTGAATCCCGAGGTGATCGGCCACAGTCATTTCCGGATCGTCGAAGGCGAGGAGTACATCCAGGCATCGGTGAAGCAGATGCGCGATGCCGTGCAGTATGTCTGGGACGAGACGATCGCGGGGATGAACGCGGGCAAGAGCTACTGGGAGCTGATGCGCGACGTCCAGCTGCCGAAGGAGCTCGAGCTGTCGCAGGGCCACGGCCGCGTCTCCTGGTCCGTGCGCGGCATCTGGGAGATCGTGACCGGCTGGTATTCGTACGACACGATCGCGGATCTCTACCACGTCCCGCCGACGGCGGTGAATGGGGACCTGATCGAGATGGTCGGCGGCGTCGACCCGCTCGCGCGGCGCGCTCGGCAGTACCTGAAGCAGGACAAGCCCCTCGAGGCGATCCGACTCCTCGACATCGCGAAAGGGCGCGAGACCGATTTCGTCCTGCGCACGCGGATCGAGGCGGTAGAAAAGTTACTCGCCACAGCGAAGAGCGGGCTCGGGAACTACAGCGAGATCGGGCTGCTCGAAGCGGATCTCCAGGCGTCGCGGGGGAAGCTCGCTCTGGATGGGAGCGGGAACTAGCTGAGGCGGGGAGTCGAGTTTGTCCGTCGACCGACCGAGGGGGCGACGGACTCCTCCTTCATTCTCTCCTCGACCTGGTCGAACGCTCGGACCGAGCTCGCTTGTCCACTTTGCAGTCAGGCTTCTTCTTCTCCTGGTAGTGGAGCTTGGGAGCCCGTTCGGCAGCAGCGTCTACGCCTCTCCAGAATTCGCGCCAGCGTGCGTCATTCATGTTGCGGGTGAGCTTCTGGGTCATCGCCTTCCCTCCTTTGGCGTGAGCTCGATCAGTTCCTTGGCCGCGAGACTTTCTCTCTGGAGTGCAGAGAAATAGGGCATCCTGAAACGCAGGCCAAGATGATCCATGATCGGAACGCCTGCATCGTCCTTCCTCGGAATCCGGCTTCCATCCCAACTTGTCATCGAGAATAGACGCTCGTATGCACGGGGAGCGACCCCGACGAAGGGACGAAAAACGACTTTTCCGTCCCGCTCGTCCTCCAGCGAGATCGAATCCTCGTGAAGATCGAGCGCCCGGCTCTTCGGATAGGGCTCGATGTAGGTGACTGATTTGATTCCGGCCGCCACGATGTGCTTGGCACAAACATGGCACGGGAAGGTCGTACAGTGCAGCTCTGAGGAAGTCGTAGGAGTGCCTCGTCGCGCTGCAGACATGATGGCTTCCGCTTCGGCATGGACGGCTCTCCCGAACTCAGTCAGGCTCGTGATTCGTGTGGCGCGAAGCCGCTGGATCCGATCAGCAAGCAAGCGGCGTTTGTCTTCGGGCGCGGCGGCGCCCCACTCATCGTCGAGTGCATCGAGGATCTCCCGAACGATCTGTTCCTTCGCCTCGTCACCGGAATCTCGCCCTCGTTGATGATCACGAGCGTCTGGCAGATCCCCTTCCCAGTAGAGCCCTCCATCGGCTCGCGGAACTTCGTTGGTCCCGACTGCGATGACATCCCCTTCCGGGGTGAGCAGCGCGGCCCCCACCTGACGACCGAGCTGCGCAGACCTCAAGGAGGCTGCATGGGCATGAAACATCCCATACTCGGCTTTCGTGGGGGTCGAGATTCCAAGACCAAAGAGGAGATCGAGCATTCGCTTGAGATCGCGATCCGCGGCGTCGAGGTCCTCCCCGACCTCGAGAAAGAGGTCCGCGAGGTGAAAGGTGTCGCGAAGGGCCTGGCCTCCCATGTGCGTTTCATGCTCGTCTCGCTCGATCAGCTGCGCGACCCGAGCGTCGTCGACCCCCGCCTTCTTCAGGTTCTTCTCGCGATCGGCGCGGCGACAGTAGACGCCGAGAAGAACGAAGCCTTCGCCATACGTACGACGAAGGAGGTGAACCTCCTCGGGTCGTTTCAGCTGTCTGAGCACGAAGGCTCGACTCGGAAGCGGCCCGGGAACGGGACCTCTCTTGTTCTGGATGTCTGCGATGGCGACCAAGGCAAGGATGTCGTTTCTGCCAGTCTTGGTTCGGGCTTCGTTCCCTCGCGTCATCGCCGCGTCGATTCGACCAGCCTCCCCTGCCTCCTTGCTCTTGGCTTCCAACTGGAAGCCCTCCGAGTAATCACTCAGCCGGAGAATCTCGGTCGAATACTCGTACGCATTCAGTCGACTCTGAAGAGAACGCTGGACGAGATCCAGCGGCGTTCCTACCGCCGCCACAAGACCAACTACGAGCTCCGGATTTTCGGGC
>JANMTD010000621.1:0-43387 GCA_031390075.1 Deltaproteobacteria bacterium | reverse complement strand
CATCATCAGGGCCTTCGACGAGGGCACGCCCTACCCGGCGACCCGCGAGCTCGCGGGCCAGGGGGTGCGGCGGACGCTTCGCTGGATGGAGCGCTGCATGAAGGCCCACGCTCGGAGCCATGACCAGGCGCTCTTCGGCATCGTCCAGGGCTCGACCTTCCCCGAGCTGCGCGAGGCGTGTGCGGCGTCGCTCGTCGCGATGGACTGCCCGGGCTACGCGATCGGGGGCGTGTCGGTCGGCGAGGGTCACGAGCTGCTCTGCCAGGTGACCCGCCATGCCGCGCCGCTGCTGCCCGAGCACAAGCCCCGCTATTTGATGGGCGTCGGCCTCCCCGAGGATCTGATCGCCTGCATCGGCTTCGGGATCGACATGTTCGATTGCGTGATCCCGACCCGCTATGCCCGCTCCGCCACCGCCTTCACCTCTCGCGGCCGCATCCGCCTGACCCACCGCCGCTTCCGCCGCGACACCTTCCCCGTCGACAGCTCCTGCGATTGTTACACCTGCACCGGGGGCTTCAGCCGCGCGTACATCCATCACCTCTTCGCCGCCAACGAAGTCCTCTCTGCAGTCCTGTGCTCGATCCACAACGTCCGCTTCTACCAGCGCCTGGTCCGCGACGCGCGCGCGGCGATCCTGGCCGGCGATTACGCGGCCTTCACCCGCGAGTTCCTCGCCCGCTACCAGCAGGAGACGGACGGCGCGGAAACGCATACCCTGCCGGCATGAAAAATCCCCGCGACCGACGATCGCTCTCCCTGGCCCCGGTACGCCCGCTCGCCGGCCTCGCGCTGCTCTTTTCGCTTCTCGTCTCGCTGCTGCTCGGGTGCGGTCGACTCGACCCCGGCGCGAGCGACGGCGAGAGCGCGAAAGACGAGCCCCGGCCGGGCGATGAGCAGGTCGCCCTCGTGCTCGATGGCCGCGAGATCAACGTGGGTGAGCTCAACGAGCGAATGAAGGACCAATTCCTCGAGGAGTTCCTGCGCCAGCCCGAGGATCGCCAGTACGAGATGCGCGAGGCGGCCGTGCGCGAGCTCGTGCAGCGCCACGTCGTCGATGCCGAAGCGAAGAAGAAGGGCGTGACGGCCGAGGCGCTCTTCGACGAGGTGACGGCGGCGGCACCGGCCGTTTCGGTCGAGGACGTATCGACCTGGTTCAAGCAGAACGAAGCCCGGCTGCGCGGCGCGCGCCTCGAGGAGGTCGCCCCGCAGATCGAGCAGATGCTGACCCAGGAGCGGAAGAGCGAGACCTGGAATGCCTTCATCGACCCGAAGCTCGCGGCGCTCTCGTGGAGCATGGAGCTCGCGCCTCCGCGTCAATCGATCGAGGCCACGAAGCTCGTGCGCGGGCCCGAGAACGCGCGCATCACGCTGATCACCTTCAGCGACTATCAGTGTCCGTACTGCATCAGCTCCGAGAAGGTGCTGGCGGAGGTGCTCGCTAAATATCCGAAGGACGTGCGCCTGGTCCAGCGCCATTTTCCGCTCGACCAGATCCATCCGTTCGCACGGCCGGCCGCCGAGGCCGCCATGTGCGCCGATGCGCAGGGCCGCTTCTGGGAGTTCCACGACGCGATCTTCGCCTTGAACGGAAAGATCGACGAGAAGAGCTTCGGCGCGATCGGCGAAGCGCTCGGACTCGACGGCAAGGCGCTCGCGAGCTGCATCTCGGAGCGGACCTTCAAGGATTACGTCACGAACGACGCCAAGGCCGGAGAGGCCGCCGGGGTCACAGGCACGCCCGCATTCTTCGTGAACGGCATCCCGCTCAAGGGCTCCCGCGACGTCAAGGACCTGAGTCGCGTGATCGACGGCGAGCTGGCTCGCCTCGCCGCGAATCCGTGAGTGCGAGGGCCTGAATGAAAATCGGCGGAGACCCTGCGTCGTTTTCCGATGCACGGTCCCCGCCGAATCAGGTGAGAACGCTCTCCGGACTCATGTCATTCGATCGAGCGGCCGTCTCGGTCACGCACAGGTCGTCAGCGGCCCTTCCCAGATACCGCGCACTGGGATCGCCCCTCTTCACCCTCGAAACTCCGCGACCTGCGGCGGGCTCGAAATTGCTCGGGTGGGTTGCGATCCCCGGAGCCGTCGCTTCACGACCCCGGCATGCTCAAACTTTCGACCTGCTGTTTTCTACTTCGGCTCTCAGCTTCTGTTCCGAACTGCTTCTGTTCCGAACTGCTTCGGTCCCAGCTTCCGTTTTTTGGCGGCGAGCGATGCCGCCTTCGCGTGGCCTTCGATCTCGCGATCTCAAACTCGAATCCGGGCGAACAAGCCGACGGTGCCTCGATCCGTCTGATCCCCACCCCGACTGTCTGTCGTATGTGCAATGTCTCACACTTGGCGCCCGTGTGAAAAGAAGAATCTTCGGGTCGACCGAAACTAATCCCCAGTTAGATCAGAACGCGGTTTCCAACGGATCCGAAGCGCGGGCAAAACCATCCGAACGGAGGCCCGCGGACGACATGACAGGGGCGCGGGAATTCGGGAACATGCGCCTCCCATGGGACTCACATGCGGCATCGTCGGCCTCCCGAACGTCGGGAAGAGCACCCTCTTCAACGCACTCACCGCGGCGGGGATCCAGGCGGAGAACTATCCGTTCTGCACGATCGAGCCCAATACGGGCGTCGTCGTCGTCCCCGACCAGCGCCTCGACCAGCTCCAGGACATCGTCCACTCCCAATCGGTCGTGGCGACGACGGTCGAGTTCGTCGACATCGCGGGCCTGGTGAAGGGCGCCTCGAAAGGTGAGGGGCTCGGGAACCAGTTCCTCGGGAATATCCGCGAGACGAACGCCATTCTCCACGTCGTCCGCTGCTTCGACGACGAGAACGTGGTCCACGTCGACGGCGGCCCGAACCCGCGGCGCGACGTCGAGACGATCGAAATCGAGCTCGGGCTCGCCGATCTCGAGTCCGTCGAGAAGCGGACCGACCGGTCCCGCAAGATCGCCCGCTCGGGGGACAAGGCCGCGAAGCAGGAGGTCGAGTTCTTCGAAGCCCTCCAGGGGCACCTCGCCCGGGGCCTGCCCGCCCGGACCTTCGAGGTTCCGGATCTGCTGCGCCCCGCCTTCCACGACGCCCATCTGCTGACCGCCAAGCCCGTCCTCTACGTGGCGAACGTCGACGAGGACTCCCTGGCCTCCGGCAACGCCCACAGCGCCTCCCTCGAGGCCCTCGCAGAGGAGCAGGGCGCCCAGGTCGTCCGCATCTGCGGAAAGATCGAGGCGGAGCTGGCGGAGCTCGCCCCCGACGAGAAGCGCGAGTTCCTGGCGAGCCTCGGCATCGAGGAGCCGGGCCTGAATCGCCTGATCCGGGCCGCCTACGCGCTGCTCGACCTCATCACCTACTTCACCGCGGGCCCGAAGGAGATCCGCGCCTGGACCGTCCGCCGCGGCACCCCCGCGCCGCGCGCCGCCGCCGAGATCCACTCGGATTTCGAGAAGCACTTCATCCGCGCCGAGGTGATCCCCTTCGACGCCTACCTCGCGAACGGGGGCGAAGCGGCCGCCAAGGCGAAGGGCGTCATGCAGGTCGAGGGCAAGGACTACATCGTGAAGGACGGCGACGTCGTGTTTTTCCGGGTGAGCGCCTGATGTCCCAGCGCGGATCGCGACAGCTGACGCCCGAGGAGGTCCTCGAGTCCCATTTCGACGGCCCCGAGGACGGTGTCTTCACCGACGGCTCCTGCGAGCCGAATCCGGGGCCCGGAGGCTGGGGCTGGGTCTGGGTCGAGCGCGGCCAGATCAAGGCCGAAGGCCATGGACGCGAGCCCGATACGACCAACAACCGGATGGAGCTGCGGGCGCTGATCGAGGCTTTTCAAGCCTTGCCCGACGACCGGGACCTGGTCGTCCATTCCGACAGCCAGCTCTGCGTCAACACGGTCAACGAATGGGCGGTCGGTTGGGAGCGGCGCGGCTGGACCCGCAAGGGCGGGCCGATCAAGAATCTCGACCTCGTGAAGCAGCTCTACTCGCTCGCGAAGGCGAAGCCGCGAATCGAGCTGCACTGGATCCGCGCCCACGAGGGGCTGCGCTGGAACGAGTACGCCGACGCGCTCGCCGCGCTCGGGGACTAGCGCCGCTTCGACTTGCGCGCGGGCAGCGCGGTCTTGCCGAGCTCGAGGACGTACCGGAACTCAACCGGCGTGAGCGGGACGACCGACAGCCGCCCACGGCGCACCAGCTGGATCTCCGAGAGCTTCGGATCCGCCTTGATCGTGCCGAGCGAGACGGCCTCTCGGAAGGCCACTCGCGGCTCGATCTCGACCACGACCCAGCGCTCGTCGTCGGTCGTCGGATCGGGATACGCCTCCTTCACGACCTCGACGACGCCGACGACCTCCTTGCCCTCGTTCGAGTGGTAGTAGAGGGCGAGGTCGCCGCACTTCATCGCCGCCAGGTTGTTGCGGGCCTCGTAGTTCCGCACACCATCCCAGTAGGTCGAGCCATCGCGCACGAGGTCGTCCCACGCGTACTTGGAGGGCTCGGATTTCATCAGCCAGTAGGCCTGCGCCATCCCGTCACTGCTCCTTCGGCGCGCCTAGCGCATGTCCTCGGGTGTCTGCGCGGCCATCACGGTGTGGGCGGCGTGGATCGCGACCGGCCGCGTCAGCAGGCGCGACGCGAGATTCGCCCGCAGCCAGTTGTACCAGCCGACCAACACCGAGGGCTGTTGGCCGAGCGCCTCGAGCCCCGTCCGTGCCACGATCTCGACGGAATCCCCTGGATGCGCGAGCTCGCCGGCGACCGCCTGGAACTCGGTCTGCGTCGATCCGGGCTCGAGCACCGCGACGTCGATGTTGGCCGCCCGCAGCTCGCCCCAAAGCGATTCGCCGAGAATCCGGTCGAAGGCCTTGGTCGCCGCGTAGACCGCGTGGAGCGGGAGCGGCTGGTGGCCCGCCGCCGAGCCCGTAAAGAGAACCGCCCCGCGACCGCGCGCGCACATCCGGCGGGCGAGCGCATGCGTCAGCACGAGCGGCGCCTCGCAGTTGACCGCCACGAGCTGCCGCAGCCGCTCGCCGTCCTGCAGGTCGAAGCGGCCCTGGTAGCCGACCCCCGCGTTGTTCACGAGTAGCCCGATCTCGAGGTCGGCGACGCCCGCGAGGACTGCGGCCTGCCCATCGCGCTCGGACAGATCCGCCACGACGACGCGCGTCGCGACACCCGATTCCTTCTCGATCTCCCCGGCGAGGCGCACCAGTCGATCCCCGCGCCGGGCGGAGAGGACGACGTTCATGCCGTCGGCCGCGATCTGGCGCGACAGCTCGGCGCCGATCCCGGACGAGGCGCCCGTCACGAGCGCCCACTCGCCGTAGCGCGTGACCAGGCCCAGGGGTCGCGGCGCGAAGTAGTCGCGGGAATACCAGAAGGCGAACGCGAGGCCCGCCATCGGCAGCGCGTAGAGCAGCCCGACGACGAGACCGCTCGTCCCGCCGGTCTCGAGCGCCTTCCAGACGTAGATGCTGAAGGCGATCTGGGCCACGTAGGCCGGTGCCCAGAGCGCCATCCACGGCCGGCGGCGGCGAAAGCCGTAGATCGCGGTGCCGTACACGAACCAGTGCACCAGCGCGCCGAGCTTCGCGAGATAGCCCCGGAGCTCGATCCCGAACCAGACCTCTTCGTCCCTCGCCACCGGCTTCACGAAGAGATCCCACGGCACATAGAGGAAGGCCATGTACGCGCAGAAGATCATGCAGGCGCTCATCCACCAGGGACGTTCGCGAAACACGTCGTACAACCACTCGCGCATCCGCCCTCCTCGCGCCGACTTCGGGGCAGGGTAACCGATCGAATCGGGCGACGGGCGAGCGCGAGGGGACGATCGCAGGTGTTGTAAACGCACGCGATAGCGCCGCTAGACGGGAATCAGGCGGGCCTCCGTCACAGGGCGCGCAGGGAGTGCGAGGAGTGCGGCGGTGCGGGCGAGGGCGCGGAACAGGCGGAGTCGAGCGTCGTCGGGAAACGCAGCTCGAGCGTCGTGCCGGCGCCCGGCTCGCTCTGGACCGCGATCGTCGCACCCGCCGCTCGCGCGAAATCGGCGACGTCGGCGAGGCCGAGACCGGTTCCGCCTTCGCTGCCGCGGGTCGTGAAAACGGGCTCGAAGAGACGCCGCTTGACGATCGCGTCCATGCCGCAGCCGTTGTCGCGCACGCGCAGACGAACCGACTCACCGCCCGCCGCGCCGATGCCGTCGCGGACTCGATCGAGCGAGAGCTCGATCCGTCCCTGCTGCCCCGGACGAGCCTCGATCGCATGCCGCGCATTGACGACGAGGTTCACGAGCAGGCGCTCGAAGCGCTCGAGATCCATGCGCACGGCCGGAAGCCCCGCCTCGATCCGCGCTTCGACCTCGATGCCGTCTCCGGCGACACGGCGGAGCATGCTGTCGAGCCCCGCCAGCGATCGGGCGAGATCGATCTCCTGCTCGCCCGCAGGCCGCTTGCGTCCGAAGGCGAGCAGCTCTTCGACGAGCTTCGCGCCGCGCGTCACGGCCACTCGAATCTCGTCGAGGTCCTCGAGCCCGCGTGTGGCGACCGCAGCCGCCGGCAGCTCGAGCTCGAGCAGATCCGCATGACCCAGGATCGCCGTCAGCACGTTGTTGAAGTCATGGGCGGCGGAGCTCGCCACACGACCGAGGGCAGCGAGGCGCTCGGTGCGCGCCTTCTCCGCCCGCATCTCGGCCCGCATCGATTCGAGCTCCCGAGCGAGGCGGTCGCGCTCGAGATAGCTCGCGACCCAGCTCGCGGCGGCCTCGGCCTGCTCGACGAGGGTTCGCGAGGCGCGGGAGTCGAGGAAGGGGCCGTCGAGGGTGATCAGGGCGAGCAGGCCGTTCTGCCCGGGACAGGGAACACGCAGCGTCGCGTGGATTCGCGACCAGCCGGCGGCGGAGAAACTCGGCCCGACAACACGACGGCGGCGGTGTGCCAGCGGGCGGAAGACCCTCGCCGAGCGACCTTCGACCAGGCGACGGCCCGCGTCGTCGTCGGGCGAGAGGTCGATCGCCTCGAGGCCGTCGAACGCCACGTCGCCCGCGAGCCCGAGGCGCGAATAGCGGGCTGCGAGCAGGAAGGGCGCGGGGGTGGGCGTCGACGACGGATCGGGCCTGGACTCGACCAGCTCCCCCGACAGATAGATCCCGACGTGATCGGCGCCGAGGGCGGTGCCGAGCAGCCGGCTCGCGTCGGCGAGCACGGCGGTACGGGTCTTTGCGTGGGCGCCGGCGGGGGAGCACGAGAGCAGGCGGGCCAGCGCGGAAAATAGCCGGGCGACGCGGGAGTCCGGGGCAGCCTCCGGGCCGTCGAGGGCGCGGCCCCGTGCGACGCTCGCGGCCGCGACCCGATTCGCCTCGGTGGTCTCCTCGATCCGCTCGATCCGCATCTCGCCTCACCTCTTCGACCCGATGTTTCCAGGAGTCCCCGTCTGGAAAAATGTCGTCGCGGGGGCGTCAGAGCTTTAGTCCTGCGGCAGCGTTGCACTGTCATTGGAACGAGATTCACCGGTTTCGCCGGGGACAATCCCGGCATCGGTCCCGGGGCTTCACCGGAGGACGGGTCCGCGCTCGGCACCGGCGCCCCACAAGCGATACCCTCCGCGCCGTCCATCGACCCCCGTACACGGAGCTCCTTCGACCCATGGGCAGCGTTTTCGGCCAGGCCTTCCGCATCGCGACCTTCGGCGAGTCCCACGGCGGCGGCGTCGGCGTCGTGGTCGAGGGCTGTCCGCCGCGGCTGGCGATCGACGTGGCCGAGATCCAGGCGGACCTCGACCGCCGGCGTCCCGGGCAGAGCGTGCTGACGACGCCGCGCCAGGAAGCGGACAAGGTCGAGATCCTCTCCGGCGTCTTCGAAGGCACGACGATCGGCAGTCCCATCGCGCTGCTCGTCCGAAACCAGGACGCGCGCCCGAGCGCCTACGAAGACATGCGCGACCTCTTCCGGCCCTCGCATGCGGACTTCACGACCGAGGCGAAGTACGGGATCCGCAATTGGCAGGGCGGGGGCCGCGCGAGCGCGCGGGAGACGATCGGCCGCGTCGCGGCGGGGGCGATCGCGAGGAAACTGTTGCGAACGGTGGCCGGGATCGAGGTCCTCGCCTGGGTCAGCCGGGTCCAGGCGATCGATTCGAAGGTCGATCCCGAGAGCGTGCGGCTCGCGGAGATCGAGGCGAACGACGTGCGCTGCCCCGACGCGGAGGCCGCCGGGCGGATGTACGCGCTGATCGACGAGGTCCGGCGGCGCGGGGATTCGGTCGGGGGTGTCGTCGAGTGTGTCGCCCGCCATGTCCCGGCAGGCCTCGGCGAGCCCGTCTTCGACAAGCTCGAGGCCGATCTCGCGAAGGCGCTGATCTCGCTCCCGGCGGCAAAGGGCTTCGAGATCGGCTCGGGCTTCGCCGGCACGGCGCTGACCGGCAGCGAGCACAACGACCCCTTCACGACCGACCCCACGGGCCGCACGCGCACGACGACCAATCGCTCCGGCGGGATCCAGGGCGGCATCAGCAACGGGGAGTCGATCCTGCTGCGGGTCGCCTTCAAGCCGACGGCGACGGTGCGCGTCGCGCAGAACACGGTCAATCGCGCGGGCGAGGCCGTCGTCCTCGAGGCCGGCGGCCGCCATGATCCGTGCGTGCTCCCGCGCGCCGTCCCGATGGTCGAGGCGATGGTCTGCCTCACCCTCGCGGACCACTGGCTTCGCCAGCGCACCGTCGACGTGCTCCCCGACCCGCGACGTTAGGTGCCTCGCCCCCGCCCCCGCGTCAAGGCAGCAGCACGAACCCCGCGACCGCCGAGAGCAGGGCCGCGCCGATGCTCGCCGCCGCCACCAGGCGATGGACGCCGCGCGCCGCCTGATCCCCGCGTGCAAGCGCTCGGCCGGAGAGCCCGGTCCAGGCAAAGAGCCCGCTCACGATGATGCCCAGGATGCCGTGAAAGCTGTCGAACGCGGCGCGCTCCCGCAGCCAGACCATCGAGGCCGAGCCGAGCACGAAGCCGACGAGCACCAGCGCGATCGCCAACTTGCCGAGCCGGAGATGTCGCCGGCGCAGCTCCGGGCCGACGACCCGTCCGCTCGCGCGCCGCTTGCGGATCTCGAGCCCGAGCCGAGCCGTCGCGATCGCGAGGGCGACGCTCGCCAGCATCCAGGCGGGATGGACGAAGGCGAGCAGGCGCAGGAGGGTCGCTTGCGTCACTCTCGATTCACTCCCGGGTCACTCGATGCGATGGATCGCGTCTTCCGGGAGCTCGCGCGCGAGGGTCTCGACGGCCCGCGCGAGATAGTTCTCGTCCCGGGACTCGAGGGTCAGGAGCACGCGGTAGCTCGCCTCGTTGATCTTGGGGTACGAGCCGAGCATCAGCTCGGGAAACTCCCGCAGCAGCGCATTCAGGATGTCGGCGATCTCGGACTCGTTCTCGCGGACGAAGAACTTCGTGAGGTGGAAGGGGACGCCGGTGAAGCGGTCGCGGATCGAATGGAACTTCTTCTCGAACAGCTCCGGAATGCCGGGGAAGATGTGGACGTTCTCGACGACGACGACGGGGAACCAGAGTCCGCCGACGTCGAGCACCTCCGAGCCGTCGGGGATCATCGCCATCTTGCGCATGGCGTCGTTGACGGGCTTGTTCGAATAACGCTCCATGCGATCGATCATCGACTGGTTGAGGACGACCTTGCGCTCGAAGGCGAGCGCGATGCCGTCCATCGTGAGGTCGTCGTGGGTCGGCCCGATCCCGCCGGAGGTGAAGACGTAGTCGTAGGCGGCGGACAGAATCCGGGTCTCACGGGCGATCGTGTCGACCACGTCGGGGATCGTGACGATGCGCTCGAGATCGACACCGAGCTTGCGGAGCTCGACGGCGAGGAAGGTGGAATTCGTGTCCCGGACCTTGCCCGAAAGGATTTCGTTGCCGATGACGAGGAGCGCCGCCGTGGACATGGCCGATACCTTAACCCAGCCCTCGAATCGAAAAAGCAGTGCGGGGGCGTGCGCGCGGCGGTATGCCCGGCAGCTCGCGTGCGATTTCGCGGCCCCCAGAGGAAGCTCGGACCAGCGCGCTTCTGCCCGGTGGCCTGGACCTCTACAATCGCCCGATGAGCGAAGCCCGAACCCGCTGTGTGATCCGGTTCCTGCCCTCCGGACGCAGCATCGAGATCGCCGCCGGCGAGATGACGCTGCTCGATGCAACCGAGGCGGTGGGGCTCCCGATCGCGAGCGCCTGCGGCTCGGAGGGCGCGTGCGCCCGCTGCGGCCTCGAGATCGTGGAGGGCGCCGAAGGGCTCGCGCCGGAATCGGAGCGCGAGCGCCGCATCAAGGAGCGCAACCGCATTGACCCCGGTCAGCGACTCGCGTGCCGCGTACGGCCCGAAGGCGATCTGACCGTTCGCGCCAGCTATTGGTAGAAGGCGGGGAATGATGTCGCAGATGAGCAGCCGGATGCGTGGACTCCTGATCGTCGATCACGGCAGCCGGAACGCCGAGGCGAACGAACGCCTCGAGGCCTTCGCGCGGCGGATCGCCGAGGCGCGTCCGGACTGGCTCGTCGAGCACGCCCACATGGAGCTCGCGCTTCCGGATTTCGAAGCGGGCGTGGATCTGCTCGTCTCGCGCGGCGCCCACGCGATCCTCGTCCATCTGCATTTTCTGGGCACCGGATTCCACGTCCGGGAGTCGCTGCCGCAGCTCGCCGACCGGATGCGCGAGCGCCATCCCGGGATCGAGATCGAGCTCTCGACGCCGCTCGGCGACGATCATCGGCTGGTGGAGATCGTGCTCGACCAGATGGATCTTCAGGCGCCCCGCGAGCGCCAGAGATCGAAGGCGTAGAGCGCCGCCACGACGAGCGCGTGGTCGATCGCACCGCCGCGCAGCAGCTCGGGGAGCCGCGCGAGCGCGACCAGCTCGACCTGCGTCTCCTCGGTCGCGCTGTTCTGGATCGCCGTGGCGGCGACGCAGTCGAGGGCGACCTGCATGTGACAGCGATTGCCGAAGAGGGCGGGATTGGGATTGATCGATCCCAGGCTCGCGAGGCGGCCGGCGCGGTAACCCGTCTCCTCGATCAGCTCGCGGGCGGCGGCCTCTTCGGGCGATTCGCCGGGATCGACGATGCCCCCCGGAATCTCGAGGGTCACGACCCGCGAGCCCTGGCGGAACTGGCGCACCATGACGAGCTCGTCGTCCGGCGTCAGCGCCACGACGTTGACCCAGGACGGCGACTCGATGCGGTAGAACGGATGCGCGGCACCGGTGTGCGGCGACTCCATCGTCGCGACGTGGACGTCGAACACCCGGCAGTGCTGGAGATGCTCCTCCCGGAGCACGCGCCACGGCCGCGGAGGGGATCCGTTCATCGCGGGCTCCGCCTAGCCTTTTTGCGCGAGGACGAGCTCGACCGCCTTCGTCCCCGGCTGGGCGGGCGGCGCGGCGGCACTCGACAGATCGGTCGCGGCCCGGGTCATCGCGTTGCCGTCCGTGTCGAGGCGCGCGCTCAGCGAGATCGGGCCCTCGAAGCGCATGCTCGGAATCATGACGTCGCCCGGTCCGATCTCGAACTCGACGGGAAACTCGGGGTCGGGAATCCGCAGCACCGCCAGCGGAGGCCCTCCGACCGCCCCCTCCGACCGGGCGATCACGAACAGGATGGCGCCCGCAGGCCGCTCGCCCTCGAGCTCGGGCGCGAGCACGATCCGTCCGGAGATCGGCGCAGCCCCGGCCGAGGCCGTCGCCTCACTGGCGGCGGGCGGCGTCCCCGCGCCCTCGGTCCGGCTCGGCGGAAAGGCCGCGCGGTTCGCGACGGCGCCTGCGGCCCCGCCCTCCCCGCCGCCGGCGCCCATCCCGCCCGCTGGCGGGCCGGGAAAGATCCGTGCGAGATCGGGATCCCGGGGCTCCTCGCCGGGCTGATACGGCTCGATGTTCCGGTCACAGCCGAGGACCGCGCAGAGCACGAGCAGGCCGGCCAACCCCGACGCCTGGGCGCGGACCTGCCGCTCGAGAGGCTGCGTGGGGCTCGTCGGCGGCTTCGGGACGTGCAGGAAGGGCGACATCGGGCCGCACGGTAGCGCGGGCAGGCGAGTGGACCATCAAGAGTCGGTCGCGGTCGGCCGCTGCAGGCGCGGTGATTCGCAATCATTCCTCACGACGACTCGAGCTGGCCTGGATGGCACTCTTCACCATGCTCGCGCTGATCCGCGTGGGATCCGCCGACGCGGCCGGCCCGGCGGCGCAAGAGGACGAAGCGAACCCGTGTGTCGTCGGCGCGACGCTCGCCACGGGCGCGCCGGATCCGGCGATCTTCGCGCGCGAGGCGTCGCGGGGCGTGCGTGCGTTCTGGTGCGAAACGTACGATGCGGACGGGAATTCGCTGCGGGCGGGTGCCTATTGGGAGCTCTATCCCGACGGCGCGACCCGCGCCCTCGCACGTTATGTCGACTCGCACATCGAAGGCCTCGTCGAAGTCTTCGACGAGGACGGCAGCCTCTGGCTCCGGGGCGAGCTCGCCGGCGGGCAATGGGCGGGGCCCCTCGAGATCTTCCACGCGAATGGATCCCCCTGGCTCTCGGCACATTTTCGAGAGGGGCAGCTCGACGGGCCGGTCGAGACGCGTTTCCCCGACGGCAGCGTCGAGTCGAGGACCCGGTTCCTGGGCGGGCGCGAGGATGCGATCGCGACGAGCTACTACCCGGCCCAGGCCGGGGGCGGCCTGCGCAGCCGCGTGCGCGTCGAGGGCGACGAGATCGTCGAGACCGCGCCGATGCAGCAGCCGCCCGAAGCGGCGCTCTCCCAGGCGGCGCTCTCCACCTCGCCGCTGCACCCCAGCGAGAATTGAGACCGCCCGCGAGCGTGATACGCTCCGGTCTCTCCTGCCGTCCTACTCCTCGACGACCTGATTGCCTGGGGGTGGCCGCGCTCAGTGTGGGCGCGGCCTGAGAACAGACCCTTTGAACCTGATCTCGTCTCTCGCCGCCTGCCTCGCGCAGGCCCGCGAGCGGACGTGCGTAGGGAAGGCCCGACCCTGATGAATCCCGCGACTCGTTATTCACTGCCGGCGCTCGGCCACAATCCTTCTTCCGCTCGCCAGGGCACGACGCCCGGAAGCTTCGCCAATCCGCCCGAGGTCGGCGGTCCGAGGACCTTCTCCTCCCCCGACACGCCCGGCATGCCGGCACCGTCGGACAAGACGGCCTGGGATTTCATGCCGCACGATTGGAGTCCGCTCTCCGAGGGAACACGCCTCGCCGTGTCCGCTCATCCCGACCAGGCCCCTGCGAACGCCTACGCGTACGCGCCGCCCGCAGGCTTCGAGCCGCGGACCCAGCTCGAGTTCGCGCGCCTCGGCCAGATCACGCCCGAGATGCGGCGCGTCGCCGAGCGCGAGCCGCACCTCACCGAGACAGAGATCCGCGACGAGATCGCCGCCGGCCGCATGGTGATCCCCGCCAATCGGATCCATCTCGCCCACCAGCTCGATCCGATGGCGATCGGGCGCGCGTCCCGCACCAAGATCAATGCGAACATGGGCGCCTCGCCGATCTCGAGCGGGACACATGAAGAGGTCGAGAAGCTCCGCTGGGCCGAACGCTGGGAAGCGGACACCGTGATGGACCTCTCGACGGGGGGTGACGTCGAGAAGACGCGCGAGGCGATCTGCCTGGCGGCGACGGTGCCGATCGGGACGGTGCCGATCTACTCGATGATCCTGGGGCGGAAGATCGAGGATCTCGATGCGACATGTGTGCTCGAGACGCTCAAGCGCCAGGCCGAGCAGGGCGTCGATTACTTCACGATCCACGCCGGCGTGCGCCGCGCCCACCTGCCCTTCGTCACCAAGCGACTGATCGGAATCGTGAGCCGCGGCGGCAGCTTGCTCGCGAAGTGGATGATCCACCACGAGCAGGAAAACCTGATGGCGCAGATCTGGGACGACATCTGCGAATTGGTTCGCCAATACGATGTGACCTTCTCGATCGGCGACGGGCTCCGGCCCGGCGGCCTCGCAGACGCGACCGACGCGGCCCAGCTCGGCGAGCTCGAGGCCCTCGGCGAATTGACCGAGCGCGCCTGGCGCCACGGCTGCCAGGTCATGATCGAGGGCCCGGGCCACGTGCCCTTCGATCAGATCGAGTTCAACATGAAGCTCCAGCGCCGCCTCTGTCACGGCGCACCCTTCTACGTGCTCGGCCCGCTCGTGACCGACATGTTCCCGGGCTACGACCACATCACGAGCGCGATCGGTGCGACCGCCGCGGCCTATCACGGCGCCGCGATGCTCTGCTACGTGACGCCGAAGGAGCATCTCGGTCTCCCCAAGAAGGACGACGTCAAGCAGGGCTGCGTCGCGTACAAGATCGCCGCCCACGCCGCGGACGTCGCCCTTGGCATTCCCTCCGCCCGCGACCGGGACGACGAGCTGACGAAGGCCCGCGCCGCGCTCAACTGGGAGAAGCACTTCGAGCTCTCCTTCGATCCCGACCTCGCCCGCGCGTACCACGACGAAGACCTCGACGTCGACACGGATTTCTGCGCGATGTGCGGCCACGACTGGTGCTCGGTCCGCATCAGCAAGGAGATCGGGATCTTCGTGTCGGGCAAGGACGCGGACTACCAATGGGACAAGCCGAAGATCTCGGCCGCGCTCAATCCGGTCCAGCGCGAGATCCTGATCCAGCGCGGCGTGCTCTCCCCCGCGGAGGTCCACCGCCTCGCCTCGAAGACGAAGAGCGCGATGGGCGCCTCCGTCCAGAAGGCCGCCTGTCACAGCGACGTCGCAGACGACACGGCGGCGCAGCATCTCCAGTCCGAGCGGCTCGACCCCCTGACTCTCGAGCCGATCGAGGACGCGCGGGCTTGAGCCAGGGACTCGCCCGCGACACGGCGCTGCGCACCGCGCTTTGGCTCTCCCTCGGGAGCTGGGTCGGCGCATGGGGCTTCTTCGCGTTCGTCGTCTCGCGGATCGCCTTCAAGGTGCTACCCGGCAATGTGGCCGGGGACCTGGCGGGCGCGCTGCTCCATATCCTGCACCTCGGGGGCGCGGGAGCGGCCCTGATCGCCGCGGCTGCGCTGGCGGGCCTCGGCCGGCGAGGTCTCGTGGTGGGCCTGCCCGTGCTGCTCGCCCTCGCGGCCGTCGCGAGCGAGCTCGTGCTCTCACCGGAGATCGCGGCGCTCCGTCCGAGCGCCCTCGGTGCTGCCAACACCGCCGATACCCAGTCGCGCTTCGGGCTGCTTCACGGCCTCTCGCTCGGTCTTTTCATGCTGATCCACGTCGCCAGCATCGGTCTCGTCGCCTGGGTAGCGTGGCTGGAAACCCGCGATCGCGAGCGCGCGCTTCCTCGCGGTCACTAGACCGTAAGCGTGCGAAATTGCGATAAAAATCCATAGCCGCCCGCCAGCGCTTGGTGTATCTTAGGCACCCGGTGAAAATTTCTCTTTAAATTCAGGCACTTGCGTGATATCAGGCCGCTCGGAGCCCGATCTCGGGGCGGCAGCGGCAGCCGGTTCGAAACAGGCGAACCGGCCGATCAGCGCATCGGGCATGAGGCGTGCAACGCGCAGCGCGCGAATTGCGTGCGTGGATTGTGCGTGGATTGAAAGCGGATCGAAACCGAATCTGGATAAATCTGGATCAGTGGTGTCCCCCGAGCGAAATGCCGGGCGGCACCGAGACCCACGGCGAATCAGCATTCCGGCGGAGCGTCTACGGGTCAGCATTTGCGGCCAACATCTGCGACCAGCAGGGTGGCCAGGGCATGCCGGCGCAGTCCGGTGAACGGGGAAAGTGAACGATGGACAACATCAAGATCAAGCTCGCACTCGAATTCTCCATCTCGGAGGGCGACCTCGAGGATGCGCTCGCCGAACTCGACGAGCTCAGCGTGGACAGCTTGATCACGCAGATCCTCGACAAGTCCATCGCGGTCGACGACATCCGCTGCAAGGTCATCGAGGGTCCCAACAACCTCGAAGAGGTGGACGAGCTCCGCTCGGCTCCCCACCCGAGCTGATCTCCGACGAACGGCTCCTTTCAAGTGGGCCCCAAGCGCAAACGGGCACTCTCAACGGGAACTGCCCGCGCTCGAGCCGAACGCAGCCATCGATCCAAAGAGCTCGAGCTGGGCGCCTTTCGCCGGCGCAATCGCAATTCGCACGTCCGGGACACCGCGCCCCGCGCTCCGGACGGGCGCCCGGGCTGCCGCGTGAATCGGCGCTGATCCGGGCGCTGATCCGGGCGCTGATAGAGGATCTCGTCCCAGCACCGCCCGCGGTCGATAGATCCCGTCGCGCCGCGCGCATTCTAAAATGCGGGCGTAGAATGCCTGGAACTGCGGGCCGTGATTGAAATGCCGCAGGTGGGCGAGCTCGTGGCACAGGGTGTTGACGAGGCTCGAGTACTTGAGCGGGCGCGCGGTCGCCGCATGGCGGAGTCGGATCCGGATCGTCCCGTCGGAAAAGCAGACGCCGTAGCGGCGCTTGACGTTGGCCCGCTCGGCTTCGAGGACCCGGTAGCGCAGTCCGAATCGTGAACAGAGATGGAGCGCGTCCCGCTCGAGACGCGCGAGCAGCGCTCGTTTCGTCGCCTGATCCAACCTGGCCCCCGGCGCTAGTGTCGGGATCCGGGCTCTTCCCGTCAACGGTTCGCGGCGGGGCTAAGCTCCCTGGCCATGAGTGTGATCGACGCGCTGCCCTTGTTTCCGCTTTCGGACGTCGTCCTGCTGCCGGACAGCTCGGTCCCGCTCTTCATCTTCGAGCCGCGCTATCGCCAGATGACCCGCGACGCCCTCGCGGGCTCGCAGCAGATCGGCATGGTCACCGTCCGCCCGGACAGCGTCGACGCGATGGCCGGCGATCCCCCGATCTTCCTCGTCGGCTGCGTTGGCCGGATCGCGCATGTCCAGGAAAGGCAGGACGGCACATTCCATGTCCTGCTCGTCGGCGAGGCACGCTTCCGGATTCTCTCCGAGGTCCCGCGCACGGAAGAGCGCCTCTACCGCTGCGCTCGTGTCGGGATTCTCGAGGATCAGTTGCCCAGCTCCCCGGAAGCGCACGAGCAGCTCGCGCGCCGACGCGTCGAGCTGCTCGACCTGCTGACCCGCTTCGTACGCGGGCTGGCCGGCGCCATCGACGATCCCGAACGCGCAGTCGCGAGCTTCGAGCGCCTCGAGCCGGTTCAACTCGTGAACGCGATCGCACAGTCGATTCCATTTCGCGCGATCGAGCGCCAGCAGATCCTCGAATCGGATTCGCTGCTGCAACGCTTCGAGGTCACCAGCGACCTGCTGCGCTTCAAGCTGGCAGAGTCCGGTGCCGGCGAGACGGGAACCCAGCGCCTCCCCAACTGAGTCGACCGCGGGCCGCACAAAAATTAATCCATCGATAAATCGAGGATTCTCGAGGAATCGTGCAAAACAGTTGGCATGATCGAGATCTGATTTTTGAGAACGACGGTTCGAAGACGCGCGGGATGAGATCGAAAAAGCCTTCGTGAATCCGCCGAAGCCACTTGATTCGCTTCGGATTTCGATTCGTAAACCAGCGTATTTCGGCGTATGGAGGCCGAATGCAGCTGTTTCGGAATTGTGTCACCGGTTCGTCACGATCCTGCTCGGATTTGATTGCCAATCCCGGAGCCGCGTGGTTTACTGCGACGCGTTCCAGCCGATTCGAACGAAAGTCCGTTGAGAATCCCGTGGAGCCCCCCAAAATCAGCCCGTATCCGCTCTGAGCTTCCGTACCGTGGGGTCCGGAAGCTACGCCCGCAACGCTTCGGCGGTCCGGGTCAAAGGGGCGAGCGGGTGCGATCGAGGCGAAGGGGCAAGCGGAGCCGGGGAGACCTGGCTCCGTCGGGACCGGAGATGGACTGGAGCTCGGTCGGCCCCGATCAGCCTGACCCGATCGCCTGACCCGATCAAGAGCCAAAAAACCTCCGAGCTTCTGGACCCTGAATGACCTCTGCGCCCAAGGTCTGGGGAGATGCGTTGCGTCTCCTTCAGGATGAAATTCCCGATTTCGCGTTCGAAGCGTGGATCGCTCCGATCGCGGTGAAGCTCTCGGACGAGCGCGTCGTGCTCGGATGTCCGACCTCTTTCCACCGCGAGCGAATCCGAACCCACTTCAGCACCCTGATCCAGCGCTGCTGGGGTCGGGCCTGGGATGCGAGCTCCGCTCTTCTGGAGGCGCGGCCGGATCTGGAGGCCAGGCCCGAGCGCGGTGATTCCCCGCTGGCGCCGCCGATTGCGATCGTCGACATGAAGGATTTCTCGGCGATCGCGGGGCACGCGATCGAGCTGCGGCTTCCGATTCGACGCGCGGAGCCTGTCGCGGTCGCGAGCGGCGCACTCGGCGCGCTGCGGCGCTCAGAGATGAGCACACAAGCGGTCGCGGTCCACGGCGGCGAGCGCAACGTCTCGCGCGAGCGGGTCGCGGTCGAATCGATGGCATCGAACGCCCGATCCACCGAGCCCGCAGCGGGAGCAGGACCCTCGGGCCTGTACGAAGTGCCCGGGAAGACCAACCGGAGCGAGCCGCCGCGCAGAACGCCGCTTCGTGACGAGCGTCGTAAAGAGAGAGGCAACGAAACACGCCACGAGAGAAGCGACGTCCTACGCGTCGAGGCGGCGCCCCGCTTCGGGCTCGACGGGGAGCCGGCACAGGGCGAGCTGCCGTTCAGCTTCGAGAGCTTCATCGTGGGTCCGTGCAATGCGCTCGCCCGGGAGGCCGCGCTCGCCCTCGCGCGACGGCGGCAGGACAGCCTGAACCAGCTCTATCTGGGCGGCGACTCGGGCATGGGGAAGACCCATCTCGCGCGCGCCGCCGCCATCGAGGCGCGACGCCAGGTCGGCGCTTCGCCAACCAGCCGCGATGCCTCAGCGGCAAGCCGCACTGCCTCACCGACCAGCCGCGGCGCTGGCGGCTCGTCCGCGACGGGATCGCGCTCGACTTTCTCCGGCCGCCCCGGCGTCGTCTACACGACCGCCGAGCAGTTCACGAGCGAGTTCGTGTCCGCGATGCGGAACGGACGCTCCGAAGATTTCCAGAAGCGCTATCGCGGGCCGATCGGACTCCTGATCGTCGAAGACGTCCAGTTCTTCGAAGGCCGCATGAAGACCCAGCTCGAGCTCTTCCACACCGTGCAGCACGTGTTGGATGTCGGCGGCCGAGTCCTGCTGACGGGCGACCGGGCACCGCGGGACCTCACGGGCCTCTCCGAGCGGATGCGGACCCAGCTGACCCGGGGCTTCGTCGCGGAGCTCGAGCGGCCCGACGCGATCGTGCGCCGACACATCCTGCGCGCGAAGGCGGCGGCGGGGGGCGTCCACCTCCCGGCCGACTGTCTCGATGAACTCGTCGAGTCGACGGGGGGAAGCGTGCGCGATGTCGAGAGCGTGCTGATCCAGGTCGTGACGACCGCGTCGCTGCTCGGCCGGACGATCGACCTGGAGCTCACCCGCGAGGCCATCGCGCGCAAGACCGGAACGGCCTCGCCGTTCGCCCCGCGCCGGGTCGCGACGAGCGAGATCGTTCGGATCGTGGCGGCCTTCTTCGGAAAACGACCCGAGGCCCTCGCCGCGCGCTCGCGCCGCCGCGACGTCCTCGTGCCTCGGCAGCTCGCGATGTACCTGGCCCACCGCTACACCGACGCATCCTTCGCGGAGATCGGCCGCAGCCTCGGCCGGGATCACCCCTCCGTGCGCAATGCGATCGTCCGGGTCGAGCGACTCGTGCTCGAGAGCGCGCCGCTGCGATACCAGGTCGAGGCCCTTTCGGAGCGCGTCGACCAGTCGCTTGCGAACCGGCAGCCGACGGTGCCGGAGGCCCAGGCTTCTCCTGGCTAGAGAGACGCGGCGGGTGCGGCGGGCGCCGATGTCTCGAGTGCCTTGCGCCAGCGCGAGGGACCCGAGAGATCGACCGTCTTCTGCGGCTCGCGGGACGGCGGGTCGAGAGCGGGATCCTCGAAGCGCTGGACGACCCCGTAGAGCGTCGTTCGCTCGACCGGAACGCGGCCGAGCTCGCGGATCAGGCGGCGGAACTCCTCGGCGGGGGTGTTCTCGCCGTGGTCCGCGCCGGACTCGCGGCTGATCGACTCCTCCATCAACGTGCCACCGAAGTCATTTGCGCCAGCAGACAGAGCCATCTGGCCGAGCTTGTGGCCCATCTTGACCCACGAGACCTGGACGTTCTTGATCCAGGGCCGCAGGAAGAGCCGCGACACGGCGATGATGCGCAGATCCTCTTCCATCGACGGGCCGGGCCGCGAGCCGAGCAGGTTGTAGAGGAGGTTGCGCTCGTGGATGAAGCCGAGGGGGACGAACTCGGTGAAGCCGCCGGTCCGCTTCTGGATCTCCCGCAGGATGTCGAGGTGGGCGGCGATGTGGCGGGGCGCTTCGATGTGGCCGTACATCAGCGTCGAGGTCGAGCGCAGGCCGATCTGGTGGGCGGCAGTGATGATCTCGATCCAGCGCGCGGTTCGCAGCTTCTTCGGCGAGAGGATGTCGCGGACCTCGTCGTCGAGGATCTCGGCGGCGGTGCCGGGCATCGTGCCGAGGCCCGCGTCGACCAGCCAGCGCAGGTAGTCGGCCAGCTTCATCCCGCTCTTTTTGTGTCCGAAGTCGATTTCCTCGGGCGAGTAGGCGTGGATGTGGAGAGCGGGGTAGGCGGATTTGACTGCGCGCAGGATGTCGCGGTAGTGGGTGTGGTCCTTGTTGGGATGGATGCCGCCCTGGATGCAGACCTCGGTCGCGCCGCGCTGCACGGCGTCCTCGCATTTCGCGAGGATCTCGGCGTGGGTTCGATCGAAGGCTTCCGCATGGTCGTCCTTGTGGCGGGCGAAGCCGCAGAAGGAGCAGCCCACATAACAGACGTTCGTGAAGTTGATGTTGCGACAGACGACGTAGCTGACGTCGTCCCCGCAATCCTCGCGCCGGGCGAAGTCGGCCGCGGCGATCAGGGCGTGAAAATCGAGGCCGTGGACCGTCAACAGCCGTTCGGCGTCCTGCGGCGTCAGCTCTCGCTTTTCCAGGGCCTTCTCGAGCAGGCCGCGCACATCGGGGGATACGGCAGATGTCAGTTGGTCGAGCATGTCAGGCGGCCTCCTCGTTGGACTGGTCGTTTTTCCGCTGCGCATAGCCCTCGTCGTTGGCGTAGCTGGGCAGCAGAGCCCGCACCTGCGGGTCGAAGAAATCGGGCTTCTCGAGAATCCACTCGGGATAGACGGGTCCGCGCTCCCGGAGCTCGAAGCCTGCGGCCTCCGTCTCCTTGCGCAGCTGGTGGAGCGCCGGCCACGGCGCCTCGGGATTGATGAAGTCGACGGTCACGGGCGATACACCGCCCCAATCGTCGACCCCCGCCGCGAGCAGTCGCGGCAGCATGTTCGAGCCGAGGTTCGGCGGGGCCTGGACGTGGACCGCGGGCGGCAGGATCAGCCGCGCGAGCGCCACCCAACCGACCACGATGTCGTCGTCGAGAGACGAGGCCGCGCGCATCTTCGTCCCCGGCTTGGGGTGGAAGGGTTGGATGATCGCTTCCTGGATGTGGCCGAAGCGGCGCGCGAGATCGGCGATCGTGCGGAGCGTGTCGACACGTTCGGCGTCGTTCTCGCCGATGCCGAGCAGCATGCCGCTCGTGAAGGGGATCTTGAGCTCGCCCGCGATCTCGTGCATGCGGATGCGGACGGAGGGCTCCTTGTCGGGGGCGTGGAAATGGGGTCCACCCTTTTCGCGCAGCCGTCGGCTCGTCGTCTCGAGCATCAGCCCCATCGACGCATTGACAGGCCGCAGCCGCTGCAGCTCCTCGCGCGTCAGGATGCCGGCGTTGGTATGCGGCAGCATGCCGAGGGCGACGGCCCGGCGGCACGCCTCGAAGAGCAGCTCCGACGTGCTCGAGAAGCCGCGCTCGGCGAGCTGCTCGCGGTAGCTCCCGTAGGCCACCTCGGGCTTGTCGCCGAGACACATCAAGACCTCGATGCAGCCCGTCGCGACGCCGCCGCGCACGACCTCCTCGACCTCGTCGAGGCTGTAGGTATGGGCTTCGGGGGAATCCGGCAGCTTCGCGAAGGTGCAGTAGGAGCAGCGGTTGCGGCAGAGATTGGTCAGCGGGATGAAGATGTTGCGGGAGACCGTGACGCGCTGGCCCGTCTGTTTTCGTTTGATCTCCGTCGCGCCCGCCGCGAGCACGTCGCGGATCCCCGCGTTGCGGAGCGAGGCGCCGAGGGCCTCGGCCCGATCCGGCGCAAACTCGCCTCCACTCACGACATCGGCGACCCAGCGCTCCGCCTCCGCCCGGGACGGGGCGGCCAACGCAGGCACGGGAGCCGCGGGCGAATCGGTGGGGGACATGAGGTGTTCCTCGACCCTGAATCCAGGCCTTCGGGCGGCGGGTGAGTGGGGGATCATCACACACGCGCTCGGGCCCTCGCAATCCGCCCGATCGGGGCCTCACCCGGCCCCGCCGGCTCCCGGCGGCCGGGTTCGCCAGCGCCGATGGGTCCAGGTCCACTGGCCGGGCCACGCCCGGATCGCCGCCTCGATCGCGCCGGTCACCCGTTCGACGTTCCGGCGCAGGATCTCCTCATCCTCCGCGGCGCCCGGTTCGAGGGCGAGGGCCGGCTGGATCTCGATGCGGTGCCGCAGGCCGCCCGCCTCGCGGTGGATGAAGGCCGGCACGACCGGATGGCCCCGAAGCGCCGCGAGGGCCACCGGCCCGGAACGCGTACACGCCGCCTGCCCGAAGAACTGGACGAATACGCCCTCTTCGCGCCCCGCGTTCTGGTCGAGCAAGACGAGCACGTTGCGCCCCGCCTCGAGGGCGCGCACGACCGGCAGCCCCGCGCGCCCGAGCTTGATCTGCTCGACCGGGACTCCGCCAGGCTCGCTGCCCGCCCGACCCCGAAGTTTGACGAGCGCGCGGTCGAGGGCGGAATGGCGTAGCCCGCGGTAGACGACCGAGACGGGAAAGCCGAGGGCCGCGACCTTGGCGCAGGCGAGCTCCCAATTGCCGAGGTGGGCCGTCACGACGAGGACCCCGCCCGAGGGCGTCGCCCGCGATGCCTCGGCGATCTGCTCGAGGCCCGAGATCTCGACCCGCGCGAGCAGCTCCGCACGCCGGCCGCCGCGCAGCAGCAGGAGCTCGACCAGCCCCTGCGCGAGATGGACGAAGACCTCGCGCGTCACGCGCGCGCGTTCGCCCGCAGCGAGCTCGGGCAGCGCGCGTGCGAGGGCCGCGTCGACCCGGCGCGTGCGCGGAGCGCCGACGCGGACCCAGAGCCGGCCGAACGCCGCGGCGAAGGCAAGCGACCGCTCGATCGATATGTGCTCGCAGAGCCAGGTCAGCCCGGCGAGCAGTCCGCTGACGAGCCCGTCCCCGCGCGACGCCCGCTCGTCCCCGAGAGCCATTCCCCCGCCCGGCTCACAAGCCGCGGCGAGAGAGCTCGAGCGACTCGATCAGCGCCGCACGCAGATTCGCGGGCTCGAGGATCTCCGACAGGGAGCCGACCTGGCGCGCGCGCTCGACGTTGTGGATCGCATCGAACTCCGCCGCGAGCGAGGCCTGCTTCTCGAGCGTGACCTCCCGCAGGACCGCATCGAGGGCGGCGCGGTTCTCCTCGGTCGGATGGCGCCGGACGAGATCGGACCGGTCCTTCACACGCGGATCGTCGAGGGCCTGCGCCGCCACCTCGCGGCTGAACACGACCGCCGCCGCCGGACCTCCGCCGATCACCGACGCGTACGAGCCCGTCAGCGCCACCGCCTTCAGCTCGTCGTTCAGCTCCTGCGAAAACACGACGTAGGCGCCGCCGTGATACCGCGAGACGACCGCGAAGTAGACGGGCCCGCGGAAGTTCACGACCGCGCGCGCGATCTCCGCGCCGTTCTCGAGCTGGATCTTGCGCAGCGATTCCGGCGACCCGTCGAAGCCCGAGAGATTCGCGAGCACGACGACCGGCCGGTTCCCCGACGCCGCGTTGATCGCCCGCGCGACCTTCTTCGACGACTGCGGAAACAGCGTGCCACCGTTCCAGGCCTCGGGACCATCCGCCGGATGGAAGCCGTCCCGCGGCACGTTGCGGCTCTCGATCCCGATCAACGTGATTGGCAGGCCCCCAATATGGGCGTCCCACACGATCGCCGTCTCGCCCCCGACCCAGGCGTTCCAGCGCTCGAGGAAGCCGCCGTCGATGTCGACGAGGGCCCGCATCACCGCCCGCATCGCGAACGGCCGCTTGCGACCGGGATTCGTCTCGTCGTCGAAGAGCTCGCCGACCGTCGTGAGGCCATCCGCGTCGCCGGGAGCGAGGGGGCTCGTCGCGATCGAGCGATGGCGCTCGTCGCGGGTCGCGAGCAGCCGCGGGCCGCTCTCGCCCGGGACGACGTAGCTGAAGCGGTAGTGCTCGTAGAGGATGCGATAGGCGTCGACCAGGCTGCGCGCGTAGTACTGCGCCTCGCCGTTCGGACCCATGATCCGCTCGAAGCCGCCGATCGCGATCTCGTCCTCCGCCGACACCGCGCCCGAGGCCTCGAGGGCCGCGCGTCCCGTCAACACCATCGACGCGGTCTGCGTCATGATGAGGACGCCCTTCGTGTGCATCAGCATCGTCGCGAGCGCGTCGAAGTAACTCTGGGCGCCGACGTTGACGCCCTGGACGATGATGTTCACGATGCCACCGGCCTGCGTGAAGGTCACGATCCGGCGCACGACGCGGGCCGTCGCGTCGAGGTTCTCGGTCCCGCTGTCCATCGCGATCTTGGCGCCCGACGAGACGGGAACCCACTCGAGCGGAACGCCGAGCGACTCCGCCAGATCGAAGGCCGCGACCAGCCGATCGCATTCCGGCGCCGACAGCGCGCCCATTCCCATCGTCGGATCCGAGAGCACGAGGACGCGCAGCATCCCCTCCGGCACCTTCTCGGTCGGCGTCCGGATCAGACCGAAGACCACCGCCGCCCTGTTCTGGCCGTAGGGCCGGTCCGCGACGCTCTGCGCGACCGGGCGCGGGCTCTTCGGATCGAGATCGAACTCCTCGAAGGAGCCCTCGCCCCCCGACGCCTCTGGCGAATCGGGGGAGTCGGAGGTCAGCATCTTCACGATCTCGTACGGATAGATGAGCCGGCGATGGCGCGCGGAGACGACCTTGCGCTCGTACTCCTGCGCGGGCAGGAGCGCCTCGTCATGCGGCTCACGCCAGACGAGCTCGAGCTGCTCGCCCGTGTCGCTGATGACGAGCTCGTAGGGCGAAGCGGGACCGTCGGGCTGTGCCCGGTCGAGCCGGTTGAGTCGGACCACGACCTTCTCCAGGCCGAGATGCCGGGTCGCCGGCGCGAGCCGCCGCGCGATGTCGTTCGCGACCTCGGGCTCGATGAAGATCGAGGGCGCGACGAAGATCGCGATCCGATTCCACTGCAGCCTTCGGCGTGGATCATGGATCTGGAGGATCGTGCGGAGCCTTCGCGCGGCGCGGTTGAAGACGCGCTCGAAGGTCGCGAGGTGGTGGTACAGCTCGCGGCCGGGCTCGGGCGAGCGGTCGCGGGCGTCGGCGAGCACGAAGATCCGCTCGTCCCCGGGCGCGTTCTTCGCGCGCCCATGAAAGGCGTAGATGCCCTCCTCCGACTGCAGCCGCTCGAGGTCGAACGCGACATAACGGTCGAGTGCGATGCGCTTGGCGGTCTCGGGATGGAGGTCGTAGTGCTCGATCGCCTGCTCGAGGCGGCCGTTTCGCCGCACGAGCGTGCGGTAGATGTCGCCCTCGCCGTCGGGCGTGAGCGAGCCGAACGTGATCCGCCAATCGAATTCGCGCTCGCGATAGGCGTCCTCGATCTGCGACAAGAGCACATCCCAGTCGACGCCCGTCCCGGACGGAATCAGGTATTCGAGCGCCACGATCGGAGTCGACGGATCCCGCTCGCGCAGGGACTCGGCGCCGCGCATGAGGCGGTCCATCCAGACGGCCGCCTCCGCCGGACTGCCCGTCGCGGCGAGGACGACGCCCCGATCCTTGTACTCGACGCAGTGGATCGGCTCGCCGTCGACGCGCACGGCGCGGTAGGCCTCGGGAATGATCGGCGCATAACGGCGCTGGACGTGGGCGGCCAGGGCGATCACGCGGCGATTCGAATCCTCGCCGCCGATCCAACGCCCGACGCGCTCGAAGACGAGCCGCGGCGACGAGGCGACTTCGAGCAGCACGCCGGTCGGCGGTGCCACGAGATCGACTTCCGCCTGGGCGAGCCAGCGCTCGACCGAGCCGGACGATCGACGCGCTCGCTCTTCGATGCCGGGCTGCTGGAAGATGACGTAGGACGCCTCGAGGGCCGCATCGGCGACGGCGTCCGTCACCTGCGGCCGCATGCGCGCGATACGGTGGAGCGCGCGCTCGAGGCGCTCGTCGTCGCCCATGAAGATGTCGAGCTGCGCCAGCGCCGTGATGCGGCGCAGGATGCCGAGCACGAGGACGAGGCGCGCCGAACGACCGGCCTCACAGGTCAGCAGTCGCAGCAGCGCGCGCCGCAGCGCGTCGGAAGGCTGAAGGTCGGGCACGCCGTAATGGGCCAGCGCCGCCTTGACGAGACCGAGGTAGTCGTCGTCGATGCCCGAGCCTTCGGCCTCGACGCGCCGAACGTACATGCGCAGTCGCGCGCTGTTCGACGGCCCCGATTGTCCCGAGATCGAAGCGGACGGCGCCCGGATCGTGAGCACCTCGACGTCGGCGAAGGTCGTCAGCTCGTGGCGGATCTCGGAGAGCTCCCGCCGGAAGCCGTCGGAGATCGTCTCCGGAATCGACGCCTCGAGGAATGCGGCCAGCGAGTCCGAGCGGTCGGGATTCACGTCGTAGCCGAGCAGCACGCGCCGGATCTCCTCGCGGGCCGCGTCGATCGCGACGCGCCGCTCGGCGAGATTCGCGTTGTCGGCTGCGAGGAGATCGGGAATACCGAGCGGGCGCTCCGCCTTCTCGCGGAAGAGCGAGGCCAGCGGATCGGCCTGGACCGGCAGGCCGATCCGAACGCGGTCGCGGGGAGTCCCCACATCGTCCGCCGCCTCCTCGATCACGAGGATCACGTCGCCCGCCGCGACCTGCTGACCCTTGTGGACCAGGATCTCCTTCACCGTGCCGGCGACCGGCGCCTGGAAGCCGATCTCCATCTTCATCGCTTCGAGCAGGCCCAGCGACTGACCCGCCGACACCGTCGCGCCGAGCTCGACATGCAGCGTCACGACGACGGCCGGGGAGCCGGCACGCACCTGGCCCGCCGTCTGGGAGCTGAAACGCAGTGGGTGGCCGTCGACCTCGAGGCGCAGACCGCGGTCGTTGATGTCGTAGTGGATGCGGCGGACGCGATCGTCGATCACGAGGCGCGCGGCATGCGTGCCCTCTTCGCGCATCATGGCGCCGACGGCGACGCCGTCGAGGTGGACGCGGTAGCGCCAGGAGCCGATCGCGTAGACCTTGAGCCGGTAGCTCTCGCCGCCGAACGAGAGATCGATCTGCTGACCCTCGGAGGCGGGCAGGCGAACGCCGATTCCCTGGCCCCCGAACACGCCCGTGCGGAGCGTCGCCCGCGTCCGCTGGTAGGAGAGGATCGCGGCACCGACGAGCGCGTCGCGCGCGAGCTCGGGCAGGGATTCGGCGAGACTCGTCCGCTCGGCGCTGAAGCGGTCGAGCCAGCGTGTATCGACGCCGCCGGCCTGGAAATCGGGGGCCGCGAGGATGTCGAGCAGATAGCCCTTGTTGGTGGCCCCGCCCTCGACGACGAGCTCGAAGTCGCGCAGTGCGCAGGCGAGCCGTGCGATCGATTCCTGCCGGTCTTCGCCGACCGTGATGACCTTCGCGATCAGTGAATCGAAATCCGACGAGATGACGGTCCCGGTCGTGACCCCGGAATCGACGCGGGTATGGGGACCGAGCGCGGGCTCGAAGAGCGCGATGCGGCCCGGCGAAGGCAGGAAGCCCTCGTCCGGATCCTCGGCACAGACCCGCGCCTCGAGGGCGACGCCCCGGCGCTTGCGCTCGATGCCCTCGATCGACTCGCCGCGGGCGATGCGGATCTGGATCTCGACGAGGTCGATGCCGGCGATCAGCTCGGTCAGGCCGTGCTCGACCTGCAGGCGCGGGTTCACCTCAAGGAAGTAGAAGTCCTCGCCCCTCAGGAGGAACTCGACCGTGCCGACGCCGCAGTAGCCGACGTGGCGGACGAGGTTCGTCGCCGCGTTTTCGAGGCGCTCGAGCACGGCATCGGAGAGGCCCGGCGGCGGCGCCTCCTCGACGACCTTCTGGTGGCGGCGCTGGACCGAGCAGTCGCGGCAACCGAAGGCGCGGGCGTGGCCGTGTTTGTCGGCGGCGACCTGCACTTCGATGTGTCGGCCTCCCTGGATCATGGCTTCGACGAAGAGGGTGCCGTTGCCGAAGGCCGCGGTCGCCTCGGCGGTGGCGGAGCGGAACGCCTCGGCCAGGCCTTCGGGCTGCTCGACGATCCGGATGCCGCGGCCGCCGCCGCCCGCCGTCGCCTTGAGGACGACGGGGAAACCGATCTGCTGCGCGTGCTCGAGCGCTTCCTTCTCGTCGGCGAGCGCGCCTCCGCTCCAGGGCGAGACGGGAACACCGGCCTTCTCGGCGAAGAGCTTCGACTGGATCTTGTCGCCGAGGGCGCGCATCGCGTCGGCGCTCGGCCCGAGGAAGAGAATGCCCTCGGCATCCAGGCGATCGACGAAGACCGGATCTTCCGCCACGAAGCCCCAGCCGGGCCAGACCGCGTCGGCGCGTGCTTCCTTCAGGGCGGCGATCACGCCGTCGTGGTCGAGGTAGCTTGCGACGGCGCCCCGCGGCGAGGGCATGAGGAAGGCGCGGTCGGCCTGGCGAACGAAGGGTGTGTTGCGGTCGGGCGCCGTGAACAGGGCGATCACCTCGAGACCACCGCCCTCCCGCTCGCGCAGGCTCTTGGCGGTCCGCAGACAGCGCACGGCTGCCTCTCCGCGATTCACGATCGCGAGCCGCTCGATGCGCCGAGTCTCCGCCGGTTTCTTCGTCTCGCTCACGTTCGTCATCCCGCCATCCATTCTGTGTCCGCCCAAGCGACCGGGTACCCCACCGTCCCGGCCGATTGCGTGACTTCCTCTTCGTGATCCCGCTCTTCATGTTCCGGGCCAGCGCCGAGCCCGGCCGCCTCGCCCCGCACACCGCCCACCCCGCGTCCGCGCGGCGAGAGGACGAAGCCCAGTCTGAAGGCGAAGGCGACGAAACGCCCGTGGTGCGAGAGCGAGAGCGAGAGCTTCGTCGTCTGTCCGTCGAGCTCGACCGTCGGAATGCGACCCCGCCGGCCGATCGAGAGGCGCGCGGAATCGACACCGAGCTCGCGGGCGATCGCGCGCAGCGCGAGCCGCCGCACCGCGAGCCCCGGGTCCTGCGCGCCCTCGCCGAGCCCGAGCCCGTCGACCGCCATCGCGACGGCCCCCCAATCGGAGCCCGCCGGCAGTGCCACGACGTGCACGAATTGCCCGGTCTCGAAGCTCCGGAGCTCGACCGTCATCGCGGCCTCCTGCGGGCCTGCGGCGAGTGTGAGCCGACCCCGGCGTTCGAGCTGTCCGTCTGCGGCGCCCCGCTTCTGCCGCGAGGCGCGCGGCTCGAAATGGGCGACGAGCTTGATCGGGGAAAAGACGAAGCCCGGGTCGCGCTGCCGCGCCAGCTTGTAGGCGGCTTCCTTCGCGCCCCAGTGGGCCCAGCGGCAGGCCTGCGGATCTTCGGCCTCGGCGATCGCCCGGCGCTCCGCGTCGGCGAAAACCCGCCGCTCGAAGCGTTGGTGAAAAGTCTCGGGCCGGGCATCGACGTCCTCGAGATCGACGACGTCATTTCCGAGCATCGAAATATTCCTCTTCCATCCGCATCAGCTGGCGCACGATCTGCTGCGCGAGGTCCCGCGAGCGCCGCACGCCGCGCGAATCGCTCTTGGGCTCGATGGCGGCGATCGACACGTCGAGCGTGTCGCCCTTCGCGGGCCAATTTCCCCAGGTCAGCTGCGCCCGGCCCCGCAGATAGATGCAGAGCACGCGACAACCGGGCACCGCCCCGACGACCCGGCCGACACCCCAGGCAGCGGCGTTCTCCTCGACGCGGCCCGAGCGGCTGCGGCCCGCCTCGGGAAAGAGACAGACGGTCTCGCCCCGGGCCACCAGGTACTTCACCCGCTCGAGCACATCGCCCACTTCCTCCCGCGCGCCGCCGCGGGTGATCGGAATGCATTTCGCGACGAAGAGGAGAATGCGCTGAAGGCGCGTGCGCCCCCAATTCTTCTGCTCGGGCGTGTTCCAGGGCAGCTCGTCCGGATGGAAGAGCCAGTAGGAGCCCGAGCCCAGTGCCCAGGCGATCAGGAACGAGTCGACCATCGTAAGATGGTTCGCGCAGAGGAGCAGCGGCGCCTTCGACTCGGCGCGGATCCGGCGATAGCTCGCCCGGATGCGCTTCACGTCGGAGATCCGGTACCGGAAATAGAAGCGCATCACGAGCACGGAGACCCCGACCCAGATCGGGCCCGCCACCAGGCTGACGAGTCGCTGACGCGCGTGCCGGCGCACCATCCCGGGATCCGCGCGCAGCGCATTTCGGATCACGGTCTCTCGGTCCGGCTGCAGCTCCCCACCGCTCACGACGTCCTGCTCCACTGGAGTGCTCCGTCGAACTCCGTCGAAGTAAGTTGAATGAGTGGGATGTTCGACGCTCGGTTCGATCTCGCCGGCCTAGAGCTTGCCCGAGATCAGATTCACCGCGTCACCCACGGTATTGACCTGGTCGACGTCCTCGTCCGCGATCTCGATGTCGAAGTCGTCCTCGAAGGCGATCACGACGTCCACGAGCCGCGCCGAGTTGACCTTGAGATCCTCGAGGATGTTCGTCTCCATCGAAACCTTCGCCAACGCCGCTTCGTCCTTCACCCAGGGCGTAAGAATCTTCACGACGCGATCCATCACTTCCGCTCGGTCCATCCGCTCTGCTCCTCTCCTGTGATTCGGTCCCCGGCCAACCTCTCCGAAGTCAGGAGAAGTCAGCGTGTTCCCCCCGAGGCTACGCCCGATAGCGCCGGAAAACCAGACAGGCATTGACGTCCCCGAAGCCGAAGCCGGCCTTGACCAGCACGTCGAGGTCCGGGAGCTCGCGCAGCTCGTGGGGGATCGACGCCGCGTGCATCTGGATCTCCGGATGCACGTCTTCGCAATTGATCGAGGGGTGGACGAAGCCGCGCGAGACCATCAGCACCGAGGCGACCGCTTCGATCCCGCCCGCCGCACCCAGGGCGTGGCCGATCATGCTCTTCGTGGCCGTGATGGGCGGAAGCGTGCCCGGCTTGCGGTGGAGCGCCTTCGCCCACGAGTCGACTTCCTTCGGGTCGGCGCCGGTCGCCGTCAGGTGGCCGTTGATGGCGTCGACCTGCTCGGGCTGCACGCCCGCATCGGCCAGGGCGCCCGTGATGCAGCGCTGGACACTCGTGGGGTTCGGCGACGTCATGCTGCCGCCCATGCGGTGGCCCCCGCAATTGACCATGCCCCCGACGAGCTCCGCATGAATCCGCGCACCCCGAGCCAGCGCGCTCTCGAGGCTCTCGAGCAGCACGACGCCCGCACCCGCCCCCGGGATGAACCCACCCGCTGAAGCCGAGAGCGGTCGCGACGCCTTCTCCGGCTCGTCATTCGAGCCGCGATTGAGCACGCGCATCGCGTCGAATCCCGCCCAGATGAAATGGCTCGCCGCCTCGGCGCCGCCGCAGAGCATGCGCGTCGCGAGCCCGGCGCGGATCCGCTCCATGCCCATCACCAGGGCTTCGCTCCCCGTGCTGCAGGCGCTCGAGTTCGTCGTCACCTGATTGCCGAGGGCGAGCTGCCCCGAGATGCGGGCCGAGATCCCGCTGGCCATCACCTGCTCGACCGAGGTCGAGCCCATGCGGCGGACCTTCCCGGCGTTGGTGAACGGAACGACCTTCTCGGCGATCGTGTCCATGCCGCCGATGCCGGTGCCGAGGATCGCGCCCGTGTCCCAATGGACGATGTCCGAGTCGCGGGACGGGCGCTCGAGGCCGGCGTCCTGCCAGGCCTCGAGGGCGGCGAGGCTCGCATAACGGTGATTCATGTTCATCGCGAGGAGCTCCTCCTCGCTGAAGGTCGCCTTGCAGAGCTCGTCGACACCGGTCGGTGTGCCGGCGACGGTACAGCCGAACTGCGCGTCGATCATCGACTGCTGGGTCTTGAGACCCGAGCGACCCTTGCGCAGCGCCAACTCGAATTCGGCGACGCCGTTTCCATTCGGCGCGATGACGCCGAGGCCCGTGATGACGACCCGTCTGCGTGCGCTCTGTGCATTTTGTGCGTTCGATCCGCTCATCGCGGTACTCCCATGCCCGAGAGCTCGCCGGAACAGACGAGCGTTCCGTCGTCGAGCTTCATCTCGAAGGACGCCCGGAGCTTCTTTCTCCGGAAGAATTTGACACGCCCCGTCGTCGTGACGCGGTCCCCGGGACGGACGCTTCCACAAAAGTCGACGGCGCAGTCCGTGAAGATGGTCAGGATCTTCTCGAGCTCGGCGCGCGAGGTCTCGAGGGTATAGAGGTAGATGCCGAAGGCCACGACGGCCGCCTGGGCGGCGGTCTCGACCAGGATCACGCCCGGGGTGATCGGATTGCCCGGGAAGTGGCCGCGGTAGAAATCCGAGTCGGGGGGGAACGTGTAGCGCGCGACGATGTGCTCGCGGTCGAGCTCGACGATCTCGTCGATGAAGCGGAAGGGCGCCTGTTGCGGCACCGCCGCGAGCACCTCCTGCATCGAGAGCGTCTCACCCACCGTACATGCCTCCGTTCACGTGGAGGACACTGCCCTGGATATAGCTGCCGCGGGTCGCGAGGAACGCCACGACGTCGGCGACCTCGGAGGCAGACCCCATCCGGGAGAGCGGGATCTTGGCGAGAATGGCCTGCTTGATCTCGGCCGGGAGCTCGTCGGTCATCTCGGTGTCGATGAAGCCGGGAGCGACGGCGTTGACGAGGATCTCGCGGCCCGTGAGCTCCAGGGCGAGGGATTTCGTGAAGGCGTCGAGGCCCGCCTTCACCATCGTGTACGGGATCTGGCCGGCGTTGCCGGTGTGGCCGACGACGCTCGAGATGTTGATGATGCGACCCGTACCCTGCCTGAGCATGAAGCGGCGCAGCACGAGCTTCGTCAGGTACCAGGTCCCGCGCGCCACGCTGGCGACGGCGTCGTACTGCTCGAGGTTCATGGCGAGCATCGGCGCGTTCACGTTGTAGCCCGCGTTGTTGACGAGCACGTCGACCCGCCCCGCCGCGTCCTTCAGCTCTGCCACGAGCCCGTCGAGGCTCGCCGCATCCATCAGGTCCGCCTTGACGAGGAACGCGCCGCCGGGCGTCGAGGACAGCTCGTCCGCCAGCTTCTTCGCCTTCTCCTCGCTCGAGCGGTAATGAATGCCGACGCGGAATCCCTCGGTCGCGAGGCGCCGGCAGCAGGCCGCGCCGATCCCGGTCCCGCCGCCCGTCACGAGGGCGACCGGCTTGTCGCTCGCCTCGCTCATCGCTCCATCCTCCCGCCGCGGGAGTTCGGAGATTCGTAGGGATAGTCCGGGTAGTCGATGTCGCGGAAGAGGCCGACGCGGGCGCCCTTCACGGTGTAGATCTCCTGGTCGTCGATCAGCACGCGGGCGTCGCCGATCACCATCGAGGCGCCGGCGCTCTTGAGCTCGGTGTAGCGCTTGATGTCGACCTCGTAGCGCATGACCTTGTCGTGGGGCCGGATCTGGCCGAAGAACTCGACCTCGCCACACCCGAGCGCGCGTCCGGCGCCGACGCCGCCCCGCCAGTTGCAGTAGAAGCCGAGCAGCTGCCAGACGCCGTCGAGGCCGAGGCAGCCGGGCTGGACCGGGTCGCTGATGAAATGACAATGGAAGAACCAGTCGTCGACGCGCACGTCGCGGGCGGCGCTGATCTTGCCGCGGCTCTTCTCGCCGCTGATGAGGTCGATCCGGTCGACCATCAACATGGGTGGCACGGGCAGCCGCGCCTTGAATCCCTCCGGCGCGTCCTTGATCAGACGGCCGTAGGCGAAGGCGAGCAGGTCCTGCTGGTCGAACGCAGCGCGGCTCGTGAACTCGGCATGGGTCAACATCGATCGCTTCACCTTCTTACGGCTGAAACCTTCTTATGCCTGATCAGGAGTCCGTCTCGCCGAAGCGCATGAGATAGCTGCCCCAGGAGAGGCCCGAGCCGACGCCGACGACGCAAATGTCGTCTTTGGGCGTCCACTTGTCCCAGAGCTGGGAGATGACGCTGCCTGAGCTCGCCCCGGCCGTGTTGCCGAAGAACTCGCAGTTCGAGTGGTGGCGATCCTCGGGGACATCGCAGCGCTTGCAGACCGACTCGAGCATGCGGCGGTTCGCCTGGTGGCCGATGAAATGGAACGCGCGGCCCTCTTGCTCGTACACGTCGCGGGTCTCGATCAGGAGATCGGAGGTCTTGCGGATCGCGAAGGTCTGGACCGTGCGACCTTCCTGATGGAAATGGCCCAGGCGCGGAACGACGACCTTGTCGTGGCCCGCCGGATCGGTGACGAAGCGCTGGCCGATCAGCTGCGCCCGGCCCTGCCGCCGCGGCGAGAACACGGCCGCCAGCGCGCCATCCCCCCACAACACCGCCGCCGAACGGTCGTTGTAATCGACGGTCCCCGTCATCGGCTCCGCCGTCACGAGCAGCACGTGGTCGGGCAGCTTCGCCGGATCCATCAGCGAGAGCATGTAGACACCGGCGATGAAGGAGGAACAGGCCGAGTTGATGTCGAGGCAGCCCGTCATCTGCAGGCCCAGTGCCGCCCCGATGTTGCAGGCCTCCGCCGGGGACACCGTGTTGGGCGCGCAGCCACCGCCGATCAGGAGCCCGATGTCGGAGACGTCGATCCCGGCGCGGGCGAGCGCCATGCGGGCAGCCCGCGCGCCCATCTCGGCGTTCGAGATCTCGGCGGCCTCGATCGCGCCGCGGGGATCGCTGTTGCGGGTCGTGCGGATGTAATCGAGGGACAGCGCCGTGCGGCGCGAGCGGATCCCGGTCCGTTCCATGATCCACTCGTCATTGGTGCCAATGTCGAGGTCTTCGAGGAACTGATTCGTGATCTCGTTCTCGGGATGGAAATGACCGATCCCAAGCAGGTTCAACGCCACGTCGTCCTCACGTCAATGTCCTCGCGCCTGCGACTACCAGGGTCGACTACTTCGTCGAGCCGGAAATATGTTCGCCGCCGTCGACGCGGATCGTTTCGCCGTTGACCCAGGAGGCCTCGGGCTGCGACAGCAGGAAGATCACGCCCGCGACGTCCTCGGGGGTCGTGAGCCGCCCGCCCGGATTGCGGAGCCGCGCCTGGCTCTTCAGCTGGTCGCTGCCCGGGATCGCCCGGAGCGCCGGCGTGTTCGTGACACCGGCCTGGATCACGTTGCAGCGGATGCCATAGGGCCCGAACTCCAGCGCGATCGAGCGCGAGAGCGCCTCGAGGGAGACCTTCGCCGCCGAGACGGCGGCATAGCCCTTCCAGGCGACCTCGTTGCCTTCACTGGTCAGACCGAAGATGCGCGCGTCGTTCGCGAAGATCTCCCGCGTGAAGATCTCCTGGGTCCAGCCGAGCAAGCTCGTCCCCATCGCCAGGATCGTGCGGCTGAAATCCTCTTCGTCGAGATACGACTTGTCGGGGAAGGTCGGCGCCGAGGTCAGCGGATGGAGCCCGTCTTCACCGGCCTCGAAGAGCTCGTCGGCGATCTCCGTCAGCTTCGCCACATCGACGCCGAGGCGTTGCGCGAGATTCGGGCCGGCGGTGCGCCTCTCGACCTTCTCGGGGGCGATCAGCTTCAGGTTGCCGAAGGCGATCGAATGCAGGAGGACCTTGATGCGGCCCTCCGGACCGATCGCCTTCACGATCTCGCCGAGGGTCTCGGTCCGGCTCGCGGCCTCGATCGCGTCGGCGTTCCAGGTGTGGAAGCCGTGTCCCAGCTTCTTGATCTCTTCGAAATGCGGCTCGATGGCGGCCATGGCGCCGCGGCGATCGCGGTGGACGATCAGCACGTTGACGCCGCCCCGGGCGAAGCGTTTCGCGGTCGCGAGGCCGAAGCCGCTCGACCCGCCGAGGATCAGCACCCACTCATTGCTCTCGAAGCTCGCCTTGATCTCTTTCACGCCCAATTCATTCCCCTTCTCATTCCCCGTCCATTCCCCGCCCGTTCCCCGGCCGTTCAAGGACCCGCCGCTCGACCCCCGCAGCCGGAAGCCCGTCCGCTCGACGGCGAGACTCAGCCAGTGGGGGGAGTCGAACCCGAAAAGCATTCGGCCCACTGCGACGGGCGTCCCGCGCAGCGCCGAATGATCAGGCGGATGAACGGGCGAAGAGCGGGCGGTGATTGCGGAAAAATAGCGGTGGATCCGGCTCCGTCTTGCAAATCTCTCGCAAATACTTCCAGTGAAATCCGATGCCTCTTTGATGGAAAGCGATGATGACCAAAGGTCAGGGGCCGTCAATGCCGTCGATGGTCGCATGTGTCGTTTTCAACTCGCCTGAGCCACCGGGTCCCAGGCCGAGCTCGAAGCTGATCCGCGGCAGGTCCGCGAGCCCTGCCCGCTCGATCGCGACACCGTCGGGGAACGCGTCCGCCAATCGCTTGAAATAGCCGCGGCCCGGCCGCGCATCCACGATCACGACCAGCCCGCGGTCGGTCTCGGACCGGATCAGGCGGCCCGCCATCTGCTTCAAGTGCAACAGCATGCGCCCGAGCGATGCGCGCACGAAGGGATCCTCGCCGGCGGCGCGCAGACGGAGATCCCGCCGGCGCCGCAGCTCGGTCGGGACGTCGAAGGGCAGCTTCTCGATCACGACCGCCTGGAGGTCGTCGCCGCGCACGTCGATGCCCTGCCAGTAGCGCCGCGAGCCGAGCATGACGGCGGCACCGCGGAGCTTTCGAAAACGCTCGACCAATCCCCCCGGATCGTCGCTCGAGCGCAGCGGCACCAGCACCTCGAGGCCCTCGCCCTCGAGCAGCACCTCGAGGCGCTCGGCGACCTCGCGCATGCGGGAGAGGCTCGTGAAGAGGCCGAGAGTCCGGCCGTGGAGACTGCGGGCGAGGGTCGCGAGGGCCATCGCGGTGTCCTCGACGAGGGATGCGCCCTCGTCGAGCGCGACGACGCGCATCGCGCGCGCATAGGGAAAAGGCGAGGGCACGCTGTAGCTAAAATGGCTGGGCGCGTCGGCGTCGGAGAGACCGATCTCGGCGAGCGCCGCGTGGTCGTCGCCGCCGACGAAGAGCGTCGCCGACACCACCGAGAGACTCTGGACCCGCCCGAGAAATTCCTCGCGAAACGCGGGGCCCGGATCGACGGGCCGGAGCACGAGGCTCCAGCGGTCGTAGGGATTCTCGAGCCCCTCGAACGCGCCGACGTAGGCGTCGTTGTCGACGGCGAAGGCCATGCGCAGACCGTGGGCGGCGGCGAGCAGCGCCTCGGCGTGGCCCGCGATCCCGCGCAGCGCCTCTTCCTCGGCTCCGTGGTTGCGAAGGCCTTCGACGGCGCGTCCATCCGAGGACTCACCGGTCTCGAAGCGGCGCTCCGGGCCCTCGCGGAGCGCCTGATTCGCGAGGGCCTCGAGGCGTTCGGCGGCGCTCTGTGCGAGGCGCGCGGCGGCGGGGCGCTCGCGCCCGGCCTCGCTCGGGAGCTCGGCGCCGCCGTAGCCGTCGGCGTGGCTGGCCATCTGGCTGCCGAGGCCCGAGAGCTCGAGGCGCAGGTCGTGGCGGTTGCGCTCGAGGGTGGCGTCCCCGCTCTTCGTCGGCGAGCCGGCGACGAGGCCCCGGGTCGCATAACGGCGCTGGCCGCGGCGGGCGGGGGAGCCGTACAGGACTTCGAGGCGCTCCTCGATCTCCTCGGGGCGGATGCGGATCGAGTAGACCTCCTCCGCGACACCGCCGAGCTCGTGACCTTCGTCGGCGACGACGTGGGAAAAGGCCGGGTAGTCGGGCGGCCAGCGCAGCAGCAGGTCGTGGTTCGCGACGACGAGGTGGGCCTTCGCGAGGGAGCGCCGATGGCGGCCGAAGGGGCAGCGCTTCTCGTGGCCGCACTGCTCGCGCGAGCACTGATCCGCCCGCACCGCGACGCTCCCGCGCAATAGCTCCCGCAGCCGCGGTCGCAGCCGGTGGAGGGCTGCGGGCACCGTCCCGACCTCCCCCGCCGGCCGGATCCGCGCACACGCCTCGAGCAGCGCGAAATCCCGCTGCCAATCGTTGCTCAGCACCGGGTCGCCTGCGTCCGCGAGCACCGCCGCGAGCCTGCGCTCGCAGACGTAGTTCGCGCGGCCCTTGATCGAGAGCGCCCGCAGACCGGGATGGCCGAGAAAACGCGCGGCGGCGGCGATGTCTTTGTGGAGCAGCTGGTCCTGCAGGAGCTTGGTCCGGGTCGAGAGAACGACGGGCTCCCGCTCCCCGGCGATCGCCCTTTCCATCACGAACGGGATCACCGCCGCGAGGTACGCCAGGGATTTCCCGACCCCGGTTCCGCCCTCGAGCTTCGCGACACCCCCGTCCTGCAGCACGTGCACGAACTGGCGCGCGAGCTCGATCTGCTCCTTGCGGACGCGGTAGCCGGGGAAATGGCGCTCGCCGCGTTCGGCATCGGCGAGGGCCGCCGTGATCGCATCGAGCTCGAAGGGCACGGGCTCTTCCGCCGTCGCACCGATCGCGAGGTAGCGCGGCTCCTCCCCGTCGCTCTCGCGCCGCCCGCCCGCTTCGGGTGGATGGTCGGTCGCATGCGGCGTGCTCGCGCGCTGCTGTGCGAAGGCCTGCCGTGCGAACGCGGCGAACTCGAAGCTCGGGCCGGAGGCGACCGCCGCCGCGGGGGCGTCCGGATCGAGGAGCGCGCGCCAGGGCGAGCTCGGCAGCCGCTCGGCGAGGATGCGCAGGGCCTCGCCGTAACGCGCCCCGCCCGCCCGCGCGCCGATCGCCACCGCCGACAGGAGACATCCGAGGTCGACGGCGCGCTCGAGCGCGCCCTGGCCCGCGTCGCGGGCGAGCAGCCGGCGGCAGAGGGTCCCGAGCTCGAGGTCGGGGGCGTCTGGGTGGCACAGGGAGAAGAGCTCCTGGAGGTCGAGGAGCGAGCCCGCAGCGAGCGCCGGATCGACGGCGCGGGCGAGGAAGGCACGGACCCGCTCGGCATCGTGGACGACGAGCGTGCGCCCGCGCAGGGCGCTTCGCAGCTCGCGGGCGACCGCCGCCGTTGGGACGGCGCGATCGAGCTGGAGCGAGGCCGTGGCGAGCTCGACTTCGCCGGGGTCGAGCAGCACGAGGGCGATCTCGTGGATCGCCGCCGAGAAGCGGTCGGGTCGCCCGCTCGCGCGGATCTCGACCAGCGCGAGGGGTCCGACGGCTGCGCGCCAGGACTCGAGGGCCGCATGGCTCTCGCGATCCCATCCCAGCGACACCGGATCGCGACGCTCGAGCGAAAGCGACAATCGGATCCTCAGACGTAGATGCCGCCGCTGTACTCGCGATCCTGGCGGATCTCGACGTTGATCAGCGCGGGCTTGCCCGAGGCCTGGCCCGCGGCCTGACCGGCGGCATAGGCGCGTTCGAGCGCCGGCCGCAGCTCCTCGGGCCGGGTCACATACTCGCCGTGTCCGCCGAGGGCCTCGACGACCTTGTCGTAGCGGGTCCGATTGAGGAGCACCGCCTCGAGCCGATCCCAGCCGTAGATGACGCCCTGCGGCCGCATCATCTGGCCCCAGGCGCCGTCGTTGCCGACGATGCCGATGATCGGAAGCCCGAAGCGGACGGCCGTGTCGTACTCCATGCCGTTGAAGCCGAACGATCCGTCTCCGTAGATGATGACGACGGGGCGTTTCGGATGCGCGAGCTTCGCCGCCAGCGCGAAGGGCATGCCAACACCGAGGGTCCCGAGCGGCCCCGGATCCATCCAGGCGCCTTCGTTCTTCACGGGAATGATCTTCGCCGCGGTCGCGACGATGTCGCCGCCGTCCCCGATCACGATCGGATCCCCGAGCGTGTCGAGCCAGTCGCGCACCTCCCGGCACATCCGCTGGGGATCGATCGGCACCTCGTTGCTGTTCAGGCTCGCCTCGACCTTTTTTTCTTCCGCGTTCTCGACCGCGCGCAGCTCGTCGCGCCAGCTCGAGAAATCGAGGCGCACGCTCTGGCTCTTCATCTCCTCCGACAGCGCCCGGAAGCTGCAGGCGAGGTTCCCGATCAGCGGCACGTCGGTCTGGCGGTTCTGCCCGATCAGGGTCGCGTCCATCTCGAGCTGGATGATCTTCGCCGACGCCGGGATCGTCTGGCCGAAGCGCATGCGGAAATCGAGCAGCGTCCCGGCCAGGATGATGAGGTCGAGCTTCTTCAGCGCATCGCGCCGCGAGCGGTTCAGGAACTCGGGCGAGTCGAAGGGCACCGAGCCGCGGCCCATGCCGTTCGTGTAGGTCGGGATGTGGGTCTCGCCGATGAAGCGATTCATGTCGGCCGCGGCCTTCGACCACTTCACGCTGGTCCCCGCCATCAGCATCGGGCGCTGCGCCTTGCGCAGCAGCTCGATCGCGTTTCGGACCTCGTCCTGGTCGGGCGAGAGGCGCGGGGGCTCGGTCCGGATGCGCGGGATCACGACCTCCTCGTCGACGCTCCCCATGAAGATGTCCATCGGGATCTCGAGGAATGCGGGACCCGGAATACCCGACACCGCGTGGCGGATCGCGAGCTCGATGTACTCGGGGATGCGCTTGGTCTGGTAGATCGCGTCGCAGTATTTCGTGATCGGGCGGACGACGCCGAGATGATCCATCTCCTGGAGCGAGCCGCGGCGGAGATTCTCGAAGGGGCCCTGGCCGCCGATCACGAGGATCGGCGAGTTGGCGCGCCAGGCGTTCGCGATGCCCGTGACGCCGTCGGTCACGCCGGGACCGGCGGTGATCGCGGCGACGCCGATCTTGCCGGGATTGCAGCGCGCCCAGGCGTCGGCGGCATGGACGGCGGCCTGCTCATGGCGCACGTCGACGATCTTGATCCCCTCGTCGATGCAGCCGTCGTAGAGCGGCATGATGTGGCCGCCGGAGAGCGTGAAGATCACTTCGACGCCGGCGTTCTTCAGGGCCTTGGCCGCGAGCTTTCCACCGTGGAGGGGCATGGGGAGCCTCCGATCTTACGAGAGGTCGGACGAGATCAGGGGTGCAAAATACAAAAGCCGGTGAACACACGCTGGTGTTCACCGGCTTTCATGATCGAACCTGGAGACTTCTCTTAGCCTTCTCTTAGCCTTCTCTTAGCCTTATTGGAGCTTGATCTCCGCTCGGCGGTTCAGCTGCCAGGCGGTCTCGCCCGTCCCGGACACCGCGGGCCGAGCCTCGCCGTAGGACACGACCGAGAGCTGGGAGACCGGGACACCCAGGTTGTAGAGGTAGCGGCGGACCGAGACCGCGCGGCGCTCGCCGAGCGCCACGTTGTACTCGTCGGAGCCGCGCTCGTCGCAATGCCCCTCGATCACGGCGGAGCCGCCCGAGCTCTTGAGCGACGCGGACGCCGCCTCGAGGATCGACTCGAACTGAGGCTTGATGTCGGACTGGTCGAGGTCGAAGTAGATCGGCGCGATGCTCGAGCCCGCGTTCGGGTCGTAGCCGTCGTTCGTGCCGTCGCCTGCACCCGCTCCAGCATCGTCGAACTCGCTGCCGGTGCCGGCGCCGCCCGCGGTCGCGTCGGCGTCGGGCTTCTTGGCGCAGCCCGCTGCCAGGGCGAGCACGCTCGCCAGGATTACCAGTCGCAGTTCAATCGAAGAGGAAAGTCGTCGCATCATGACCCGGTCGTTGCCTCCATGACGAGCTCCGCTCCGCATCCCTGCACGGCCGGTCGTCTCATCGCGCTTTTACTTCACTAAGAAGTTGACTAACAAAAAATCGAGTGTGCGCGCTATGCGCCGTTCACCCTGCGCCCCACTCATGATGCTTCACGGTCTGCTTCACGGTGTGGGCGATCATTTCTCGGTCCGGCCCGCCCGGACCTCGTGTGGACCGCGGAATCGCCGCGCATATCGGATGGCGACCCCGAGCCGAGGCGGATGATGGGGGCTCATCGAGTCTCCCGCAACGGGTGAACCCAAGAGAATCGAAGGGTTGTGTCGGAAGTAGGCGGTCCTAGTCGAGGCTCGCCAACGCTTCGACGAGGGCCCGGGGATCGAGCCAGAAGTGAAAGTTCTCCCGGATGTCGACGAATCGGATCTTGCCCGTCCGGTCGAGCAAGAGGGTGGTCGGATGCGGCACACCGACCTCGATGCTCTCGGCCTCGGCATTTAGGATCCCGAGCTGGCGGATCAGGCTGCTCTTTGGATCGGCCAGGAAGAGGATCCGGTCGGCCAGGCCCAGCTCGTTGATGAAGAGACGGGTCCGCTCGTTGATCTGGGTGTCGGACATGACCCACACGATTTCGAGGTCCGGGGTCGCCCTGAACGCGTCTCGCAGCTCCACGAGCCGCGACTTCGTGAAGGGGCACCAGTCGACGCTGCGCTCGAAGGTGAGCAGCACGCGGTGGCCGAGGAGGTCCTCGCGGGTGTGAATCCGCCCGTCGAGGTCCCTCAGCTCGAAGGGCGGCAGCGGGCTCCCGATCGCGAGCGACGTCTCGATGTCGCTGCGAACCCGGTTCTCCGGTCCCCGGGCGGTCAGGGGTTGGCTCGGCAGTAGAAAATTCAGCCCGAGCAGCGCGAGCAGGACGAGGCTGGCGAGCGTGCGCAGGATCATCGACCGGGCTCACTCGCCGGGGCATCGGGCGCCGCCAGCGCGCGGTCGCTCGCGCGCCTGCGTCGAATCGTTGCGCCCCCCGTCATCGTGTCGGCCACCGTCGGCCGGAGCCAGACGAGGGCCAGTGCGACAGCGATCAGCGCCGTCGCCTCCTGGCGCGGGATGTCGCCGAGCCAGCTCGCGTAGTCGCCGATCGCCCAGGCGACCATCCGCACGAGCGCCATCAGGACCAGCACGAAGGCCGTCGCCGTCCCGACGGTCCGCGACGTGGACGAGTCGGGCTCCCGCGCGGCCCCGATCATCGCGCTCCCCCAGCCGAGCAGCGCGCAGCCCGTGAACGCGACGAAATAATGTCCGATCGGCCCCGTTGGAATCAGGGGCAGCGAGTTCGGCCTCTGGTAGAGAAAGAACGCCGCCACGAACCCGAGACCGAAGACCGAGAAGGCAATCCCGAGTGTGCCCATCAAGACGCGGTAGAGTCCGAGGCGCTTCATCACCACCTATGATGCCCAATCGAACCCAGAGCTCCACCCGTCCGGGCGAAGGCCAGGTCCTGCTGCTGCGCTTCAGCGGGGACCTGACGACCAAGGCTGACGCCACCCGGCGCCACATGACGCGCCG
>JANMTD010000606.1:0-1899 GCA_031390075.1 Deltaproteobacteria bacterium | reverse complement strand
CAGACGATCGTCTACGAGGATGCCTTCCGGGGGGTCTACCAGAAGCTGCTCGTCTCGAACGAGGATCGCCGTCTGTTGGGCGGGATCCTGGTCGGCGACTGCGAGCCCTACGCGACGCTGCTCGCGCTGACCCAGCGCGGCAAGCCCCTCGAGGTCGAGCCCCACGAGCTGCTTTTCGGCAAGGGTGAGGCGATCGATCTCGGGGAGGAGGCCCAGCTCTGCTCGTGCAACGACGTGAGCTACGGCGATGTCCGCAAGGCGATTCGCGAGCAAGAGCTGGCCACCGTCGGCGGGATCAAGGCCTGCACCCGCGCGGGGACCGGCTGCGGCGGCTGTGTCCCGGTCCTGTCGCGGGTCCTCGAGCAGGAGCTCCTGGCCGCGGGCCGCGAGGTCGACCGCAATCTCTGCGAGCATTTCCCGTACACGCGGCCCGAGCTGTTCCAGATCGTGAAGGTCAGCCGCGGGCAGAGCTTCGAGGCGGTGCTCGCGAGCCATGGCCGCGGCAACGGCTGCGAGGTCTGCCGGCCCGCCGTCGCCTCGATCCTCGCGACGACCTGGGCCGATCCGATCCTCAATCACCAGTCGATCCAGGACACCAACGACCGCTTCCTCGCGAACATGCAGCGGCGCGGTCTCTACTCGATCGTGCCCCGGGTCGCCGGCGGCGAGATCACGGCCGACAAGCTGATCGTGCTCGGCCAGGTCGCGAAGAAGTACAACCTCTACTGCAAGATCACCGGCGGCCAGCGGATCGATCTCTTCGGCGCCCGGGTCGACCAGCTCCCGGAGATCTGGGAGGAGCTCGTGACGGCCGGCTTCGAGAGCGGTCACGCCTACGGCAAGGCGCTGCGCACGGTGAAGAGCTGTGTCGGAACCTCCTGGTGCCGCTTCGGCGTCCAGGATTCGACGTCCTTCGCGATCCGCATCGAGGAGCGTTATCGCGGCATGCGCTCGCCGCACAAGCTCAAATCCGCCGTCTCGGGCTGCATCCGCGAGTGCGCCGAGGCCCAGAGCAAGGATTTCGGGTTCATCGCGACCGAGGACGGTTGGAATGTCTACGTCTGCGGCAACGGCGGCTCGCGGCCGCGGCATGCGGATCTGCTCGCGACGGGCGTCGCCGACGACGAGGCGATCCGGCTGATCGACCGCTTCCTGATGTACTACATCCACACCGCGAACCCGCTCGAGCGGACCGCCCCCTGGCTCGACCGCATGGATGGCGGCATCGAGTACCTGAAGAGCGTCGTGATCGACGACGTGCTCGGGATCGCCGCCGATCTCGAGCGCGACATGGCGAAGCTCGTCGACAGCTACCAGTGCGAGTGGAAGGAGGTCGTCGAGAGTCCCGAGCGCCGGGCGCTCTTCCGGCATTTCGCGAACTCCGAGGAGACCGACGATCAGGTCGAGCTGATCGAGGAGCGCACGCAGATCCGGCCGGGCGATTGGTAAGAGGGCGAGCAGGAGACCCGTCGCGACGGCGGCACGCCCGAGGAGGCCTGGAGCTGGAAGCGGGTCGCCGGCCTCGACAAGCTGCCGAAGGACGCGGGCCTCGCCTACCTCGTCGAGGGTGGACAGCTCGCGGTCTTCCATGTCGCGAACGAAGACCGCTACTACGCGAGCGAGAATCGCTGTCCGCACAAAAAGGACATGGTGCTCTCGCGCGGCCTGCTCGGCAGCCAGGGCAACGAGCCGAAGGTCGCCTGTCCGCTGCACAAGAAGACCTTCTCGCTCCGCTCGGGCAAGGGGCTGTCGGATCCCGCCTACTCCATCCGGACCTTCCCGGTCGAGGTCCGCTCGGACGGCCTCTTCGTGAAGCTCCCGCCGGCGGCGGAATGGGTGACGAAGCGGGAGAACGTCGCGAAGGGACACGGCTGCGGTGGCGGCGGCGCGCGTGCCAGC
>JANMTD010000594.1:0-3349 GCA_031390075.1 Deltaproteobacteria bacterium | reverse complement strand
GGCTTTCCGACGGAGGGATCCCTCGGAATCGTCGAGCCCATCGGGACCTGGCTCATCAGCTCGACGCCGCAGCCGATCGCGACGTCGACGACACCCGAGGCGACCAGGGCGTAGGCGAGGTTCGTCGCCTGCTGCGACGAGCCGCACTGCGCATCGACCGTCGTCGCCGGCACCTCGATCGGGAGCCCCTGCGCGAGCCAGGCATTGCGCGCCACGTTCATCGTCTGCATGCCGACCTGACCGACGCAGCCCCCGACGACCTGGCCGATCACCTTCGCGTCGATCCCCGCGCGCCGGATGAGCTCCGATTGGACGCGGCCGAGCAGGTCGATCGAATGCATTGCGGCAAGCTGGCCGTTGCGGCGACCGAGGGGACTGCGGACGGCTTCGACGATCACGACTTCGCGTGCACTCATGGGGATTCCTCTGGTGGCGGCGGGCGGGTGTTGGAGAGGTCAACGCTAGTGCCAGGCGCCGGGTCGGGCAACGCGGAGAAGCGGACTCGCGGGCAGGTTCGCGGGGACCTGCGGCTCAGCGGATGGGCCGCTTTTTCTCGACCCGCGACGCATCGAACCCGTTCCAGAAGAGCTTCGAGTCGACGGGCTCCCGCGGCGGCACGCCGTGTTTTCCGACCGGCCAGCCGATCGGGATCATGACGGCCGACGGGATCTCGGGCGGGAGCCCGAGCAGGCGGTCGCACTCCTCGCCGAAGGCGCGGTGGAGCGTCGTGAAGGAAGCGCCGAGGCCGACGGCGCGGCAGGCGAGCAGCACGTTCTGGGCGCAGGGATAGAGGGCCTGCAACTGCTCCACGTCGCGCCGCTTCCATCCGCATATGAAGAGCAGGACGGGCGTCTCGTGGAGATGCTCGGCCAGGTAGAGCGCGGCCTGCATGTTGCGCTGCAGATGTGCCGGAAATCCCTCGCGCCGGGCGCGCTCGAGGGGCTCGCGGATATAGCTCTGGAAGATCGGCCGGTAGCGCTCGGCGATCCAGCGGCGCTTCTCGACGTCGTCGACGGCGACGAAGACCCAGGGCTGCCGGTTGCCACCGGAGGGCGCGAAGGTCCCCGCTTCGCAGACCTTGCGGATCAGCGCGCGCGGGACGGGATCGGGGCGGAGCCGGCGGATCGCCCGCGCGGTGCGGATGCCTTCGAGGAGCGGGATCTCCTCGCCGATCGCAGCGAGGTCGAGCGGGGGAGGGTTGTTCGCTTCGCCCACGTTCTGCATCTCCCGCTTCGCCGTTTCTGCGCGCCGCACCATAGCGCGACGACGAAGCGCAGCGGCCGGCTATCCTCGGCCGCCATCGGCTCGCCATGCAGATCCAGGAGGTCTCCCGCCCATGTCCTCGAAGAAGGCCCCGAAGCCAGTCTCGCAGCTCTTCGACCCGGCCCGCTGGCAGGAGGTCCCGGGCTTCGAGCTGAGCGACGTGACCTATCACCGCGCCGTCGACCAGGGCACGGTCCGCATCGCCTTCGCCCGCCCCGAGGTCCGCAACGCCTTCCGCCCGCAGACCGTCGATGAGCTCGACCGCGTGCTCGACCACGCGCGGCGCTCGACCGACGTCGGCTGCATCCTGCTGACGGGCAACGGTCCGTCGCCGAAGGACGGCGTCTGGGCCTTCTGCAGCGGCGGCGACCAGCGCATCCGCGGCCGCGACGGCTACAAATACGCCGAGGGCGAGAGCGCCGACACGATCGACCCGGGCCGCACGGGCCGCCTCCACATCCTCGAGATCCAGCGCGCGATCCGCTTCATGCCGAAGATCGTGATCGCCGTCGTGCCGGGCTGGGCCGTCGGCGGCGGCCACAGCCTCCACGTCACCTGCGACCTGACCCTCGCCAGCCGCGAGCACGCGATCTTCAAGCAGACCGACACCGACGTCGCGAGCTTCGACGGCGGCTTCGGCAGCGCCTATCTCGCCCGCCAGGTCGGTCAGAAGTTCGCGCGCGAGATCTTCTTCCTCGGCCGCAGCTACAACGCCGAGGAGGCGAAGGCGATGGGGATGGTGAACGCGGTCGTGCCCCACGCGGAGCTCGAGGCGACGGCCCTCGAATGGGCCGCCGAGATCAACAGCAAGAGCCCGACGGCGCAGCGGATGGCGAAGTTCGCGATGAACCTGATCGACGACGGCCTCGTCGGCCAGCAGGTCTTCGCCGGCGAGGCGACGCGGCTCGCGTACATGACCGACGAGGCGGAAGAGGGCAGGGACGCCTTCCTCGAGAAGCGGCCGCGGAACTTCAAGAAGTTCCCGTGGCACTATTGATCAAAAGGAGCCTCTCTATGGCCTACACACTTCTGGGCAGCGCCATTTCTCCCTATGTCCGCAAGGTGAAGCTCGTTCTTCTCGAAAAGCAGATCCGTCACACCGTCGAAGACGTGATCCCCTTCAACCCGCCGGACGGTTGGCGAGCGATCTCGCCGCTGGGCAAGATTCCCGTCCTTCGCCACGACGAGAGGATCGTCAACGACTCGACGGTGATCTGTGAATACCTGGAGCGGCTGCATCCGACTCCGGCGCTCCATCCGAGCGATCCCTACGACCTCGCGCGCGCCCGCTGGATCGAGGAGTACGTCGACGGCGGGGTCATCCCCGTCACGGGCCCCCGCGTCTTCTTCGAGCTCGTCGTGAAGCCGCTGCTCGGTCAGAAGAGCGACGAGGCCGCGGCGAAGAAGGTCGTCGACGAAGAGCTGCCGGCGTACTTCGACTACCTCGAAGCGGAGCTCGAGGGCGACTACTACATCGGCGATCAGCTCAGCATCGCGGACATCGCGGTCGGCAATCTGTTCGTGAACCTGCGGCTGTGTGGCGTCAAGCCGGACCCGTCGCGCTGGAAGAAGCTCGCCGCCTTCGTCGATCGGATGCACGCGCGGGCGAGCTTCAAGGCGGTGATCGAGCCTTTGCTCGGAACGGTCGGTAAGCGCTGGGTCTAGCGCAACGCCCGGTCTAGCTGACTCTAATTGAAGGCCGGGATGCCCGTCATGGCGCGGCCGAGGATCAGGGCGTGGATGTCGTGAGTGCCCTCGTAGGTGTTCACGGACTCGAGATTCATGCAGTGGCGGATCACGTGGAACTCGTCGGAGATCCCGTTGCCGCCGTGCATGTCCCGCGAGACGCGGGCGATCGCGAGGGCCTTGCCGCAGTTGTTGCGCTTGAGCAGCGAGATGTTCTCGGGGGCGAGGCGGCCCTCGTCCATCAGGCGGCCTGCGCGCAGGCAGGCCTGGAGCCCGAGCGTGATCTCGGTCTGCATGTCGGCGAGCTTCAGCTGGATCAGTTGATTGGCCGCGAGGGGGCGGCCGAACTGGGTTCGGTCGAGGGTGTAGCGGCGGGCGGCGTGCCAGCAGAATTCCGCAG
>JANMTD010000581.1:0-10006 GCA_031390075.1 Deltaproteobacteria bacterium | reverse complement strand
CCCCCCCCCCCCCCCCCCCCCCCCCCCCCCCCCCCCCCCCCCCACGACCGGGGCACTCGGTGGGCTTGCGGCTGGCGTTCTCCACGTCCTTCTTCGAACCGCGTATTGGCGCTGTACTTTGCCGTCGAGCGGTTGTTGTGATTCCGGCTAGTTCGGCTCCTTCTTCGCCGCCGCTCCCTGGTGGAAGGGGAGTGCGCGGACGAAGGCGGCGCGGCGGCGGGCGTCGCCGAAGACGCCGATGCGGAGGCCGCGGGCCCAGCCGAGGGGGCGAACGAGGTCGACGGGCCTTCCTTCGACCTCGACGAGCACGAAATGCCGCGCGTACGTCGTCGCGAATGCGCTCCAGGCCTCCCGGCCTTCGTCTTCGAGCACGGCGTAGACGCCGAATCGTTCCTCCGTTGCGGTTCCCGGTCCCATCCGATCGTCACCACCCTCGCTCGCGAGCTCGACGAAGGCGACCTGATCGTCGGCCAGCCGAAGCGCCGGCTCGCGCGCCGCACGCACGGTCGCGACGTCCCCGCCCGGCAGCGCGACCCTGCGCTCGACGCAGTCGACGCAATCGAGGGGCGCCGGGGCGAAGAGCGGATCCGTGTCGAGGGGATCGGAGGCCGCCGGATCGAGCAGCTCGACCGGATACAGCGCGATCCCCGAGCTCTCGACGCAGCCCGTGTGCCCGACCGCAATCCCGAGCAGGATGCCCAGGATCACGAGGGCGCCTTGCGAAAGCGTCCTCATCCACCTCATCCCCTCGCTTCCCGTCCGCTCGACCGCGATCATCTCGATTCCTCCTCGCCCCGCACAGGTTCAGTTTGCCGACACCGCCGCTCCGTTTCTCAGCACCGGAACGAAATCGTGGAGCCGGAAGCGGTCCCACGGCACGGGGGCCATCAGCGCCGGCGTCGGCCCGCGGCCGACCGGCACGATGTTGGGCGTCACCTCGATGCGATTCGGCAGCAGGTGCTGACCGAAGATCCGGGTCGGATGCGGGATGCGAGGCCCCTCGATCAGCACCTCCGCGTAGACGTCGATGCCCGCGCGACCGGCGAACTGGGCGCGGATCTCGGCGATCCGCGCCCGCACCTTCACGAGCGCCGTGTACTGGGCGAGCTGGACCATCCGGCGCTGGGCCTCGAGGGCGAGGCGCTGCGCGGCACCGGGCGAGAGGGACGCCGTGCGCACGACGCTCCCCCCTTCGCCAGCGCCGGCGCCGCCTGGCGACCCCGCCCCGGCGCCCGTACCCGCCGGCCCGCCACTTCGCGCCCGCACCAGGCTCCCGATCGAATAGGCCGCGCCCGCGAGGGAGACCGCGAGCCCTGCGCCCGCGAGGATCGTCCCCGGCAGCTCGCCCGACGCCGTCATGCCGTAGACCGATACGCCCACCGCCGCGACGGAGAGCGTCGTGTTGATCGCCGCGGCCGAGGTCTGCGAAATCCAGCCCGCGGAAGCGGCGACCGGAGCGGCCAGACCCACGACATAACCCGCCGCCATGCCCGCGATGCCGATGCCCAGGGTCTGGAGTGCGACCGACGCGCTGCCGGATTGGATCCCCGCCGCGATCGCACTCGCGACGACGAGCACCGCCGAGAGAGCCAGCAGGATCGCCGCGACGAGCGAGAGCTCGGCGCCGTTCGGATCGACGGCGTTGATCGGATCCCAGCCGACGTAGGCGTAGGGGCTCGCGTGCTCGTCCGCGGGATCGGGGGTCAAGAAGCTCGCGAGCTCCGGGTCGTAGAAGCGGCTGCCGGCGTACTGGAGTCCGCTGCCCGCCTCCGACTCGTAGCCCGTGAACTCCCGGCGGCTCGCCGCATCGGGACCTGAGGGCTGGCCCACACCGTCGAAGCGGCGGACCTTGCCGTAGGCCGAATAACGGTACTGGCGTTCGAGCACACCCCCCGCCCCCGTGATCGCGACGGGGCTCCCGAGATGATTCAGGTGGTAGTGGCGGATCCCCGCCTGCTCGGCGCAACCGAGCGCCGGCACGACGACCGGGAGCGAGAGACTCAGCACGAGCAGACTCGAGCCGAGCGCACCGCTCCGCGCGACCTGGACGCCGAGCGCACGCCGCGCGCGGCCGAGCGGCACGAGCAGCAGCAGCGCCCCCGCACCGATCACCGCGATCCGGACCGGCGCCGAGACCGCGAAGCGGGCGACCCCCTGACCCGCCGGCGGTGCCATCGCCGCGGCCTCGCCGCTGCGCGTCGCGACGAGTTGATCGCCCACGTAGTAGTACTTGACGAGCTGCCCGTTCACGAGCTCGGCGTGGCGCCCGAAGAATCGCCGCGCCATCCCGTCGCGGGTCTCGACGACGCGGCGCCCCTCGTGGTCGTAGCCCATGACCGTGAGCGCCCCGTTCACGACCAGGACGCGCATGGCACCGAAGGCGTCGTAGGCGTAGCTCTCGACGGCGGTGCCGTCTGAGCGTCGCTTGCCGGTCCGGCGGCCGTTCTCGTCGAAGCTGAGCGTGAAGTGGGTCGACGCCGGATTACCGAAGCGATCGAGCTGGTGGGGGCCGAGATTCGCGCCGGACCCCGGCGCCTGATCGAGGGGCGCACCGTCGATCGAACGCAGGTTCCCGATGCTGTCGTAGCCGAAGCTCTCGGGCGAGGCACCCGCGACCGACGTCAAGCGACCGACGGCGTCGTAGGCGTAGCGGGCCGACATCGAGAGCACGCCCGCGGCATCCCGCGCATCGTCGACGCGCGCGAGTCGGCCGTTCGCATCGTAGTCGCGGTAGAGCAGATCGCTGTAGACGACTCTCGGATCGAGGACCGTCGCACCGCGGCTCCGGCTGCTGATCCGGGCGAGGGCGAAGTTCTCGGAGGCGCCGTGGTATTCGAAGCGATCGGTCGTGAGGTTGCCCCGTTCGATCGTGAGCGGGCGACCGCGCAGGTCGTAGACGATCTCGCGAATGTAGTAGGCGAGCCAACCCCCCGCGGCATCGACCTGGGAGAGCCAGGCCTGCTGGCCGGAGGCGTCGTAGCCGTGGCGAACGATCTCGCCGTCGGGGTACGTCATCTCCTCGAGGCGATCGAGATCGGGCCGGTAGCGATAGCGCGTGGCGCCCGAGACACCCTGGATCTCGTCGACCTGGAGGGTCACGCGGCCGCGCACGTCGTAGACATAGCGGTGGCGGCTGTCGGGCCCCTCGACGGTCGTCAGGCGGCCGAGTCCATGGTTCGCGGTCGAGAGGATCGGGGTCGCCTCGTCGTAGCGGTAGCGATAGCTCGTGGAGCAGCTCGGCTGGGCCGCGGCGCAGAGCGCCGGGTCCGGAGCGTCACTCGGGCGCACGCATTGCAGCACGACCCGATTCAGCCCGTCGTAACACGACTGGATGCCCTGGTTCACCTTGGGGTCGTTGCGGAAGACCTCGTTGCCCGCCTCGTCGTAGCGGACGTCCCAGCGTCCTGCATCCGGGTCGTCGGTCGAGATCGCACGGCCGAGCAGGTCGTAGCGCCGCTCGATCCGCGTCGCCTGGATCCCGCCGAACCACTCCGAGACGATCCCGTCGCGGCCGTCGTACTCGGCGTTCCACTGCGCGAGCGAGAGCGCCGAGCCGTGGAGCGAACGCCGCTCGACGACGCGCCCGTGCTCGTCGAGGTTCTCGAGCGTGTGATTGCCCGCGGTCGCCGCGGTCACGACGCCGTCGACCCGCCTCAGCGTGCGGCCGAGGTAGTAGGTCCGCAGCCGGCTGCCATCGAAGCCCGTCGTCTCGAAGACACGACCGGCGGGATCGAGGCGCCCGGCGGAATTCCCGTTCAGGACATAGCTCGTCAGGGTCGCCGCCGTCTGCGAAGGCGGCTCGAGGGCGAGCGACGAGGGATCCGCGACATAGGGCGCGAAGGAGCGGACGAGCTGGCCGTTCGGTCCGTAGTCGAGATGGCGGACGACGACGGTCTCGAGCGAGGGCCGGCCGCCGGGCAGCGGCGGATCGACGACGTTCTGCTCGTTCGTCGTGATGCGCTCGCGGCCGAGGGCGTCCCAGTAGCTGCGGGTCGTGAGGTAGCCCTGGGTTGCCTCGGGCTCGCGCCGCCGGATCTCGACCGAGGAGAGCCGAGCGACCGGGTCGGCTGCCGCCGGATCGCCGTAGGCATAGCGATACTCGACCGATGCACCGAAGCCGGAGCTGATCCCGCAGGCCGTCCCCGGCGCGAACTCGCAGACCGGTCGCCCGAGCCCGTCGTAGACGCTCCCGGCGACGTCCCCCGCCCCGCGCCCGTGGAGCCCGACCGACTCGATCCGCTTGCCATGTCGCATGTCGTAGCGGCTCTCGATCCGGCGCTCCGCCGAGGCCCCCGCGTTCGAGACCGACGCGGTCTCGCGCACCGGATGCAGCGCGAACTCGTCGTCGAACTCGATCGTCATCGGGACCCGCGCCGCCCCCGAGACCGGCACGTGCACGGACGTGATGTTGCCCGGACCGGCGGGATCCCCTTCGTCGTAGCCGAAGAGCTTGAAGGCCCAGACCTCGGGCGCGAGGGAGACGCGGGCGAGCTCGGCCGTCAGATTGCCGCGGTCGACCTGGCCCGACCCGAGCGCGTCGTAGACGTGGCGGATCAGGGCCGTCGATTGCAGCGACCCCGACGCATCGACATGGCTCGTCACGATCTCCGCCGGCCGATCCCAGACAGGGCTCGAAGCCCCGTTGACGGGCTCGGCCCAGGTCGTGTCGACCTGCTTCTTGCCCGGCGGCGCCGGATCGCAGAGCGCGTCCGACTCCCCGGCCCCCGCGCATGCCATCGAGCAGGTCGACTGGATTCGCGTGCGGGGATCGGCCTCGCCGCTCGCGCGGAAGATCGAGTTGCGGTGGACGACGCACTGGGAAGCACTCGCCCCGAACGGGGAATAGAGGGCGAACTCCTCGACCCGCTGCTCCTGGAGATAGACCTGCCTCCGCACCCCGTCGGCCACGCTGCGCCAGTCGTAGGCGGTCCGCGACAGCAGATCGACGCCGCCCGCGTAGACCGACTCCGACGCGATCTTTCCCTTCAGCGCCGGCGATTGAAAGAAGGCGATCTCCCGCAGGCTCCCGTTCTCGGCGGCTCCCTCGAAGATGCGGGTCCGGGCGAAGCCGCGGAACTCCCGCGCGAGCCCGTCGTAGACCCCGTCGTCGTATTCGAAGCGCTGGACGAGCTCGTGGCCCGCCGCCAGACAGGGATTGCCCGCGAGGCTGAACCAGTCGCTGGGCTCGAGGTCGCAGAGGCCGTCGCTGCGCCGGACGCCCGTCACGAGCCAGCTGACGAAGGGGAGCTGCGGCGCGGTCTCGGGGGGCGGAACGAAGCGGCTGCTCGGCGAATAACGGAAATGCGTGATGCCGCCAACACCGTCTCCGACACGGACGAGGAGCAGCGGGCGTGTATGCGGCGTGTCGGCATCCTCGAATCGAAATCGCGTCACCTCCCAGCGATCACTCCCCCCGATGCCGAAGGACTTCACGCTCTCCGGCAAGCCGTCGGCGTCGATGTCGATCACCATCCGCTGGCGGTCGACGCGGTCGGAGGGCGACGCGTGCTGGAAGCTCCGGCCGAGGTAGAGATCGACGTCGGCGATCATCGCCGCCGGCCGGACGCGGCCGAGGAACACGCCGTTACTTCCCGGCGACGCGGGCGCCAGGACCTCGAGCCCGCCGCCGAAGCGGCCATCCCCCTGGTTGAAGAGGACGTGCCAATTGTCCTCGCCGTCCCAGGCATAGCCCGAGCTGACCCAGTCGATCCGACCATCGCCGTTGACGTCGACGAAGTCGCGGTAGGTGCGCGTCTCTCGCGAGCCCGACGCCGTCCACGAGGCACGCAGGCGATTCGCCGTCTCATCGGCGTCGTCCCAGAAGGGTGCCGCGGTATAGATCGGCTCCGAAAAACCCGACCCCGTGTTGAGCCGGACCGTCGCGGCGCCGACGATGGCGAAGCCCGGCGGCAGCGCGTTCGCGCCGGTGCAGAGCGAGGCCTCTTCGCCCGGCAAGGTCGGTGCACAGAGATAGGGGCCGCCGGCGAGCGAGAACGGCCCGGTGAGCTGCCCCTGTGGCCCGACGCCGAAATAGGTCTCCGGGATGCGCTGGATCGAAGCCTGGGGCGAGTCGTGTTTCACGGCGCGCACCCAATCGACGAGTCCGTCGTTGTTGACGTCGATCAGCTGGCGCTCTTCGTCGGCGTTCTGGTTGTCCTGGGGCGCGTAGGCGATCAGCTCGTTGACGGCCGGATAGACGAGCGGCGCGCTCTCGAAGCCCGAGCCCGTATTGAGGAAGATCTGCCAATCCCCGTTCGAGAGGGCGCGCACCAGGTCGGGCCGCCCGTCGCCATTCATGTCGACGACGTCGCGCAGGGTCTGCAGGCCCCGGCTCCCCGCCGAGGTCTTGCGCAGTGCTCGGTCCGAACCGGGATAGGGATTGTTCCAGACCTGGTACTGATTCGAGAAGCCGCAGTCCCAGGCGCTCGCACACTCGCCGCGATAGACGTGGATCGAGGACGACGACTGACTCGGGCGGTGGAGCAGATCCGGCAGCGCGTCGCCGTCGAGATCGAGGGTGAGGTAGACGTCGCGTCCGTCGACGAGCTTGGAGATCCGATCGGTGTGGTCGTTCGCGAGGTTGGGCACGCTCCAGTTCCCCGAACCGGAGCACGACGAATAACCCGTGAACTGGACCTGCCCCGCCTCGCCGTAGGCGGCGTGCCACTGCTCGTTGCCGTTGACGCAGAGCCGGTCGAGGAGCCCGTCCCCGTTCAGGTCCATCAACGCGAGGATCGCCCCGAACTCGAGGCTCGCACCGAGGGTGTCCGGGTCCTGGACCGGCTCGGAGATATCGTCGACGATCGTCGGATGCGGCGTCGAGTAGCTGAAGCTCCGGCGCGGAAGATCGGTCGCCTCGACCGCTGCGAGCAGGAACTCCGCCGTATCGAGGGAATCGTCGTATTCGAGCTCGTAGCGGCGGAGCTCCTCGAAAGACCCGCTCGCGGTCGTCCTCGCCTCGACGACGATGCTCCGGATCCGGCGCTGGAGCTGCTGATCGACCCCCGTCGCGAGTGTGCGCAGGATCGGCCGGCCGAGGGATTCGAGGTCCTCGCTCTCGAAGCGGACCCGGAACGGATGCGGAATGCCCGCCGCGGCGTTCCCGCCGTAGAGGATCTCGACGGGCAGCGGCGTATTGCCCGACTTCTCGTACTCGAGCTCGAGCTGATTGCCGTTGGGATCCTCGAGGTGCGTCACGTGCCAGGCGGTCGTGAAGGCACATCCCTGCGCGTCGTGGAAGCGGTCGTCACCGGCGTAGACACGCGAGGCCTCGGAGCCGCCGAAGGTGTAGGTCATGCCCTCGCGGGTGCGCACGGTCCAGCGATTGCCCGCACGATCGGGGATCGCCTCGGCGAAGCCCTCGTCGAGCTCGAGCAGAAAGCGATCCTCGTCGTCGCGGACGAGCTCGTTCGAGGAGCTCGCGAGCGTCAGCCGGAAGGCCTCCGGATCGGGCCCGGCACAGGTCGGCGTCCCCCGCTCGAGCGAGCGCGTCAGCACACCGAGGGGCAGCGACCAGCCGAACCCGACGAAGGAGAGCCCCGCGTGGCTCGAATAACGCAGCGCCAGCTCCGGCGTCGCGAGCTTCCGCCCCGGCGGCACGAGGATCGGGATCGCCACCGACGAAGCCCCCGTGAACAGTTGGGTCGAAGCCTCCGCCTGCAGCGCCGCGAAGGGATTGCTCTCGCCCCCGCCTGGCCCTTCCATCGCCCGCGCCGACAGCGGCAGGAGCGCCCACCACGCGGCCAAGCTCAAAAGCCCCACGAACCAGAGTCCCACACCCCACGGCCCACAAGCGAGCCGCCACGAACCCAAACGCTCGACCCGCATCGACTCACTCCAGACGGCGGGACCGCACGGGGTGAATGCTGGGCAGCTGGGACAATGACTAGCATCGCGGGCCGGCCCTGGAACGGGCTCGCGTGCGATTGGAGAGAAGCTGGCGAATCGGAGAGGGGCGGGGAAGGCGCGGGAGAGCGGGAGCTATTCGCGGTGGCCGAGCAGGGCCCAGGCGCTGCGGGCGCCGTCGATCGCGGCGCTCATGATGCCGCCCGCATGACCCGCGCCCTCGCCGACGGGATAGACGTTCTCGAAGCCCGTCGAATGGCGCGCGACCGGATCCCGGGTCATGCGTAGCGGGCCGCTGCTGCGCGATTCGATCCCGACGAGCAATCCGTCCTCTCCGGCATAACCCGGAATCTCCCGCTCGAAACGGCGGATCCCGGCGCGCAGCGCCCGCGTCATCGGATCGGGCAGCAGCGCGTCGATACGCGCCGAAGTCTCGCCGAGCTTGCAGCTGCTGCGGGGCAGGCTCCGACTCTCCCGGCCCGCGAGAAAATCCGGGACACGCTGCGCCGGCAATCGGTAGTCGCTCCCGCCTGCAGCGAAGAAGGCGGCTTCGAGCTTCTCCTGGAAGCGCCAGCCGTCGAAGGTGTCGCCGCCGTACTCCCGCGGTCCGAGGGTCACGACGAGCCCCGAGTTCGCGAAGGGCGAGGAGTGGCGCGAGTTGCTCATGCCGTTGGTGCAGAGAAGACCGGGCTGGGCGACGGCGACGACGATCTGGCCGCCGGGACACATGCAGAAGCTGTGGACCCCGGGCGTCTCGCCCTCCGCCTTCGCGACGAGGGCATAGTAGGCGTGGCCGAGGCGGACCGGATCGCGGGCCTCGCCGTAGCGGCCGGTGTCGACGAGGGCCTGCGGATGTTCGATGCGCAGTCCGATCTGGAAGGGCTTGGCCTCCACCGGGAGCCCCTGTGCCGCGAGGGCGGCGATCGTGTCCCGGGCGCTGTGGCCGAGGGCGAGGAAGACGGCGTCGCAGGGGAGCTCGCCCGCCGACGTATGCAGCGCGCGCACGCGGCGCGGCGCCGCCGTCGCCGTCGACATCACGAAGCCCTCGAGCCGCGTCCCGAAATGGAAGCGCACGCCCATCGCTTCGAGCCGGCTCCGGAGGCGCGGCAGGATCCGGTGGAGGCGGTCGGTGCCGACGTGGGCGCGGGCGTCGAAGCGGATCTCGGCGGGGGCCCCGGCCTCGACGAGGGTCTCGAGGATCGGCGCTTCGAGCTCGTGTTGGGTCCGGGTGTAGAGCTTGCCGTCGGAGTAGGTCCCGGCGCCGCCCTCGCCGTAGAGGAGGTTCGCCTCGGGATCGAGCTCGCGGCTGCGGCTGAATCGCGCGACGGCGCGGCTGCGCTCGCGCAGCGCCGGGCCGCGTTCGATCAGGTCGACGCCGACGCCGTTCGCGGCGAGACACCAGGCGGCGTAGAGCCCCGCCGGCCCGCTGCCCACGACCGCGACACGCCGCGACGACCCGGCGGGCTCGCGCAGCGCGAGCTCGAAGCGCGCCGGCGGGCCGATGCGCCGCGCCCGCCCCGATCGCAGCGCTTGCTCGAGCAAAGGCGAGGCGATGTCTTCGGGCAGATCGAGATCGACGTGGTAGACGAAACGCAGCTCGTGCCGGCGCCCGCGCCGCCGCGCGTCGAGGGCACGGCGCGCGATCGCAAGGCCGCGCACGCGCTCGGGCTCGATGCCGATCGCCTGCGCACTGCTTGCGCGCAGCAGCGACTCCGGCTGGTCCACGGCGAGCTCGAGGGCGAGCACGCGGATGCGCTGTGATCCGGAGGACATGCGGGGATTCGGGTCGGCCTTCGATTCGGACACGGGGTCGCGAGCATACCGCCTCAAGACGCCTCTCGAAGCCGCCGATGGCGCGCAGGAGGTCGTCCATGCAAGCAGCGCCCCAGCCGAATCGAAGCCTTCCCGCCCGCAGCGCCGCCCTCGTGATCGGGGAGGACTCGGCGTTTCGACGCGCCCTCGTCCAGGAGCTCGCCGGCCTCCCGATGCCCGTCACGATGGCGGAGAGCCTCCGGCTCGCTGCACAGACGGTCGAGCCCGGCCCCTCTGCACCGCGGGTCGTGCTGCTGGCCGAGAGCGAGGTCCGGGCCGACGAGTTCGAGCAGGCGCTGGCCGAGCTGCGCGTGCGCGCGGGCTCGCCCCGCCTCGTCCCCATCGTCTT
>JANMTD010000578.1:0-17452 GCA_031390075.1 Deltaproteobacteria bacterium | reverse complement strand
GCCGTCACCGCGACCCCGCGCGACCCGCGCACCGTCGACACCTGTGGCACCGGCGGCTCGGGCCTCGACACCTTCAACATCTCGACCACCGCCGCCTTCGTCGTCGCCGGGGCCGGTGTCTCCGTCGCCAAACACGGCAATCGCGCCGCCTCGAGCCGCTCGGGGAGCTTCGACGTCCTCGAGGCCCTCGGTGTCCGGATCGATCTGCCGATCGAGACCTGCGCCGAGATCCTCGACCAGGTGGGGATCGGCGCCTTCTTCGCGCGCACGGCGCATCCCGCCTTTCGCCATGTCGCGAGCCTGCGGGACGAGCTCGGGATCCGCACGTTCCTGAATCTGCTCGGGCCGCTGCTCTCGCCGGTCGGCGCGCGCTATCAGGTCGTCGGCGTCTTCAGTGAAGAGCTCGTCGATCGGCTGGCGGCCGTGTTGGCGGGACTCGGTGCCGTCCGGGCCCTCGTCGTCCACGGGGATGACGGCCTCGACGAGCTCACGACGACCGCCGCCAATCAGGCGGCCCTGGTCCGCGACGGCCGCGTCGAGCGGATCCAGATCGATGCGCAGACGCTCGGGCTCCCGCGCGCCCGCCTCGCCGACCTGCGCGGTGGATCCGCGGCCGAGAACGCGGCGACGACGCGGGCGATCCTGGCCGGGGAGAAGGGGCCGCGCCGCGACATCGTGCTGCTGAATGCGGCGGCGGCGCTCTGGGTCGTCGAGGCGGTCGGCTCGCTGGCGGAGGGAATCGAGCGCGCGGCCGAGAGCATCGACCGGGGAATGGCGACGGCGCGCCTCGAGGCGCTCCGGGAGGCGACGCTCAAAGCGGACGCCGCGGGGCGCGCATGAACATCCTCGACCAGATCCTCGCGCACAAGGTGGAAGAGGTTCGCAGCTCGAAGGCGCGCCAGGGCGCGGACGCGCTCGCTCGGGAAGCAGGCGCCGTCGTGAGGCCGATCGCGGGGCTGCGCGCGGCGTTGTTGGCGTGCCCTGGGGCGGCGGTGATCGCCGAGATCAAGCGGATGTCGCCCAGCAAGGGGTTGATCCGAGCGGATTTCGACGCGGAGAAGATCGCGCTCGCCTATCATGCGGCAGGCGCGGCGGCGATCTCGGTGCTGACGGACGAGAAGTTCTTCGGGGGGAGTCTCGCTATCCTCCGGCAGGTGCGCGCGGCGGTGTCGACGCCGCTGCTGCGCAAGGATTTCGTGATCGACGCCTACCAGATCGACGAGGCGCGGGTGGCCGGCGCGGACGCGGTGCTCTTGATCGTCGCCGCGCTCTCGGACGCGGCGCTCGCGGCGCTCCACGCCCATGCGACGGGGCTCGGCCTCGACGTCCTCGTCGAGGTCCACGACGAAGCGGAGCTCGAGCGGGCGCTGGCGATCGGCGCGAAGCTCGTCGGGGTCAACAACCGCGATCTCAAGAGCTTCGAGGTCGACCTCGGCACGACCGAGCGCCTGGCGGCGCGGATCGGGGATCCCGGGGTCGTGCTGGTGGCCGAGAGTGGGATCGGGAGTCCGGCGGACGTGGCGCGTCTCGCGCGCGCGGGCGCCCGTGGTTTTCTGGTGGGAGAATCCTTGATGCGCATGCCCGATCCGGGCAGGGCGCTCGAAGCACTGCGGAGGCCAATGTGAGCGGAACCGTTCGGATCAAGATCTGTGGCGTAATGCATCCCGAGGACGCACTCGAGGCGGTGAAAGCGGGGGCGGATCTGATCGGGGTGAACTTCGTGCCGGGCTCCCCGCGGCATGTCGACGTCAAGCAGGCCCTCGCGATCTGTGAGGCGCTCGAGGGGCTCGATGTCGAGCGGGTCGCGCTCTTCAAGGACGCGCAGTGGGACGAGATCGACGCGATCCTGCGCCGCGTGCCCTTCGAGCGCGTGCAGTTCCACGGCGACGAGAACGAGGAAGACGTCGAGGCCGTCGATCTTCCGACCATCAAAGCGATCCAGGGCGCCGACCAGGAAGCGGCGCGGACCTATCCGGGCTCGATCCTGCTGCTCGACCATCCCCATCAGGGAGGCGGGCAGGGGAAGGCCTGGGATTGGAGCGAGGCCGAGCATCTGATCGCCCAGGGCTACGACGTGATCATCGCCGGCGGTCTCACACCGGAGAACGTCGCGTCGGCGTTGACCGACGTCGGCGAGATCCCGCCGTGGGGGGTCGATGTGGCGACGGGCGTCGAGGGAGAGGGCTATCGCAAGGACCCTGCGCGCATGCGCGCGTTCGTCGAGGCGGTGCGTCGAATCGAAGCGGAACGGCAAGCAGAACGGGAAGCGGAGCTCGAGGCCGCGAAGGAAGGGGGTAAAGCGAAGTGAAGAGTGAACCGGATGCCCGTGGCATGTTCGGCCCCTACGGCGGGCGCTTCGTGCCCGAGATGCTGGTTGCGGCCCTCGACGAGCTCGTCGAGGCGTCGGCGCGCATCCTCGCCGATCCCGCCTACATCGCGGAGCTCGACGGATTGCTCGCGAACTACGCCGGCCGGCCGACCCCGCTCACCTACGCGGCGCGCCTGACGCAGGAGCTCGGCGGCGCCCGCATCTATCTGAAGCGCGAGGACCTGGCCCACACGGGCGCGCACAAGATCAACAACGTCCTCGGCCAGGCCCTGCTCGCGCGCCACATGGGCAAGAAGCGCATGATCGCCGAGACCGGCGCGGGGCAGCACGGCGTCGCGGCGGCGACGGCGGCGGCGCTGCTCGGGCTCGAGTGCGAGATCTACATGGGGGCGGAGGACGTGCGCCGCCAGGCGCTCAACGTGTTCCGCATGGAGCTGCTCGGGGCACGCTGCATTCCCGTGACGAGCGGATCCCAGACCCTCAAGGACGCGATCAACGAGGCGATGCGGGATTGGGTTACGAACGTCGAGTCGACCTACTACTGCATCGGCTCGGTGATGGGGCCGCATCCGTATCCGACGCTGGTCCGGAACTTCCAGCGCGTGATCGGTCTCGAGACCCGCGAGCAGATCCTGGCGGTCGAGGGCCGATTGCCCGACGTGCTGGTCGCCTGTGTCGGCGGCGGCTCGAACGCGATCGGCCTGTTCCATCCCTTCGTCGAGGACGAAGGCGTGCGTCTCATCGGCGTCGAGCCCGGCGGAGAGGGGATCCATTCCGGCCGGCACGGCGCCACGCTGATGGCGGGCGTTCCCGGGATCTTCCACGGCAAACGCACGCTCGTGCTCTCCGATGACGACGGCCAGATCTTCCCGGCCCATTCGGTCTCGGCGGGCCTCGACTATCCCGGCGTCGGCCCCGAGCACGCCTATCTGAAGAAAGTCGGGCGCGCCGAGTACGTGATCGCGACCGACGACGAGGCGATCGAGGCCTTCCAACGCCTCGCGCACAGCGAGGGCATCATCCCCGCCCTCGAGAGCGCCCACGCCATCGCCCACGTCCTGCGTCTCGCACCCACGCTCGACCGCGATCAGATCCTGATCGTGAACGTCTCCGGCCGCGGGGACAAGGACGTCGACGAGGTGCGAAAGATCCTGGCCGAGGGCAAGCGGGGGACGCACTAGCATGAGCGCGCGACCGCGAGGCAACAACCCCGACGCCGGGCCGGCAGCCCGCGGCAATCGATCCGCCGCGCGACAGCGGACGGGCCGCATCGCCGCCCGCTTCGATGCGCTCCGCCAGCGCGGGGAGTGCGCCCTCATCCCGTTCCTCACCGCCGGCGATCCGGACCTCGAGACCACCGAGGCCCTCGTGTTGGCGATGTGCGAGGCGGGCGCCGACGTGATCGAGCTCGGCGTGCCCTTCTCGGATCCGACGGCCGAGGGACCGACGATTCAGCGGTCGAGCAGCCGTGCGCTCGCGCGCGGGACGAGTCTGCGCGCGATCCTGCAGCTGGTGGGCCGATTGCGAGCCCGAGTCGAGCAGCCCCTCGTCCTGATGGGCTACGCCAATCCGATCCACGCCATGGGCGGCGAGGCGTTCGCGAAGGCGGCCTCCGAGGTGGGCGTCGACGGCATCATCATCCCCGATCTCCCGCCCGAGGACGGCAAGCCGTGGCTCGATCCCTGCCGGGCGCTGGGGATCGATCCGATCCTGCTCGCCGCGCCGACGACGCCGCTCGAGCGGCTCGCGTATCTGGTGCAGGAGACCCGGGGCTTTCTCTACGCCGTCTCGCTGCAGGGCGTGACGGGCGCGCGGGCGGAGCTATCCGAGGGGATCGAGGGGAAGGTTCGCTATGCGAAGTCGCTGTCCGACATCCCGGTCTGTGTCGGATTCGGCGTGTCGACGGCGGAGCAGGCGAAGCGAATCGCGACCTACGCCGACGGCGTCGTGGTCGGGAGCGCGATCGTCGATCGGATCGAGCGGGCCGCCTCGAAGGCCAGCGCCATCGACGACGTCGCTTTGTTCATCCAGGAGCTGAAGGCGCCGCTGCGGGGTTGATCAGGACGCGGCCATTCTCGCAGCCGAGGGACCGCCGAGCTTTCCGCCCGTCAGCGCGTACACCAGCGCTTCGACCTGCGCGCGCGTCGCGCCCGGCTCTCCCGAATTGTCGATCACGTAGTCGGCCATCGCCCGCTTCTCGTCGATCGGCAGCTGGGCCGCCATCCGGCGCCGGGCCTCGTCTGCGTCGCAGCCGTCCCGGGCCATCGTGCGCGCGAGCTGTACTGCTTCGTCGACCCAGACGCAGACCGTGGCGTCGAAATGCATCAGCGCGCCGCTCCCGCGCCCCGACACCCGCCCCTCGAAGAGCAGCGGAATGTCGAGCACGACGAGCGGATCTCCGCGCGTAACCGCCGCCTTCGCCCGCCGCATCATCTCGCCGATCACCGGCGCGTGGACGATTTCGCCGAGACGGACTCGCGCCCGCTCGTCGCGGAAGACGATCGCGCCGAGCGCCTTGCGGTCGAGTGCGCCTTCCGCCGTGAGGATCTCCGCGCCGAATTCCGCGGCGAGCTCGGTCAGCATCGGCTGGCCCGGCGCCTGCAGCTCGTGGACGATCGCATCGGCGTCGATCGTCGTCGCACCCAGCGCCTTCAGGATCGCGGTGACGGTGCTCTTGCCCGTTCCGATGCCGCCGGTGAGTCCCATGATGCAGCTCATGGGATGGAGCATCGCGGACCCGCGCTCCCCGCTCAAGGGAGGCGCCGCGCGTCGCTCACGAGAGCGTGAGGGATTCGGAGCCGGCGATGATCACGCAATTCTTGCCGGCGGCCTTCGCGCGGTAGAGCGCGCGGTCGGCCTCGGCGAAGAACTCGCGTCGACTGGCCTTGAAGAGCGCGACACCGAGTGAGATCGTCACGTCGGTCGGCTTCATCCGGTCGCCGATGATGAGCCGCGTCGACTCGACGGCCATGCGGATCTTCTCGGCGAGGTGGACGGCGCCGGCGAGATCCGTGTTGGGCATCAGGATCACGAACTCCTCGCCGCCGTAGCGGGCGATCAGATCGGATTCGCGGGCGCTCTCGTTCATGATCCCGGCCAGGCTGATCAGGACCTCGTCGCCGGCGGCGTGGCCGTAGGTGTCGTTGAGCTGCTTGAAATCGTCGAGGTCGATCAGGATCAGCGAGAGCGGCGAGTTCGTCCGCGAGACGCGCTTGATCTCCCGCGTCAGGTGGTCCTGGAAATAGCGGTGGTTGTGGAGCTTCGTCAGGCCGTCGGTGATCGAGAGCTGGTTGAGGACCTCGTTCGCGCTCTGCAGCTCGTCGTTCTTCTCGGCGAGCCGGATGCGATCGCGCTCGATCTCGATCTGGTTGCTGTGGAGCTTCTGCATCATGGCGTTGAAGGTGCGCGTCAGCAGGCCGAGCTCGTCGTCGTGGATCGCGGGCAGCGGGATCTGATGGTCGATGTGGCCGTCGAGGATCCGCTGGGCTCCGACCGAGAGCGCATGGATCGGCTGCATGATCGCCGCGGTCACCTTGTAGGCGACCACACTGAAGAGGATCACGACGACGACGGCGACGATGAAGATTGTGCGCGTGATCTCGATCGCCGGGGCGAAGGCGCGGGCGTGCTCGGTTTCGACGGCGAGGAACCAGCCGGACCGGGCGAGCGGGATCGCGACGCCGACGAGCGCGCGGCCCGCGGCGTCGGAGTAGTGGGAGAGCGAATCCGTGCCGTGGCCGATCAGCTCGGGGACGGGGATCTTCTCGGACAGGCGCGTCGGTGCGCCCGGGCCCGCGGCGGCGAGCACCTCTCCGCGCAGATTGGCGACGAGCACCCGCGTCGCAGGGGGGCTGCCCGGACCCGGGAGGAGCAGGCTGGCGACCTCGTCCCGGGCGATGCAACCCATCAGCCGACCGAGGATTCCCGCGGATTCTGCGGGGACATCCGCCTCGATCGCGATGCAGCGATCGCCCGACGGAGCGACGGCGTCGGGATGGCCGAACACGAGCAGATCGAAGTGCAGGGCCAGCTCCGCCGGCGGGGCGGGCAACTCTCCGTCGATGAGGGCGGCGATGCGGCGCGCATTCGGGTCGGGGGCATCGGCCGCTTGCCAGCGCAGGGCGGTTCTCGCGTCGACGCCTGCGCGGGCACGCGCGAGCTCGGTCTGCCACGGCGTGCCGGCGGCGGTCATCGCGGCCACGAGCTCCGAGAGCTCGGATTTCCGCTGCGACCAGGCCGCCACACGGTTGCTCGCCAGCTCGGCGAAGCTATCGACGACACGGCCAGCGAGGTCGCGGTGGATCGCGCGGATGCAGAGCCCGCTCACCGCCGCCGTCGACAGCACCGTCGCCGCGAACACGCAGACGATGATCCGCGTCGAGACGCTGTTGAAGGAGGTCGCCGGGCGGCGGACCTTCGCGCCCTCGATCTCGTCGGGGTGGGGGAGCGGTTTGGGCATCGCGCCTCGAGCGTTCGGGTTCGTGTGCGTGTATCGACCCGGAGCCGTGTGGACTTGATGCCTCGGACGGAAAACGCGACGGATATCAATGACTTAGGGGAGTCATGCCGGGTGTCGGTCGCCGCTGTGCGACCGCGGCGACCCGGTCGGCACTAAACCCTTGCTTTTAGAGGGGAATCCGACTTTCCGGAATTGCCACGATGGATCCCCTCCGATACGATGCCGCTTCATTTTCAAGGGGTTAGCCAGTTTTCAGCCGATGATGACCGTCCGCGCCCGGCCACCCGCCGTGCGCCGAGTCGCGGACCTTGCTCGAGAGCCGAGCGCAGGTCACCCGGCCGGACCCAACCGCCTATACGCCGCCGCCCTCGCCCCGTGATCCGGTCGACGCCGGAATCGCGACGACGCGAGTCCCGCCGAGCCGCGCCAGGTCACCGGAATCGCTCGTGATGCCGCAGCGCCCGAAGTCGGACGACGAGCCCCGGAACGAGCCCCGCAAGAAATCCGCCGAGCGTTCGCGGGCCGAGACCCAGCCGGCGCCGTCGCCCGAGATCGCGGAAGAGCTCGCCGTGTTGCGCCGCCAGATCGACGGCATCGACGCCGCCATCCTCGAGCAGCTCAATCTCCGGGCCCGCAGCGTGAAGCGTGTGGGTGAGCTCAAGCAGGGCGGGCGCATGGGCCCGATCTACGTGGCCGCGCGGGAGCGGGATCTCGTCGGGGCGCTGGTCGCCGCGAATCCCGGACCGTTTCCGAACGCCGCGCTGCCCCATGTCTTTCGCGAGATCATCTCCGCGACCCGCTCCCTCGAAGAGCGCGTGCGCGTCGCCTTCCTTGGTCCCGACGGGACCTTCAGCCACCAGGCCGCGAGTCGCCAGTTCGGCGCCCAGGTCGACCTCGTGCCCGTGACGACGATGCGCGACGTCTTCACGCTCACCGAGCGCGGCGATACGCATTTTGGCGTCGTGCCCGTCGAAAATACGATCGAGGGCCCGATCACTGTGACCTTCGACGCCCTCGTCGAATCCGATGTCACGATCTGCAGCGAGATCAAGCTCGAGATCGCGCAACACCTGATGTCGCGCAGCGGCCAGATGGAGGACATCCAGCGGGTCGCGTCCCATCCGCAGCCCCTCGCGCAGTGTCGCCGCTGGCTCGAGACGAATCTCCCCGGCATCGAGACGGTCGAGACGACGAGCACCGCCGCCGCCGCCCAGCTCGCCCACGCCGATTCGAAGGTCGCCTCGATCGGCTCCGAGGTCACGGCCGAGGTCTACGATCTGCTCCCGATCGCATCGAACATCCAGGACCAGCGCGGCAACACGACGCGTTTCCTCGTGATCGGCCGCGAGACGCCGGCGCCCTCGGGCCAGGACCTGACGAGCGCCGTCTTCACCGTCCGCCGCGATCAGGCGGGCGCGCTCCACGATCTGCTCGGGCCCTTCGCGCGCCACGGTGTGAACCTGACCGCCGTGCAGTCGCGGCCCATGAAGGGAAAGCCCTGGGAGTACATCTTCATCGTCGACATGGAGGGCCACCAGCAGGACCCGAACGTCACGGGCGCCCTCGAGGAGGCCGCGCGGGTGTCGGCTTCGCACAAGATCCTGGGCTCGTTCCCGCGCGCCCTCGAAGTCGTGTCGGGCGTGCAGCGCTCTCTACCGACGGATCCGTCGGATCCGTCTGATACGTCGGAGGAGGAGCGCCGATGAGCCTCGCCGATCGTGTCAAACCGCATATCAAGAGCCTGGCGCCTTATGTCCCGGGCAAGCCGATCGAGGAGCTCGAGCGGGAGCTCGGCATCCGCGGCTCGATCAAGCTCGCCTCGAACGAGAATCCGCTCGGCCCTTCGCCGCGCGCCGTCGAGGCGATGCGCCGGGCGGCCGGGGAGATCCACCGCTATCCCGACGGGGCGAGCTTCGCCCTGCGCGCGGCGTTGTCGAAGAAGCTCGAGGTCACCGGAGACCAGCTCGTCTTCGGCGCGGGCGCCGACGAGATCCTCGAGCTGATCGCGAAGACGCTGATCGGCGAGGGCGACGAGGTCGTCTACGCCTGGCCTTCTTTCGCGATGTACCCGATCGTGGTCCAGGGCATGGGCGCGAAAGGGGTCGCCGTGCCGCTGACTCGCGATCTCGTCCACGACCTCGACGGGATGCTCGCCGCCATCACGAAACAGACGCGGGTCGTGATGCTGTGCAACCCGAACAACCCGACGGGAACGAGCGTCGGCGCCGAGGCGTTCGAGCGTTTCGTGGCCGCTCTGCCCGAGGACGTCGTGCTCGCCGTCGACGAGGCCTACTACGAGTTCGTTCGGCGGCCCGATTTCCCGGACGCGCTCGCGCTCACGAAGCAGCGGCCGGGCACCGTCGTGCTGCGGACCTTCTCGAAGATCTACGGCCTCGCCGGCATCCGGATCGGCTACGGGGTCTGCGACCGCGAGCTCGCGAGCTACCTCGAGCGGGCGCGGCATCCCTTCAACGTGAATCGGCTGGCCGAGGTCGCTGCCCTCGCGGCGCTCGAGGACGACGAGCACGTTCGCCGCACGCGCGAGATCAACGTGACGGGCGCCAGCTTTCTATCGACGGCGCTTACGCACCTCGGAATCGAGACCTGGCCGACCGACGCCAACTTCATGCTCGCGCGCACCGGCGCGGACGTCTACGAAGCGCTGCTCGGGGAGGGTGTGATCGTGCGGCCGATGCGGGGCTTCGGTCTTCCGGACCACGTCCGCATCTCGATCGGCCTGCCGGAGGAGAACGAGCGCTTCATCAAGGCCCTCGGCGAGATCCTCGCGAAGGGGGATACGCGGAGATGAGTAAGCCCGCCTTCCGCAAGCTCGCGATCGTCGGCCTCGGTCTGCTCGGCGGATCCGTCGCTGCGGCGGCGCGGTCGCGGGGGCTCGTGCGGGAAGTGGTCGGCGCCGCGCGCCGGCCGGGGCCCCTGCGCTGGGCCCTCGAGGCGGGCCTCGTCGACTCGGTCGCGACCCCCGCGGAGGCCGTGGTCGGGGCGGATCTGGTCGTGCTCGGGACGCCGGTGGGCTCGATGGCCCGGGTCGTCTCCGACATCGCAGGCGCTTTGGCGCCCGGCTGCATCGTGACCGACGTGGGCAGCGTGAAGGCGAGCGTCGTCGAGATCCTGCCGGGGCTCCTGCCCGAAGGCGTCGAGTTCGTGGGCTCGCATCCGATGGCGGGGAGCCATCTGCGCGGGCCGGAGAATGCGCGCGCGGATCTCTTCGTCGGCGCATCCTGCGTCGTGACGCCGCGGTCCGGACAGGACCCGCTGGCGGTTGCAAAGATCGAGGACTTCTGGCGCGCGCTCGGCGCTCGTGTCACGCGGCGGACGCCGTGTGCCCACGACGAGGAAGTCGCCTGGGTCAGCCACCTCCCGCACCTCGTCGCCTTCGCCTTCGCCGACGCGCTGCGAAGCGCGCCGACGCGGGTCGGTGAGCTCGCCGGCGGCGGCTTCCGCGACTTCACGCGCATCGCCCAGAGCGATGCCGAGCTCTGGGGCGAGATCCTGTCCCTGAACGGCAAGGCCCTCTCGGGCCCCCTGAACCATTTCTCCGCATCGCTGGCCCGACTGGCCCGGGTGCTCGAGGAGGGCGATTCCGAATCGCTCGAACGATTGCTCCATACGGCCCGCCAACGGCTCTCGGAGGTCGCGTCCTGCGCGGCCGCGGAGCCTGCGCCGGAGCGCAAGAACTGAAACCTCTTCGATCGATCGGCCCGCAGGTCGCGGGCGATTCGGCCGGGAATCAACGAGAACAGAGATGACTGAAACCAACACAGAATCAGCGGCGAGTGGCAGCTTCGCGGCCATGTTCGGCAGCAGCGAGCGCACCTTCAAGGAAGGCGAGATCGCCAAGGGCCGCGTGCTCTCGATCGACGACGAATGGATCCAGATCGACATCGGCTTCAAGTCCGAGGGCATGATCGCGGCCTGGGAGTTCATGACCGAGGAAGGCGTCGTCACCGTCAAGGTCGGTGACGAGGTCGAGGTCCTCGTCGAAGAGGTCGAGAACGAAGACGGCCAGCTGATCCTGTCCAAGGAGAAGGCCGAGCGACTGCAGGTCTGGGACGAGATCAGCAACGCATTCGACAGCGAGCGCGCCGTCGAGGGCGTGATCGTGGCCCGCGTGAAGGGCGGCCTGTCGGTCGACATCGGCGTCAAGGCATTCCTGCCGGGCTCGCAGGTCGACCTCCGGCCCGTGCGCAACCTCGAGGCGCTGCTCGGCGAGCGGGCGAGCTTCAAGATCATCAAGTTCAACAAGCGGCGCGGCAACATCGTGCTCTCGCGCCGGGCGCTGCTCGAGACCGAGCGCAAGAAGATGCGCGAGACGACGCTTGGCTCGCTCTCCGAAGGCCAGATCCTCGACGGCGTGATCAAGAACCTGACCGACTACGGCGCGTTCATCGATCTCGGCGGCATCGACGGTCTGCTCCACATCACCGACATGTCCTGGGGTCGCATCAACCATCCGAGCGAGCTCTTCCAGGTCGGCGACGAGATCAAGGTCAAGGTGCTGAAGTTCGACGCCGAGGCCGAGCGGGTCTCGCTGGGTCTCAAGCAGATCCAGCCCGATCCGTGGATCGACGCCGGCATGCGTTATCCCATCGGGATGCGCATTCACGGCAAGGTCGTCTCGCTGACGGACTACGGCGCCTTCATCGAGCTCGAGCCGGGCATCGAGGGCCTCGTGCACGTGTCGGAGATGTCCTGGACCAAGCGAGTCAAGCACCCGTCGAAGGTCGTCTCGATCGGCGATCAGGTCGAGGCGGTCGTGCTCGACGTCGATGAACGGGACCGCAAGATCTCGCTCGGCATGAAGCAGATCGAGGAGAATCCCTGGACGGTGATCGAGGAGCGCTACCCGGTCGGCACGCGTGTGTCCGGCCAGGTCCGCAACATCACCAACTTCGGGATCTTCGTCGGCCTCGAAGAGGGCATCGACGGCCTGGTGCACGTCTCGGACATCTCGTGGACCGAGCAGGTGAAGCATCCGTCGGAGCGCTTCGAGAAGGGGGATACGGTCGAGGCGATCGTGCTGAAGATCGACAAGGAGAACGAGAAGTTCTCCCTCGGCATCAAGCAGCTGCTGCCGAATCCCTGGGACGACATCCTGCGCAAGTTCAAGGTGGGCAGCGAGGTCACGGGGCCGGTCACGAGCGTCACCGATTTCGGTGTCTTCGTGCGCCTCGAGGACGGCATCGACGGGCTGATCTACAGCTCGGAGCTCGCTCCGCAGCGGATCGACGTGCCGGCCGAGCACTTCAAGGAAGGCCAGACCGTCACCGCCCTCGTCGTCAAGGTGGACGCCAACGAGCAGAAGATCTCGTTGTCGATCCGGGCCGTGACCGACAAATCGGAGCGGGCAGCGCTGCGTGAGCAGGCGGCCCAACAGGCCTCGAGCCAGACCACCACGCTCGGGGATCTGCTGGCCGAGAAGCTGCAAGCCCAGAAGCGGGAGAATTCGGACTCGTGAGGAGTCGGGGCGCCCGGGAATCCCGGGCGCCCCTTTTCGCTTCACCGTGCTCGACGTCCGGGGGTCTGCATGACGAAAAGCGGCTTGATCGAGGAAGTGGCGCGGCGCACACCGCACATTTCGAAGAAGGACACCGAGGTCGTGGTCAACACGATCTTCGACGCGATGATCGAGGCGCTGCGCTCCGGCGATCGCATCGAGATTCGCGGATTCGGATCCTTCCAGGTGAAAATTCGCGAGGCGCGCGATGGCCGGAACCCGAAGACGGGCGATCCGGTGCACATCACCGCCAAGCGGACTCCCTTCTTCAAGGTCGGTAAGGAATTGAAGGAGATGGTCGACGATGCGCCGAAGGCGTCTCTCGACGACGACGAGGATGACGACGACGAGACGACGGCGGCATCGGCCATCGGCTGAGCGCATGCGGCCCGCTTCTTCGGGGGGAGAGGCAGACGGATGAAGGGATTGCGAACCGTCCTGGTCGTGGCGGCAACGCTCGGCCTGCTCTGGATCGGCTGGTCGTTCCGGTCCGGCAATGCCGGCGCGGTCGATCTCGATCTGGTGTGGGTCGAGCTGCCGAGTGTCGAAGTCTGGTGGGCGTTGTCGGTGGCGGCCGGCATCGGCGTGGGCCTCGGTGCCTTCGTCGTCGGCTTCGCCTGGCTCCGACTGCGCATCCTGAACCGCCACTACCGATCGACGATCGCCCGACTCGAGAGCGAGATCCATCAGCTGCGTTCGCTGCCGCTCTCGGGCAGCGTGCGCGCCGAGGTCGACGAGTCGGTCGCTCGGACCTCGTTCGGGCAGGGACATTCGTGACGGTAGCCGCGCTCGCGACGCCGATGATGCAGCAGTTCCTGAAGGTGAAGGCGCTTCATCCGGACGCGATCGTGTTCTACCGGATGGGCGACTTCTATGAAATGTTCCTCGGCGACGCGGAGCGCGCGGCGCCGCTGCTCGATATCGCGCTGACGACCCGCGACAAGGGAAAGCCCGACGCCGTGCCCATGTGCGGCGTTCCGGTCCACGCAGCCGACGCGCACATCAAACGCCTCACCGAGCTGGGCCACCGCGTCGCGATCTGCGAGCAGGTCGAAGATCCGCGCGAGCTCGCCGGCCGACGGCTCGTCCGCCGCGAAGTCGTCGAGGTCGTGACCCCGGGCCTGGTCGGCGATCCGGAGGGCCTCGATGGCCGGACGGTCGTCGCGCTGGTCGCGCTCTGTCTTCCGGCGCCGCCCGCTGCGTCCGAAAGTCGGCCGGCGCCTCGTCGCTTCGGCCTCGCCGTGCTCGACGCGTCGACCGGTGATTTTCGGGCGACCGAGCTGGTCATCGAGGAGGGCAGCGCCGGGTCGGAAGCGGTCGCCGTCCTGCCCGATGCGCTCGTACAGGAGCTCTCTCGCATCGCGCCGCGGGAGGTGTTGGTCCCGGCCTGGGCCCTCGAGGCCTGTCGGACGGAGCTCGAGCAGGCCCTCGGACCGGTCGTCGTGAGACCCATGCCCGCGGTCGCGTTCGAGTCCCTGCGCACGCACACGTCCTCGCCGGGCTCCAGGCCGGGCTCCTGGCCGGGCTCCTGGCCGGGAATGGAGCTCGTCGGGGGCGACTCCGGTACCCGGGCCGCCCGGGCCGTCGCGAACTACCTGGCGGAGAACCAACCCTTCGCGGTGGAGCAGCCGCCGACGCTCTCGCGTTATGCGCTGGCGGACACGGTCGTCCTCGACGCCTCGACGCGGCGCCACCTCGAGCTCTTCGAGAGCAGCGAGGACCGCAGCCGCGCGGGAACCCTGCTGGCGGAGCTCGACCTGACGGCCTGCGCGCTCGGTGCACGCCGGCTCGCGCGTTGGCTCGCCTATCCCCTGCGCTCGCCGCGCCAGATCGCCGCCCGCCAGGACGCGGTCGAGGCGTTGGTGGAACGCGACCGGTTGCGGGGCCGTCTGCGCGAGGCCCTGGCGGGTATCCGCGATCTCGAACGGCTGCTCGCGAAGTCGATCCGCCCGGGCGCCGTTCCCAGGGACCTCGGGGCGCTGCGCGCGTCGCTGCGCGCGCTTCCGCGAATCGTCGCCGCCCTGCGCGAGGACGATCTTGCCGCGAACGGAGGATGGCTCGAGGCGCCTTCGGTGAACGCACTGCCGCTCGAGGCCCCGGAGCCGTTACCCGAGCTGCTCGAGCTGCTCGAGCAGGCGCTGATCGACGAGCCGCCGACGATCGCCCGCGGCTCCCGGGGCGCACAGGAGACGGGCTACATCCGCGAGGGCTACCGCAGCGATCTCGACGCGCTGCGCGAGAGCGCCAGCAAGGGGCGCGAGTGGATCGCGGGGCTCGAGGCCGAGGAGCGCCAGCGGAGCGGGATTTCGAGCTTGAAAATCCGCTTCCATCCGGTCCACGGCTACGCCCTCGAGGTCGCGAAGTCCCAGCTCGCGAAGGTGCCCGCCGACTACGAGCGCAAGCAGACCCTCGCCAACGTCGAGCGTTTCTCGACCGAGGGACTGCGCGAGGTCGAGGCCCGCGTGATGGGTGCCAACGAGCGGGCCGCGAAGCTCGAGCGGGAGATCTTCGAATCGCTGCGCGTGCGGGTCGGGCAATCGAGTCCGGAGATCCGGGCGGCGGCGGATCGCGTCGCGACGCTCGATAGCTTCGCTTCCCTCGCGGAGGTCGCGCGACGCAAGCGCTGGATAAGACCTGTCGTCGACGAGAGCGAGGGTCTCGAGATCAAGGCGGGGCGTCATCCGGTGATCGAATCCGTCCTGGGTCGCCGCGGGGCGGACGGCTTCGTGCCCAACGATGCCCGCCTCGATCCCGCCGGCCCGCAGATCCTGCTGCTCACGGGGCCCAACATGTCGGGCAAGAGTACGTATCTCCGCCAGGTGGCGCTGATCGTGCTGCTCGCCCAGATGGGGAGTTTCGTGCCCGCCGAGTCGGCGAGGATTGGCGTCGTCGACCGGGTCTTCACCCGCGTCGGCGCCTCGGATCGGCTCGCGAAGGGGGAGTCGACCTTCATGGTCGAGATGCGCGAGACGGCGGAGATCCTGTCGCAGGTCACCCGCCGGAGCCTCGTCATCCTCGACGAGATCGGCCGGGGCACGTCGACCTTCGATGGCCTCTCGATCGCCTGGGCCGTCGCCGAGTATCTCCACGACACCCGTGGTGCCGAGGCGCGCACGCTGTTCGCGACCCACTACCACGAGCTCGTGGCCCTCGAAGAGTCCCGGCCGCGGATCGCGAACGCGCATTTCGAGGTGCGCGAGTGGAACGACGAAGTGATCTTCCTGCGGCGGCTGGTGCCGGGCGGTGCGAGTCGCTCGTACGGAATCCAGGTGGCGCGCCTCGCGGGGCTGCCGCCGCGGGTGATCGAGCGCGCGCGGATGATCCTCCAGGACCTCGAGGCGGGCGCGCTGCCCGGTGGCGCTGTGAAGCCGAGTCCGACGAAGACCCGCGATGGACAGCTCGTGCTCGCCCTCGAGCCGAAGCGCTCCCCGCGCGCTGCGGCTGAGGCGAAGACCCTCGATGCACTGCGCCATCTCGACAGCAATGTGATGACCCCCCTCGATGCCCTGACCTGGCTGGCCCGCGCGCGAGAAGATCTCGCGCTGGCGAGCGGCGATGACGGCGAGGAGGGATCCGCTTGAAGCGCCGCGAACGAGGACTCTGCATCGCGATCCTGCTCGCCTGCCTGCCGCTGCTGGCCGCGGTCGAGCGGCCGCCGGGACTCGGCGACGTGCGCGAGGTCCGGAGCTGGTCCTATCCGGGGTACACGCGGGTCGTGGTCGAGCTCTCGCGCGACGTCGAGCTGCCGCGGACCGGACTCGTGCGCCTGGCGGCCAACACGCCGGCGGGTCGGCCCGAGCGCATCTACCTCGACATGCCAGGCATCTGGGTCGGGCTGCGCTACGACCGCGGCATTCCGGTCGGAGACGGCCTGCTGCGCGGCGTGCGGCTCGGCCAGAACACGATCCGCACGACCCGCATCGTGATCGACCTCGAGCGCTACGACCATCACCGCGTCTTCACGTTGGCGAGCCCGGCGCGCATCGTGATCGACGTCTTCGGGAATCGGAAGAGCGACCTCCGCCAAGATCCGAGCGGGAGACTGCCGGCGGGCCTGCGACGGGTCCAGAAGATCATCGTCGATCCGGGTCACGGCGGCTCCGATCCCGGCGCGACGGGCATCGCGGGCCTGCGCGAGAAGGACGTGAATCTCGTGATCGCAAGGCTCCTCGCGCAGCGCCTCGAGGAGCGCGGTTTCGAGGTCATTCTCACCCGTGAGGGCGACCAGACGCGGAGTCTCGAGGAGCGGACGGCGATCGCCGAATCCGCGAGCGGCGACGTCTTCGTCTCGATCCACGCCAATGCCTCGGCCCGGGCGAAGGCCCGCGGCATCGAGACCTATACGCTCGACCGCAACCACGAGCGCCACAGCCTCGACGTCGCCGCCCGCGAGAACGGCATCCCCGCCTGGAAGCTCGATCCGCTCCAGCGCGCGCTGGCGACCCTCCAGGCCGACGAGGTCGGCAATCACTCGGAGAAGCTCGCGGGACTCGTACATTCGAACGTGATCCGCGGCGCCCGCTCGCGGGATCGGACGCTGCCGGATCTCGGCGTGAAGAAGGGGCCCTTCTACGTGCTCTTCATGTCGAGCATGTCTTCGCTGCTCGTCGAGACGGGCTTCGTCACCAATCGCGACGACGCGAAGCTGCTCCGGAGCGCTCCTTATCAGCAGGTGCTGGCGGAGCGGATCGCCGAGGGCATCGAGCGCTACCGCCAGCAGGTCGAGCTCGGGCTGGCTTCGCACTCTCCGGAGGCCAATCTCGCCGGCGGGGTGCGCTAGTGGAGAAGGCGCCGTCGATCGACGCCTTCCTGGCGGAGCTCCCCAGCGAGCCCGACGCGCGACAGGCGGCCGTCGCACCGGCGGTCCGCCGCTACCTCGCCGAGGTCCGCAAGCATCTCGCGGCCCTCCATCGACGCTCGCAATCCGGCCGGGTCGTGAACGAGGTCAATTCGGATCTCACGGACCGGCTGATCCGGCGGCTCTTCGATCTGGCGGAGGGCCTGCATCTCGCGCGGGGCGGTGCCCTCGAAGGCGGCCTCTGCGTGATCGCGGTCGGCGGCTTCGCGCGGCGGGAGATGTCGATCCACTCGGACGTCGATCTGCTCGTCCTGTACCGCGAGCTCCCGACGCCCTACGTCGGCTTCATCG